>JBOGZQ010000023.1:0-27583 GCA_050697375.1 Gaiellaceae bacterium | reverse complement strand
ATCCTTTGTCGACCAGCTCACCGAATCCGTGTGCTTCGCGGCGGGCAACGACCTCTCCGACGAAGCGCTCGCCGGCGGGCGTCGCGGGAATGCAAAGGTGCACGTGTGGCGCCCCGCGCGTTTGTGCCTCCCACTTGAGCGCGAGCACGATTGGTCCCTTGACGCGAGCGGCGTAGCGCGCCGCCGCCATCAGCCGATGGAACCGCTCCTGAAGGTCTTCGCAAAACGCAACGAGCGCTTCATGCTGGACGCGGCAGCCTAGGCGTCCGCTGTGCTTGTGCTCGCCCATCCACGCGCAGACACCCTCATCCCAGGGGAGCACCGCCGCGCCGGGAAGGGTCAGCGTCAGCATGCGCACGGGCCCCCGAACGAGCGACAGGTTCTCGCGCAGGACCCAGAGCCAGTCGCCTTTCCACTTCGCTCGACAGATCGCGCAGGCGTAGTGCTTCGGCCGGCCGAACTCGTTGAGCTTTCGGGCATGGCCTTTGTGGTCGCAGGGCTTCTCCATGAAGCCCGACGTGCAGCGGACACGAACGCCCGCCACTACTTCGGGTCCTTTCCCGGGTTCGGTACTAGAGGCTTGATGTGGGTTCAGCGTCCGTCATAGGCGACGAGGGCGCGGGGTGGGCGTCCGTGGAGGGCGTTGAGGAGCATGCCGATCGTGAGCGCGAGCAGTCGCTGTGCGATCCGTTGCACGAGTCCTTGCGGTGTTTTCGCGAGGTGTTGCTCGAGCCGCATCTGGCACTTCAGGTTCGAGATCGTCGATTCGATCACGAGCCTGAGGCTGGCGAGGCGTTTCTCGCGGGCGAGGTTGTCGGCGGTGCGGACACGGTCGGGCGTGCGGATCGTCACGCCTTGCAGCGCCAACGTTTCCGCGTACTGGCGTCCCCAGTAGCCCTTGTCGGCGATCAGCAAGCAGCCGGCCTGCGCCGTCGTCAGGTCACGCACCGGCTCGTATTCCTTCTCGTTGGCGGCGACCAGGGTGTAGCCGACGGGCACGCCGATCCGGTCGGTGATCAAAACGAGCCGCATACCCCAGACGTACTGGCTCTTCGCGGCGCAGTAGCCGTAGGCGGCCGTGCCCGCGAACTCGCTTCGCTTCGCGCAGCCGGCGTAGTTGGCGACGCCGATCAGGGTGCCGTCGGCGAGCCGCAGCTCGCCCGAAGCAAGCAGCCCCGCCAACTGCAACTGCACTCCGGCAAGCAGCGGCGCCAGACGTCGCAGACGGCGGTTGTACTGCGACTGGCAAGGCAGATGCGGAAACCAGCCCGGCAAGACCTTGCCGATCAAGCCGAGAAACTGCCGATCCGACGGGATCCCGATCGACGCCTGCGCCACCGAAAGCGCGACCAACTCGGCATCGGTCGTCAAACCGGATGGGCCGCAACGAGGGACCGCCGCCTCGTCCGCGAACATATACGCCGCAACAACAAGGGTCTCCAGCGATGCTGACAACTCGTGCTCCAATCACGAGGGAACAGGGCTGGAGGCCCTTTCTTCGTCTCACGGCTCGGTCCCTGCCCAACGAACCCGCATCAACCCTCTAGAGCAGACCCTGGTCGATGGCGCTGTCGAGGTCGGCGCGGAACTGCGCGAAATCGATGTGCGGCCCGGCCGCCGCGAGTGCGGCCAGTTCCGCCTTCGGGACGAAGTTTCGGCGTGCGCGCTCGATCGGCCGCAGCTCTGCCACCGGGACGCCGTTGCGTGTCACGACGAAGCTCTCGCCGGCCGCGACGGCGGCGATCACCCTGGCGTTGGCGTTGCGCAGCTCACGCTGGGGGATGGTCCGTGGCATGGGATCATCATCGTAGCAGATAAGGCTACGCGTTGCTACAGAGAGCCAATATCCGGTCCAAGCGGCGGCGGGGTGGTATTCGTGGATGAGGCCGCCGAGGAGGTCGTGGCGCTCGGCGCCGTCTAATCTCCGATCGCTCGACACGCCCCGAGAGGAGCCGTCATGACCTCGATCAAGTCTGTCTACCTCGAAGTCCCCGACCCGGCGGCCGCGGAAGCGTTGTATCGCGACGCCTTCGGTTTGGGTGATCCCGTGCGCCTGCGCGCCTCGGAGACGCCGTCGACGGGCTTCCGTGGGTTCACGCTGTCGCTGATCGTCTCCCAGCCGGCCGGCGTCGACGCGTTCGTTCGCGCCGGGCTAGATGCCGGCGCCCTGTCGTTGACGCCGGCCGCGAAGCAGTTCTGGGGCGGCTACTCCGGCGTCGTCCAGGCACCGGACGGAACGATCTGGAAGATCGCGACCGCCGCGAAGAAGAACACCGGCCCGGCCACCGGTCAGATCGACGAGATCGCGCTCCTGCTCGGAGTCGCAGACATGCGCGAGAGCAAGCGCTTCTACGTCGACCACGGATTGACCGTGGCCAAGAGCTATGGCAGCAAGTACATCGAGTTCGACGCCGCATCCGGCGCCGTCAAACTGGGGCTCTATAAACGTGCTGCGCTGGCGAAGGACGCCAAGGTTGCCCCTGAGGGCAGCGGATCGCATCGGATCGTGATCGCCGGCGACGCCGGATCGTTCACCGACCCGGACGGGTTCGTCTGGGAGGCCGCAGCGGTTTGAGCCGAGCGGCTCGTCCTTTTGCCGGCGATACCGCGGGCTTCTACGCGCGGTACCGCCGGACGTATCCGGCCGAATTAGTCGCTCGCTTCGGGGAGTTCGGCCGAGTCGGCGGTGGTCGACTGCTCGACCTCGGCTGCGGGACCGGCGCGCTCACGTTTGAGCTCGCACCCTTCTTTGAGCATGTGGTCGGAATCGACCCTGAGCCGGACATGCTGCGTGAGGCCAAACGCGCCGCCCGCCAACGGGGCATCACGAATATCGAGTGGATCATGGGCAGTTCGACTGAGCTTCGAGAACTGGAGCCGCTCCCCGGACGATTCGATCTGGTCACGATCGGCACTGCCTTCCGCTTCATGGAGCCGCGGGCGACGCTCAGCGAACTGCAACAGATCGCCGCGGGCGGCGTCGTCGCGGTCGCCTACAACGGGACACCGATGTGGCTCCACCCCGATCCGTGGGCGAAGGCGCTACGCCGTGTGGTGGAGAGCCGCCTCGGACGGCCGCTGAGCGACGTCGACTTAACCGCCGAAGCGCTTCGTGCCGCCGAGAGGTGGCAACGAACGTACGCCGAGACGATCGACGTGGACTTCGTCGTCGGGCACATCCTGTCTGCGACCTCAACCGATCAGATCCCGCCCGCAGAGAGGCAAGACTTCACACAGGAGCTCTCGTCCGCGATCACCGCGGTTGCACCCTCCGGACGCGTGGTCGAGACCGTGCACGTCCGGGCCGTCATCGGCCACCTTTGACGGCCGTGCCGCCTGCCAGACGTTCCCGGCCCGGGGTGCGGTGGGTGCTGGTGGTCGCGCTCGCCTTCATCGCCGTTCTCGTGGTGCTGATCATCTGGATCAGTGGCCGCTCGTCGCCGACCACGGGTTACGACGTCTCCTATCCGCAGTGCTCGGGTTCGTACCCGTCGAATCCACGGTTCGGGATCGTCGGTGTCGACGGCGGGCGGGCGAACAACGCGAACCGGTGTATCAGCGGCGAGCTGCACTGGGCCCGCGACACGCCGGGGCAGAAGCGTCCGAAGCAGCCGCCCCTGTCGCTGTACCTCGACACCGGTAACCCGGGCGCTCATCACGTCTCCGACTGGCCAAGCGACGGCACCGCGCCGGTCTACGGTGCTTGTAACAGCTTGCTGACCAACGCTTGCTCGTATCTCTACGGCGAGCGGCGCGCCGCTTACTCGTACCGGCTGGTCGCCGCGTTCGACTCGGTCGCAGCCAACACCGCGCCGTGGTGGCTTGACGTCGAGCTCTCTGCGAGCTGGGCCGGCACCTACCAGCTCAACATCGCCGCGCTGCAGGGCTTCGTCGCCGGCCTGCGCAACGCCGGCGCGACCGGTCCGATCGGGATCTACTCCACCGGCGCCCAGTGGAAGGACATCACCGGGCTGTCGGGGCCGACGACACCGGCGGTCTTCAACCGCCGGCTGCCCGCTTGGGTGGCAGGAACCGAGGCGACGCTCCCGCAGGCGCGGCAGAACTGCATCAGCGGGGGCTTCACCGGCGTCGCGCCGACGCTCGCGCAGTACCGGATCGGTCCGCTCGACGCCGACCTGCGCTGCACTGCCACGCGCTGACCCGTGGGGGTGCAGAAACCCGGCGGGGTGAGGAACTCAGCCCCAGACTTCGCGTGCGACTTCGACGACCAGCCGAAGCTTCGCGATCTCCTCGTCGACAGTGAGGGCGTTTCCTTCCACGGTGGACGAAAATCCGCACTGCGGTGAGAGGCAGAGCTGATCGACGTCGACGTGATGTGAGGCCTCCTCGATGCGGCGCTTGATCGCGTCCTTCGCCTCGAGCTCGCCGCGTTTGGTCGTCACGAGGCCGAGCACGACCTGCTTGCCCTTGGGCAGGAAGCGCAGCGGAGCGAACCCGCCCGAGCGCTCGTCGTCCCACTCCATGAAGATGCCGTCGACCTCGAGCTCGTTGAAGAGCGCCTCGGCGACGAAGTCGTAGCTCCCTTCCGCCGCCCACGACGAGCGGAAGTTGCCGCGGCACATGTGCGTCGTCACCGACATCCCGGCCGGCCGCGAGGCGAGCGCCTCGTTGATGTGGTGGATGTATTCGACGTGCTGACGCTCGGGATCGCCGCCGATCGAGGCGACGTACTCGCGCTGATGCGGATCGTTGAGGTACGCGAGGCTCGTATCGTCGAACTGCAGGTACGTGCAGCCGAGCTCCCCGAGCCGGCTCACCTGCTTCCCGTACGCGCCCGTCAGCCCGGCCCAGAACGAGTCGAGATCGGGGTACACGGCCGGATCGATCGCCGCCTTGCCGCCGCGGTAGTGAACCATGCTCGGCGACGGGATGGTCAGCTTCGGGACAGCACTCGCCACGGACTGCCGCAGGAAACGAAAGTCGTCGCCGAAGATCGTGCCCGTCACGTCGAGCGGGCCGTTCACGTGGAGCGCGGCAGGCGTGAACTCGATGTCTCCGTCCGGGTTGTGGAACTTGACGGAGATGTGCCCCGATTCCTTCGTAATCCCGTCGAGCTGGTAGATGAAGTCCATGTGCCACGAGGCGCGGCGGAACTCGCCATCCGTGGCGGATTGCAGCCCCACCTCTTCCTGCATCCGCACCGCATCGCGGATCGCGTCGTCCTCGATCGCACGAAGCTCGTCGGCGTCGATGCGTCCCGCGGCATGCGCCTCGCGCGCATCGAGCAGCCGCTTCGGGCGCAGCAGGCTGCCGACGTGATCTGCGCGGAACGGCGGCGACGTGCGCGGGGCCACAGCGGGTGTATAGCGCAACCGTCAGTGCTGGCGGAACCCGAGCCGCGCAGAGATGTCGGCGGCGGTGCGCATGAGAATCGGACCGAAGCGGGCACCGAGGGTCGAGCTCGACACCATGGAACTGTGGACGGCGAGATTGATGGCCCCGGCAGCAGAGCCGTCGTGCGCGAGCACGGGAGCGGCAATCGAGCGGAGGCCGTAGGCGAGCTCTTCGTTGTTCACGGCGTAGCCCTGCTCGCGCACGCGTAGGAGCTCGGCCGCGAGCGCCGTCCGTGACGTGATCGTGTTCGGGCCGCGGCGCCGTAGGTCGATCCGGCCAAGGCGCGCCCGTCGCTCCTCATCGGCGAGATGCGCGAGTAGCACCTTCCCGAGAGACGTGCAGTACGCCGGAAGGCGGGCGCCGACGTGGAGGTTGAGGTCGATCTCGCGCTGCCGCGCCTGTGCGCTGCGGTAGCGGTCGACGTAGACGATGTCGAGGTCGTCGAGGATCGCCATGTTGGCGGTGTAGCCGGTCGCGTCGGAGAGCTCTCTGAGGTGTGGCCCGGCGACCTCTCGCAGCTCCATCGAGTTGATGGCGGAGAAGCCGAGGTCGAGCACCCGCGGGCCGAGCCGGTACTTCTTCGTTGTGGGGTCCTGCTGGAGGTAGCCGAGGGAGACGAGCGTCGAGACGTAGCGGTGTGTCGTCGATCGGCTGAGGCCGAGGTCGCGCCCGAGCTCGCTGACGCCGAGCAGCGGCCGCTCCGACTGGAACGACGACAGGATCGCGAGCCCGCGCTGGAGGGACTGCGAGAAGCCGGCATCGACGCTCATCGTCGCTTGTTCTAATAGACGGAACACTGTCTTGACAAGTGAACGGCGAGCGGCGTAGCGTCCGCGCCATTCCGGTCATCCGCGGTGAGGAGGGTCCATGACTGAGGAAGCGGGCAGCGGCAAGGCGATCTCGCGCCGTGAGCTGCTCAAGCGCGGTGCCATTGGCGCCGGGGGACTCGTCGCGTCGGGGGCTTTTGCCGAGCCGATCTGGGCGCGGCCGCTCGCACACGATGCGGGGAGCACGATCACGCTCGGCTTCGTCAGCCCGCTCACCGGCCCGGCCGCGGGCTTCGGCGAGGGCGATCCATACATCATCGGCCTTGCGAAGAAGGCGTTCGCCAAAGGCCTGACCGCCGGCGGGACGAAGTACTCCGTGAAGATCGTCAACAAGGACAGTCAGTCGAGCCCGGCGACGGCGGCTCAGGTTGCGAACTCGCTCATCCACAGCGACAACATCGATCTCATGCTCACGACATCGACCCCCGAGGTCGTCAACCCGGTCGCGGATGCATGCGAAGCCGCCGGAGTACCGTGTGTCGGCACCGTCGATCCATGGGAGTCGTTCTACTTCGGCCGCGGCGCGAAGCCGAACGGGCCGAACCCGTTCCACTACTCGTTCCTCTTCAGCTTCGGGACGCAGCAGTTCGCCAACGCGTACGACGACCTGTGGCCGCAGGTGAAGACCAACAAGCACGTCGGCGTCATGTATCCGAACGACACCGACGGCAACGCGTTCCGCTCGAGCCTCATCCCGCTGCTCAAGAAGGCCGGCTACAAGGTCTTCGACCCGGGCGGCTATCAGGACGGGCAGACCGACTACACGTCCCTCATCTCGTACTGGAAGAAGAACAAGTGCGAGATCTTCCACTGCGCTCCCATCCCGCCCGACTTCACGACGTGCTGGAAGCAGGCGGGGCAGCAGGGCTACACGAAGATGTGCAAGATCGCCCAGCTCGCGAAGACCGGCCTGTTCCCGTCGCAGATCGCGGCGTCGGGCAAGCTCGGGCCGTACCTCTCGAGCGGCGCGTACTGGACCCCGCACTTCCCGTACTCGTCGCCGTTGACCGGCCTCTCGTCGAAGCACATCGGCGACGGCTACACCGCCGCGACCGGACGCCAGTGGAACCAGCAGCTCGGCGCCTCGATGTCGCTCTTCGACGTCGCCGAGGCGGTGCTGAAGAAGAGCGGCAACCCGAAGGACAAGACGGCCGTCGCCAACGCGATGAAGCACCTGAGCGTCGTCACGCCCTCGGGAAAGCTGCACTGGGGGACGGGCGGGCCGCGGAACCCGGTGCCGCCGGTCGTCACGACGTCCATCATCGGCGGGCAGTGGGTGCCGTCGAAGGGGAAGTTCCCGCTCGACTTCGTGCTCTGCGAGCATGCCGATGACCACAACGTTCCGATCCAGGCGAGGCTCAAGCCCTATCCCGGTTGATGACGGACGCTGACGGCACGGCGCTGCTCGCCGCGGCCGGACTGAAGAAGCGGTTCGGCGCGCTCGTCGTGCTGGACGGCGTCGACTTCTCCGTTGGGGCCGACGAAGCTGTCGGGATCGTCGGCCCCAACGGCGCAGGCAAGACGACGTTGCTGAACCTGTTCGCCGGTTCGCAGCGGCCCGACGGCGGGATGGTGCTCTTCCGCGGCGCCGACATCACGTCCAAGCGAGCCGCCTCGCGCTGCCGGCTCGGCATCGCGCGCGCGTACCAGGTACCGAAGCCGTTCGGGGGGATGACCGTGTTCGAGAACGCCTTCGTGGGCGCGTCCACCGGCGGCCGGCGACGCCGTCGCGACGCGTACCGGCACGTGCTCGAGGTGCTCGACCTCTGTGAGCTGACGGCGTTCGCGAATCGCCCGGCCGACTCCCTCGGCCTGCTCCACCGCAAGCGCCTCGAGCTCGCCCGCGCGCTCGCCACCGGGCCGGAAGTGCTGCTCCTCGACGAGATCGGCGCCGGTCTCACCGACGAGGAGGCCGCACAGCTCGTGGAGACGATTCGAGAGCTCCGGCGCCAGCGCGTCGCGATCGTCTGGATCGAGCACATCGTGCACGTGCTCGTGCAGGTGGTCGGCCGCCTCGTGGCGATGGACAGCGGCCGCATCATCGCCGAAGGCGCTCCGGAAGAGGTCATGAAGGATGCCGCGGTGATCGACGCGTATCTCGGAACGGCGACGGTATGAGCGCCGTCCTCGAGGTCGAGTCCCTCGACGTCCGGCACGGCCTGCTCCAGGCGGTGCGGAACATCTCCTTCACCGTCGGCGAGGGCGAGACGGTCGCGCTCGTCGGTGCGAACGGCGCGGGGAAGACGACGCTCCTGCGCGCGATCGCCGGCGCGCACCGTCCCGCCGGAGGCCGCGTCGTGTTCGCAGGCCGCGACATCACCCGCATGCCGGCGCACCGCCGGGTGAAGCTCGGCGTCGCGCTCGTGCCCGAAGGCCGCCGCCTCTTCGCGAACCTCACCGTCGAGGAGAACCTCCGCGTCGCCTCGGCATCCGGCCGCGGGGGCCCGTGGACCGTCGGCGCCGTGCTCGAGGCGTTCCCATTGCTGCAGGCGCTGCGGCACAAGCGTGCGGCGAGCCTGTCCGGCGGCGAGCAGCAGGCGACGGCGATCGGACGCGCGCTCATGACGAACCCGCGACTGCTCCTCCTCGACGAGGTCTCGCTCGGCCTCGCCCCCGTCGTCGTCGAAGGCGTCTACCGGTCGCTCGCCGGCCTCATCGAGGGCGGCGCGACGATCGTGCTCGTCGAGCAGGATCTGCGCCGGGCGATGAGCGTCGCCGACCGTGTGCTCTGCATGCTCGAGGGACGCATCGTGCTGGAGGGCATGCCGTCGGATCTCACGCGCGAGCAGGTCACGGAGGCGTACTTCGGGCTGCGCCGGCGGGAGGCGACCGCGTGATCTGGGTGAGCGCGGCGGTGCACGGCCTGCTGCTCGGCGGCGTGTACGCGCTGCTGGCGAGCGGTCTCGCGCTCATGTTCGGCGTGATGCGGATCATCAACCTCGCCCACGGGTCGCTCGCGCTCATCGGCGCGTACATGGCGTACCTGATCGGGGAGCATCTCCACTTCTCCACGTACCTGACGCTCGTCCTCGTGCTTCCGGGCGCGCTCGTCGCCGGCTACGCGCTGCAACGGTCGGTGCTCGAACGCAGCCTGCGTGCCGGCCAGCTCGTCCCGCTGCTGACGACGTTCGGGTTGCTCATCGTCATCGCGAACCTCTTGCAGTACTTCTTCTCGCCCGACGTCCACTCCCTGAGCGAAGGGCCGATCGGCTCGGCGAGCTGGCAGGTGTCGGGGAGCTTGACCATCGCCTGGTTCGACGTGCTCACGCTCGGGATCGCGGTATTCGTGCTCGGCAGCCTCCATCTCGTCCTGCGACGAACCCAACTCGGCCGGGAGCTCCGCGCCACTGCCGAGGACGCCGATACCGCCGAGCTGGTCGGGATCAACGCACGCGCGGTATACGCGCGCGCGACGGCAATCGCGGTCGCGACGGCGGCGCTCGCGGGCGTCTTCTACGGCATGCGCTCGTCGTTCGATCCGAATGCGGGCGCAAACCAGTTGCTCTACGCGTTCGAGGCGGTCGTCATAGGCGGCATCGGCTCGCTCTGGGGCACGCTGTGGGGCGGCATCGTGCTTGGCATGGCGCAGTCGATCGGCGCGCAGATCAATCCGGAGTACTTCGCGCTCGCCGGCCACGTCGTCTTCCTCGCAGTCATCGTCGCGCGGGCCGCGACCCAGACGCGCGGCCTCCGCCTCGTCCTGCGAGGTGCGGGATGACCGCGGTCGCCACACCGGCAACCGTGCGCGTCCAGCGGTGGACGCCCCTCTCGTTCGCTTTCACAGGCGGCCTCACGGGACTCCTCGCGCTGCTCGCGTTCGCGCCCGTCGTGCTCGGAGAGAACACGCAGAACAACCTGATCCAGCTGTACTTCCTCGTCATCCTCGCCGTGATGTGGAACGCGCTCGCCGGTTACGGCGGGCTCGTGTCCGTCGGCCAGCAGGGGTTCATCGGAATCGGCGCGTACGCCGCGGTCTTCCTGTCGCTGCAGCACTCCCTCAACCCGTATCTGTCCATGTTCCTCGCGACGCTTATCGGCGGAGCGGTCGCGATCCCGGTCGCGTGCGTCGTCCTCTGGCTGCGCAACGGCGCGTTCGCGATCGCCACCTGGGTCGTCGCAGAGGCGTTCGCGATTCTCGTCTCGCTCGACCCGAACCCGGCAATCGGGGGCGGTACCGGCACCTCGGCGCTGCTCCCCTTCAACCTGCGGTACACACCGACCCAGCGGCTCCACTACACCTACTGGGCGGCGCTCGGCGCTGTTGCCGTGCTGCTCCTGCTGCTCTTCGTCCTCCTCCGTAGCCGGCTCGGCGGCGCCCTCCAGGCGATCCGCGACGACGAGGAGGCTGCGGCCTCCGTCGGAGTGCGCGTGCTGCTCGGGAAAGGAATCCTGTTCGTCGTCGCCGGCGCGGGCTGCGCCGCCGCCGGAACGCTGATCCTCGCCTGGCAGCTGTCCATCCTGCCGCTCGGGCCCGACTCGGTCTTCGGCGTCAACTGGACGGCGAAGATGATCTTCATGGTCCTCGTCGGCGGCCTCGGCACGTTCGAGGGGCCGATCATCGGCGCCATCGCCCTGTACGTCCTCCAGACGTACGGGCCGAACAACGGCGTGTGGTACTTCGTCCTCCTCGGAGGGATCGCGATCGGCTTCGCGCTCCTGCTCCCGCGCGGGATCTGGGGGACGATCCAGGAACGCTTCAACGTCCAACTGCTGCCGGTCGGCTACCGGCTGCGCACCGCCTCCAACGGAAAGGGCACCACATGATCGCCTCCCACGAGGTCAAGCAGCTCATCGGCGGCACATGGGTCGACGCCCAGGACGGCCGCACCTACAACGACACCGATCCGTTCACGGGCGAGGTCGTCCTCACCGCGCCCGCCGGCGGGCCGGCCGACGCGACCGCGGCCGTCGAGGCGGCCGCCTCCGCCTTCGAGGCCTGGCGCGGGGCTCCCCCGGCTGAGCGGCAGCGCATCTTCCTCGCGGCCGCCGACCTCCTCGAGCAGCGGCGCGACGAGGTCGTATCGATGCTCGCGCGCGAGACGGGCTCGACGTTCGGCTTCGGCATGTTCCAATCGTTCTTCGTCCCCAACCTCTTCCGCCAGGCCGCGGCGCTGGCGTATGCGCCCCTCGGGCAGGTGATTCCCTCCGACACCGGCGCGTTCGCCATGGGGATCCGCCGGCCCGCCGGCGTCGTCGGCGCGTTCGCGCCGTGGAATGCGGCGCTCATCCTCTCGGCGCGTTCGATCGCAGCGCCGCTCGCGCTCGGCAACGCCGTCGTCCTGAAGCCGTCGGAATGGTCGCCGTGGTCGGGGGGACTGCTGTGGGGCGAGATCTTCGGCGCGGCCGGCCTGCCCGACGGCGTGCTCAACATCGTCACGCACGCCCCCGGCGACGCGGGGCCTATCGGAGCGGTGCTCATCGAGCATCCGGCGGTGCGGCGGCTGAACTTCACCGGCTCGAGCGCGGTCGGGCGCGTCATTGCCGAGGCAGCAGGCCGTCACCTGAAGCGCGTCGTGCTCGAGCTCGGCGGCTACAACCCGTTGATCGTCCTCGCGGACGCGGACCTCGAGTACGCGGTCAACGCGAGTGCGTTCGGAGCGTTCCTGCACCAGGGGCAGATCTGCATGTCGACGCGTCGCATCGTCGTCGAGCGGCCGATCGCCGACGAGTTCACCGCGCGGCTCGTCGAGAAGACGAACGGGCTGAAGACGGGCGACCCGAAGGAGCACGACACGGTCATCGGGCCGCTCATCAACGCCCACGCGCTCGAGCTGGTCGAGGCGCGGGTGCAGGGTGCGGTCGCGGCCGGCGCGACCGTGCTCGCGGGCGGCGGGGCGGACGGCCCGTGCTACCGGGCGACGCTGCTCGCAAACGTGCCGGCGGACTCCGATTTCGCACGGCACGAGACCTTCGGCCCAGTCGCCTCGATTGAGGTCGTCGACGATGTGGAGCAGGCGGTTGCGCGCGCCAACGCCACCTCGTACGGCCTTAGCGCGGGGATCATCACGGGCGACCGCGAGCGCGGCTTCGCGCTCGCGCAACGGATCGAGTCGGGCATCGTGCACGTCAACGACCAGACGGTCGCGGACGAGCCCCAGATGCCGTTCGGCGGAGTGAAGGACAGCGGCTTTGGCCGCTTCGGCGGGCAGGCGGTCGTCGATGAGTTCACCGAGCTCCGATGGGTGACGATGCGCGGCGAAGGACATCCCTTCCCGTTCTAGTGGCTCACACCTCCCTCAACGACGCGGTCAGAGACATCGTGCGGGACGGTGACGTCGTCGCGCTCGAGGGCTTCACGCATCTCATCCCGTATGCGGCCGGCCACGAGCTGATCCGGCAGGGCCGGCAGGAGCTGACGCTCGTGCGAATGACGCCGGACATCGTCTACGACCAGCTCATCGGGATGGGCTGCGCACGCAAGCTCGTCTTCTCATGGGGCGGCAATCCCGGCGTCGGCTCCCTTCACCGTCTACGGGACGCCGTCGAGAACGGCTGGCCGCAGCCGCTCGAGCTCGAGGAGCACTCCCACGCCGGTATGGCGGCCGCCTACGCCGCCGGAGCGGCGAACCTGCCCTTCGGCGTCCTGCGCGGCTACCGGGGCGGCGATCTTCCGGCGCACACCCGAGTCGCGACGGTCATCTGCCCGTTCACCGGCGAGGAGCTGGCGGCAGTGCCCGCACATCGTCCCGACGTGGGGATCGTCCACGCGCAGCGCGCCGACCGGCGGGGCAACGTCCAGCTGTGGGGGATTCTCGGTGTCCAAAAAGAGACCGTGCTCGCGTCGCTGCGTTCGATCGTCACCGTCGAGGAGATCGTGGACGAGCTGACTCCCGTGCCCGGCTCGATCGTTCTCCCGTCATGGACGGTGGATGCCGTGTGCGTTGTGCCGGGCGGCTCTCATCCTTCCTACGCGCACGGGTACTACGACCGCGACAACGACTTTTACCTCGCCTGGGACGCGATCAGCCGCGACCGCGACGCGTTCCGCGCGTGGATGGACGAGAACGTGCTGTCGACCGTGGCGGCATGAGCACGTACACGGCCGACGAGATGATGGCGGTCGAGGCGGCGCGACGCATCGACGACGGCACGATCTGCTTCGTCGGAATCGGCCTGCCCAGTCTCGCTGCGAACCTCGCGCGGCGAACGCACGCGCCCGAGTGCGTCCTCGTCTACGAGAGCGGGACGATCGGGTCGAAGCCGCGCGAGCTGCCGCTCTCGATCGGCGACGGCGAGCTGGCAGACAGCGCCGATGCGGTCGTCACCGTGACCGAGATGTTCTCGTACTGGCTTCAGGGCGGCCGCATCGACGTCGGCTTCCTCGGCGCCGCGCAGATCGACCGTCACGGCAATCTCAACAGCACTGTCATCGGCGATTACGACCATCCGTCCGTGCGCCTTCCGGGGGGCGGCGGCGCACCCGAGATCGCTCTCGGAGTCGAGGACGTCTTCGTCATGCTCCGGCAGTCGCCGCGCGCCTTCGTCGAGGAGCTCGACTTCAGGACGAGCCTGGGAGAGCGCGTGCGCGTTGTCGTCACCGACCTCGGCGTGCTCGAGCCGCGCAACGGCGAGCTGACGCTCACCCAGATACATCCCGGCGTCGAACCCGCGGGCGCGCAGGCCGCTACCGGCTGGGATTTGCGGATCGCGGGCGACGTCCGCGAATCGGAGCCGCCGACCACGGCCGAGCTCGCGGCGCTGCGCTCCCTGAAGACGAAGGGAGAAGCGTGAGCGCCGGCGCCCATGAGGTGGAGGTGGACTGGCCCGATTACCGGTCGACGGAGTGGCGCGTGCCGAGGCGGCCGCTCGTGACGCTGCCCGAGGAGTTGCACCGTCTCGACGGCCCCGTCTTTTCCGAGGACGTCCTCGGCCCCTCCGACAACGACCTGACGCGGCAGCACGAAGGCGAGCCGCTCGGCGAGCGTATCGTCGTCCACGGCCGCGTCCTCGACGAGGACGGACGGCCGCTTCGCGGTGCGCTCGTCGAGGTCTGGCAGGCGAACGCGGCCGGGCGGTATCGCCACGAGGTCGACCGTCATCCTGCGCCCCTCGATCCGAACTTCTCCGGTGCGGGGCGCTGCCTGACCGACGGCGAGGGCCGCTACGGCTTCACGACGGTCAAGCCGGGCGCGTACCCATGGGGGAATCATCCGAACGCGTGGCGACCCGCGCACATCCACTTCTCGTTGTTCGGAGGAGCGTTCGAGCAGCGACTCGTGACGCAGATGTACTTCCCCGGCGATCCACTCTTTCCGTACGACCCGATCTTCAACGCGGTGCGGGACGCGAGCGCGCGTGAGCTCCTCGTCGCGCGCTTCGACCTCGCGGCGACGAAGCCGGACTGGGCGCTCGCGTTCGAGTGGGACGTCGTCCTGCGGCGGACGCCCGTGGAGTCCGCGTGAGGACGCCGTCGCAGACTGTCGGGCCGTTCTACTCCATCGGCCTCTGCCGCACCCTCGGCAACGAGCTCGTGCCGGAGGGCGTCGAGCTCGCCGGCACCCTCATCGACGGCCGCGGCGATCCGATCCCGGACGGGATGATCGAGATCTGGGACGCGGCGGGCCGTCGCTGGGGCCGATGCGGGACGCAGCCGAGCGGCGACTTCTCGTTCCGCGTGCCGGCGGACGCCGATCACCTCGAGGTCTACGTCTTCGCCCGCGGTCTGCTGCGGCACCAGTGGACGCGTGTGTATCTCCGCGACGACGCAAACGACGACCTGCTCTTGTCGCTCTCGGCCGCCGAGCGGAAAACGCTCGTCGCCCGGCACGAGACCGGCGGCATGCGATTCGATATACGCATGCAGGGCGACAACGCCACCGCGTTCTTCGCGCATTGAGCGCCTTCGAGCGCCTCTTCGTCCCCGCCGCGTTCGCCGACGCGGTGTCGGACGACGCCTGGCTCGCCGCGGTGCTCGAGGTGGAGCGCAGTCTTGCGCGCGCGGAGGCAGTGGTCGGGGTCATCGCGGAGGAGCACGCGCGCGCGATCGAGGCGAAGTGCGACCCGTCCGGCTACGACGCGGGCCGCCTGCTCGAGGCGGGCCGCGCTCCGGGGAACCCGGTCGAGCCACTCGTCCGCGAGGTGCGCGGGCGCGTCGGCGGGGCGGCGGCCGGCTCCGTGCACCTCGGAGCGACGAGCCAGGACGTCCTCGATTCGGCCGCCATGCTCGTGTCGCGCGGGGCGACCGCCCTCCTGCGCGACGAGCTCGCCGGCGTCGCCGCTGCGGCTGCCGCGCTCGCCCGCGAGCATCGCTCGACGCCGGCGATCGGGCGGACCCTTCTGCAGCGGGCCGTGCCGACGACGTTCGGGGCGCGCGCCGCCGGCTGGCTCGACGGCGTGCTCGACGCTCGGGACTCGCTCGCGGCACTGCGATTCCCGGCGCAGCTCGGAGGCGCGGCGGGCACGCTCGCGCCTCTCGGGGGACGCGCGCTCGACGTGGTCGCCGCCTTCGCGCGCGAGCTCGGTCTCGACGAGCCCGCGCTCCCGTGGCACACGCACCGGCGCCCCGTCACCCGAGTCGCGGCCGCCCTCGGGGAGTCCGCGTCGGCGAGCGCGAAGATCGGCGGCGACGTCGTGGTGCTCGCCCAGGACGACGTGGGCGAGGTCGCGCCGCGCGAGGGCGGCCGGTCGTCGGCCATACCGCACAAGCGCAATCCCGTCGATGCCGTGCTCGCACGCGCGTGTGCGCGCCTCACGCACGCGAACGTCTCGGTTCTCAGCGGCGGCGAGTACGAGCTGGAGCGTGCCGCCGGGGCGTGGCACGCCGAGTGGCCGGCTTTGTCCGCCGCGCTCGCGTATGCCGGAGGCGCAGCGGCGGCGGCCCGCGCATGCCTCGAGGGCCTGACGATCGACGCCGAGCGCATGCGCGCGAACCTGGACGGCCAGAGCGACATCGGGGCGGCGGAGATGTTCGTCGACCGTGCCCTCGCCCGCTACGAAGAGTGACCTCCGCGCTCGTCCTCTCGAACGCTCTCGGCACCAGCCGGCACGTCTGGGACGCCCAGATGCCGGCGCTCGAGCCGCACTTCCAGGTTCTGCGGTACGAGCACAGAGCCCGCTCGAGCATGGACGAGCTCGGCGCCGACGTCCTCGGGCTGCTAGACGAGCACGCCGTCGAACGAGCATCGTTCTGCGGGATCTCGCTCGGCGGCGCCGTCGGCATATGGCTCGCCGCATCTGCCCCCGAGCGCATCGACCGTGTCGTGCTCGCGTGCACCTCCGCGTGCTTCGCGGGTCGCGACGCCTACCGCGAGCGCGCCGCGCGCGTGCGGGCCGAGGGCACCGCGCCGTTCGTCGACGTGACGCTCGAGCGCTGGTTCACGCCCCGCTTCCGCGACCGCGAGCGATACCGGACGATGCTTCTCGAGGCGCCTCGCGACGCGTACGCTGCGTGCTGCGAGGCGATCGCCGCGTGGGATTTCCGCGAACGGCTCCGCGAGATCTCGATCCCCGCGCTCGTCGTCGCCGGCGCCGAAGACCCGGCGACGCCGCCGGAGCATGCGAGAGTGATCGCCGACGGAATCGCCGGTGCGCGCCTCGTGGTCGTTCCCGCATGCGCGCACCTCGCGAACGTCGAGCAGGCCGACCGCTTCAACACCGTGCTACTCGAGGAGCTCGCATGAACGAGAGAGGCATGCAGACCCGCCGCGAAGTGCTCGGCGACCAACACGTCGACGCTGCCGCGGCCCGCACGACCGATTTCACGTCCGACTTCCAGGACTTCATCACCCGGTACGCGTGGGGGGAAATCTGGAGCCGGCCCGGTCTCGACCGGCGAGCACGCAGCATGGTCACGATCACCGCACTCGTCGCGCTCGGCCGTGACCACGAGCTGGAGATGCACGTGCGCGCGGCGCTCACCAACGGCGTCACCGTCGAAGAGCTGAAGGAGGTGCTTCTCCAGTGCGCGGTCTACTGCGGCGTGCCGGCCGCGAACGGAGCGTTCGCGATCGCGCAGCGGGTGCTCGACGAGAGATGAGGACGCAGGTCGGGATCGTCGGCGCCGGTCCCGCGGGTCTCACGCTGGCGCGGCTGCTCGAGCTCGAAGGGATCGACACGGTCGTGCTCGAGAGTCGCGACCGCGAGTACTGCGAGCGGCGCATCCGCGCGGGTGTGCTCGAGCAGCGGAGCGCGGAGCTCCTTCGAGGGGCAGGCGTCGGCGAACGAATGGACCGCGAGGGGATCATTCACGGCGGCATCAACCTCCAGTTCGACGGCGAGCGCCATCACGTGCCGATGGACAAGCTGACGGGGCGGACGATCCTGCTCTACGGGCAGACCGAGGTCGTCAAGGATCTCATCGCTGCCCGTGTCGAGAGCGGCCTGCCGTTGCACTTCGAGTGCGAAGTCGAGGGCGTCGATCCCGAGCGCGGCATCGTCCAGCACGCCGGAGGCGTTCTCGAATGCGACGTCGTTGCCGGTTGCGACGGCTCCCACGGCGTGTGCAGGCGGTCGATTCCCACGGACAGGCTCGATGTCGTCGAACGCGACTATCCGTTCGGCTGGCTCGGGATACTCGCCGCGGTCCCGCCGTCGATGGACGAGCTCGTCTACGCGCACCACGAACGCGGCTTCGCGCTTCTCTCGCTGCGCTCGCCGGAGCTCTCGCGCTACTACCTGCAGGTCGCGCACGACGAGGACATCGGCGAGTGGCCGGATGGGCGGATCTGGGAGGAGCTACAAGTGCGGACTGCCCTGGACGGCTGGACGTTGCACGAAGGGACGATCCTCGAGAAGGGCGTGACGGGGATGCGCAGCTTCGTCGCCTCGCCGATGCAGCACGCGCGCCTCTACCTGGCCGGCGACGCCGCGCACATCGTTCCCCCCACAGGGGCGAAGGGTCTGAACCTCGCACTCGCCGACGTACGGCTGCTCGCCGAGGCGATCGTCCACCGCCGTCGCACCGGGGACGATTCGCTGCTCGAGCGTTACTCGGAGGCATGCCTTCGCCGTGTGTGGCGCGCCGAGCACTTCTCCTGGTGGATGACGTCGATGCTGCACCGTCTCCCGGGCGCCGATCCATTCGACCTCGAGCTGCAGCGCTCGCAGCTGCGGTACGTCACCACATCGGACGCTGCGGCACGCAGCCTCGCCGAGAACTACGTCGGCCTCGAGAACGTCTGATCTCCGGCGACCGCAAGGAGCTCCGCGAGCTCCGTGCGGTCGATCGCGCGGCGTAGCACCTTTCCGGTCCCGGTGCGTGGCAGGTCGTCGACGACGACGACAAGCCGCGGGTACGCATAGGCTGCGACCCGGTCGCGCACGAACGCCTTCAGGGCGGTTGGATCGCACGGGCCGTTCGGGACGACGAGAGCCGCCACCTCCTCGCCGAGGGGCGCGTGCGGAACGCCGACGACGACCGCTTCGCGTACTGCCGGATGCTCGAGGAGCGCCTCCTCGACCTGGCGCGGGTAGACGGTGTACCCGCCCCTGAGGATGACGTCCTTCTTGCGGTCGAGGAGGTACAGGTATCCCTCGTCGTCGAGGCGGCCGAGGTCGCCGGTGGCGAGGCAGCGGCCGCCGAAGTCCACGAGCACTTCGCCGTCGTCCGCGATTCGGAGCTCCTGTCCCGCGACGGCGGTCCCGACCGAGCCCGGCTTGCGCGGTCGGCCGATGTGCTCCGCCGTGATTGCACCACCGGCCTCTGTCATCCCGTAACCCTCGAGCACGGTCGCACCGAAGCGCTCTTCGAATGCAAGCTTCACCTCGGCCGAGAACGGCGCGGCGCCGACGTGGGCGAGCCGCATCTGCGGAGCTCGGCCCGTTTCCGTCGATGCGGTGAGGAGTGCTGTCAGCATCGCCGGCACACCCATGAAGACCGTGACGTCCTCCCGTTCGATCACCTCGAGCGCTTCGAGGGCATCGAAGCGTCGGACGAGCGCGAGCATCGCACCGGCCACGATGGTCGCATTCATGCAGCCGGTCATCCCGAACACGTGTGAGAGCGGCGCCGCGCCGAAGAGCACGTCATCCTCGGAGAGTGCGAATGCCTCGCGCGCGAGGTGCTCTGCGTTCGCCAGGAGAGCGTCGCCCGGCAACTCGACGCGTTTCGGGTCGCCCGTCGTGCCGGACGTGTAGAGGACGACCTCGGTCCCCGGTGCCGGGTCGAACGGCTGCCGGCGCTGTGTCGCTTCGCGCTCGCTCAGCAGAGGATTGATCGGTGTGACAACGGCTCCGTGTCGCAACGCTCCGTGGAAGCGGGCAATCGAATCCGGAACGTTCGGCATCGGCAGCGGCAGCACCGGCGACTCCGGCAGTGCAGCGGTCACGAGTGCGTCGAGTTCCGCATAGGTAATCCGCGTTCCTTCGAAGGCGAGTGCCGGTCGCTCCGGCACGCGGGCCGCGGTGCCCGCCAGGAGGGACCGAAGTGTCACTCGCCGCGACGGTACGTCTGCAGACCCGGCCGGATCGACTTCTCGTCGAGGAACTGGGCGAGGCCGTGCTCGCGCCCATGCTCCGCGTCGACGAACTGCGACTGTTCGAGCTTCGCATACAGGTAGTCCTCGGCGGTGTCCCAGCTCATCGATCGCGCGTGTTTGAAGCCGAGCTTTGCGGCACGGAGGACGATCGGGTTCTTGTCGAGCAGCTCGCGCGCGACCGCATCGACCTCGGCACGAAGCCGTTCCCGCGGGACGCTTCGGTTGACGAGGCCCATCGCAGCCGCCTCGCGACCGTCGAACGTGCGTCCCGTCATGACGTAGAGCAGCGCGTCGCGGGGGCCGATGGTCTCGGCGAGCGCACGGCTGACCACGCTCCCGGGCGGGATGCCCCAGTTGATCTCGGAGAGCCCGAACATCGCCTCGTCGGCGGCGAAGGCCAGGTCGCAGGCGCAGAGCGGCGTGAATGCGCCGCCGAAGCACCAGCCGTTCACCATCGCGATCGTGGGCTTCGCGTACGTCCGGAGGAGACGCCACTGCCAGTAGTTCGCGTCCCGGCGAACGCGACGCTGGACATGCTCGGGCTGGTCGTCGACCTCGCGGAAGTACTCCTTCAGGTCCATCCCCGCAGAGAACGCATCTCCCGCGCCGGTGAGGACGAGGACACCACAGCGATCGTCCGCATCGAGCCCGAGCAGGACCTCGACCATCTCCGCGTTGAGGCGTGGGTTCATCGCGTTTCGCTTCTCGGGCCGATTGAGCTCGACCCACGCGATCCCGTCGTCGTACTCGACGCGGACCGTTTCCCACGATGTCATCGATTTCTCCCCCTCAGGTTGCGTTCGATAGTAGGCGAGCCGCGGCTCGATCCCGGTCCTCCGGAGAGAGGTTGTCGTCCGAAGGAGGCATGGCGAGATCGATACTCCACGTCGCGAAGGCCCTTCTGCAAGTCGATCCGGGTGCAGAGCGCGAACCGTCGACGTGCGGGGATTTTGCAAGCCCTCTGACGGACTCGAACCGTCGACCCCCTCCTTACCATTTCGTTGTACCCGCAACTATCGGCAACCGAGGGCGACGGATTCGGTCTGGTTGAACCGTTTCCGGCGAACTCGGATTTGCGCCGATTCGCCCCTGTTTGCGTCCGCTCTGCTCCATAAATGCTCCATCCTCGGCGCCGCGATCGCTGATGGGAAGCGCCATTGCAGCCCTCGCGGGCAGGCTGCGGCGGCGAACAGTCGCTTGTTGTAGAGAGGGGGTCGAAGGGATCCGGTTAGCAGCAGTCGCAGGCGTCGCCGCGCCAGCTTGTGCGGCCTTCGCGGAAGGCGATCGCGGCGATCACGAGCGCGGCGCCTGGGTCCGCCCACCACCAGCCGGCAAGCGCGTTGAGCAAAAGTCCGGCAAGGAGTGCGATGGAGAGGTAGGCGCAGATCTGGTTCTGGCTTGCCTCGCTGATGGTCGCGGCCGAGTTGAGAGCGCGTCCGACCTTACGCTTGGCGCGGGCGAGCAGCGGCATCGTTGGGGCAGTGACGGCGGCGAGCCCGATGCCGACCCAGCTCGTTGCGGGGTGGCTTTGCGTGGCGACGTCGTAGAGAGCGTGCGCGAGGATGTAGGCGACGAGCAGGTAGTAGCTCAGGGCGATCAGCTGTTGGGCGCGCCGCTCGGCGTGTGCTGAGGTGCCGCGGCCGCCGCTGAAGAGCCAGACGATTACGGATGCGGCGAGCACTTCGACGAGCGAGTCGCCCGCGAAGCCGGTGAGCGCGACCGAGCCGGCGGCGATTCCCGCCGCGAGCGCCACCGCGAACTCCACGAGATGCCAGCCATTGCCGAGATGGGCGAGTAGCTTCGCGCGCCGCTCGAGCTGAGCGTCCGGCGAGTCTCGGGCGGAGTTCGAGCGTCGTCTGCGTCATCGTCAAAGCAGTGTGCCTCGCACCAGGACTCGATCTCTCTTCAGAAGCGCGGCGGTCGACCTCGTAGCGGTCTGCGCCACAAGTGCTCGACGTGCGGCGGGGTCACCCGGTTGTGTCGGTTGGCTGCTCGTCCGCAGTCGCGTTGAAACATCTCCGCAATAAGCGTCCGGCACCGCGGCCGCCTCAGTTCAGTTGGCGGAGCCGAAAAGCGCATCCGCCAAATCCCAGACGCGCGGGTTTCTGCGGGACGAGGCGAAGTACTGTTCCTCGCGGCGACCGACGAGAGGTGGCGAAGCGCCGACCATTCTCGCGGCCGAGGTAGCGGGCTGCGATTGCTTCCCGCTCGGATGTCACGTCCCGATCTACCAGCTCTGGCTCCCCTTTGATCTCGATGCCGCTCGCGAGTCCGGCCGCAGCTCCGTGCGCGCTTGTCTCTCCAGCGCAGACAAGTTCCAGAGACCAGGTATGCCCCTGAGTTCGTGAGTGCCGCGGTCGGCGAAACGGTAGGCGGCGCCGACGCTCGTCTTGACCGCGTCAGACACCAGGACTTCACCGGGTGAGGCCAGTGCGGCGATCCGGGCGCCGATATGAATTGCGAGCCCTGTGCATTTGCCGTCGGCAACTCGACAATCACCGGCATGGATCCCGATACGCACAGAGAGCGCGAGCAGCTCTAACGCATCGAGAATGGCGGTGCCGGCCTCGACCGCGGCGGCGGGTTCAGGAAAGACGACGAAGAATCCGTCGCCGCTTGTGTCCATCTCGTCGCCGCCGAAGCGGGCGATCTCTGCTCGCACGGCAGCGTGATGACGTTCGAGCAGATCTGCCCACGCCTCGTCCCCGAGTGCGACGGCCGTTTCGGTCGAGCCGACGATATCCGTGAATAGCGAGCTGATCTCGCCCATTCGAAGAGGATACGCCCGGGCGTTCGCCGCAAGCCTTCGGGACGCTCCAGTGAGCGGTACTGCTGGCTGTACCGATGTGACTCCGGGCGGCCGGGTGGGCAAGGTTGCGCGCCTGTGCGAGCGTCTGTGCGTGTGTCGGCTCGGAGGAGACGCGATGGTGACGTTTTGGTGAACGGTGTCGTGCGCCCGTGGGAGGTTCGTGAGTGGGACGAGGCGCTCGTCGATTGATACCCGGACGCGTGTCTTGAGCTTGCGCGCCGTCGGCGGGTTTCGCGGGAGTCGGCGAAAGGTTCAGCATGCGTCTATGACCGTGCGGAGGCAGACGCTTCTGGTGGCGGCGGCGCTTGCGGCCGGGGTGGGTGCCGCGTGGCTTGCAGCGCATCGCGACTTCGAGCCCTACCAGACCGCCGACGCGCCGCTCGCGCTCTTGGTGGGCTGGTCGTTCGTGGGCAGCGGCCTGGTCGCTTGGTGGCAGCGACCGCATAACCGGCTTGGGCCGGCGATGGTGTTCACAGGCTTCGCCTGGTTTGCCACCTTCCTGACCGACGCGCACGAGTCCTGGCTGTTCACGCTGGGGACCGCGCTCGAGAGCGTCTATCTGGTCGGGTTCGTCTTCATCGTGCTGTCGTTCCCATCGGGGCGCTTGCAGGGCTGGATGGAGCGTGCGCTGCTCCTGGCGGCGGTCGCGCTGGTGAGCGTGGTCGAGATCGTGTCCTTGTTCTTCACCGACACGCAAGCTGTTCTGTGCTCAGGCTGTCCGAACAACGCGTTCGAGCTCGATCGCAATGATGGGGTGGCGAATGAGATCTTGCAGGGACAGCGCGTCGCCGGGGCGTTGCTTGCGGTGGTTGCGGTGGGGCTGCTGGTGCGACGGTGGCGTGGGGCGAGCGAGCCGGAGCGGCGGAGCGTCGCGCCGGTGCTATGGGCGGGGAGCGCGACGATCGTCGTTCTCGCGGTGTCGATCGCCAACGACGCGGCGGGCGGCCCGCTGGGGCAGTCAGCGAAGTTGGCCCTCTCGGCCGTGTTCGCGTCTGTTCCGATCGCGGTGCTGGTGGTGCTCTTGCAGCGGCGGCTGGCTCGTAGCGCCGTCGCCGGGTTGGTTGTGGAGCTGGGCGAGCGGGGGAAGGGTTCCGATCTGCGCGACGCGCTCGCGCGCGCGCTCGGCGACTCATCGCTCGAGCTCGCCTATTGGTTCGCGGCGGGCCGGCACTACGTCGATGCCGGCGGTCGAGCTGTCGAGCTTCCCGCAGGCGACACGTCACGTGTCGCGACGGTGGTGGAGCGCGGCGGGCGGCCGGTCGCGGCGCTCGTGCACGACGCTGCGCTCGGGGAGAACGTGGAGCTGGTCGAGTCGGTGTGCGCCGCGGCGGCGCTAACGCTCGAGAACGAACGGTTGCAGGCGGAGCTGCGGGCGCGCCTTACCGAGCTGCGCGCTTCGCGCGCCCGTCTGGTCGAGGCGGGCGCGACGGAGCGGCGGCGGATCGAACGCGACTTGCACGATGGGGCGCAGCAGCGACTGATCTCGATCGCGATGTCGCTCGGACTGGCGGAGGCGAGGCTGCCGGGAGATCCCCGCTCGGTGGGCCCGATCGTGCGCGAGGCGCGTGAGGCGATCACGCTCGCGTTGGCCGAGCTGCGCGAGCTCAGCCAGGGGATCTACCCAAGCATTCTCAGCGAGCGCGGTCTGGCGGCAGCCCTGGACGAGCTTGCCCGTGGTGCGGCGCTCCCGGTCGCACTCGACGTCTCGCTGCCCGCTCGGCTCGCGCCGCCACTTGAGACGGCTGCCTACTTCGTCGTCAGCGAAGCGCTTGCGAACGCGGCCAAGCATTCCCATGCGCAGGAGGCGCGCATCACGGCCGGAGCGTTCGGCGAGACGCTGATCGTGGAGATCGCAGACGACGGAATCGGCGGTGCCGGCGGAGCCGGCAGCGGTCTACGCGGACTCGCGGACCGCGTCGAGGCGCTAGGCGGCAGTTTCACTGTCACCAGCCCGCCCGGGCGCGGGACGACGCTCAGAGCTGAGCTTCCGTGCTCCTAGCCGCCAGCGGACGTCATCTCCCTACCGGTTGCCCGTACCGGAGAGAGTCCTGGCAGCGGGCTGGGCAAAGCCGTGTCACGCAGGCAGCCTTTGGCGATGGACTTCCTTGTCGAGCCGAATGCCGTCGTCGAAGGTGATCTGCGCGCCTCTGACGATGACCGCGAGCGAGTCGCCTCGGAGATTCGCGAGCACTTCGCGCTCGGGAGGCTCGACGCCGACGATCTCTCCACGAGGCTGGGCCAGGCCTACGCTGCCGAGACCGAGCGAGAGTTGGAGGCGCTTCGCACCGACTTGCCGCGGCTGCCACCAGACGCGGCCGCGCGGGGTGCGGCCGCCGCGACGCGGTGGGCCCTTCGCGCGCGTCAGCACGCTCGTAGGGCAGCTGTGCTGCTGCTGCCCTTTTGCGGGTCCACGCTCGTCTGGCTGCTGTCCGGTGCGCACGGGAGCTTCTGGCCCGTCTGGGTCGCGCTCGCGTCGGTCCTGCACCTATCTCGCCGGTCGCTCCTGCACCGTCGCTGACGCGCGCACTGGACCGATAAGCGGGGTCGCGTGCGCATAGTCGTCGCCGACGACGCCGTGATCCTGCGCGAGGGGCTGGCTCGGCTGCTCGCCGAGGCCGGCTTCGAGATCGTCGGCCTCGCCGCTGATGCCGCCGAGCTGCTCAAACTCGTCGAGGAGACGGCCCCGGCGGTCGCGATTGTCGACATCCGTATGCCACCGACATTCACCGATGAGGGGCTGCAGGCGGCAAAGACGATCCACGAGCGCTGGCCGGAGGTCGGGATCCTCGTCCTCTCCCAGCACGTGCGGGCGAGCTACGCCATTGAGTTGCTCGCACAGGGGAGCGCCGGCGTCGGCTATCTGCTGAAGGAGCGCGTCTCCGACCTCGCGGAGTTGGCCGCCAGCGTCGAGCGGATCGCCCAAGGCGGCTCGGTCCTCGACCCTCAGGTCGTCGAGCAGCTCGTCGGCCGCCCCAGGCACGGACACGACCCGCTCGAACACTTGACGGCCCGCGAGCAGGAGGTGCTTGCGTTGATGGCCGAAGGTCGCTCGAACAAGGCGATCGCGGAGCGGCTTGTGGTGACCGAGCACACGGTCGAGAAACACGTCAAGCACATCTTCGCGACGCTGCGGTTGCCACCGTCGCCCGACGACCATCGCCGTGTGCTCGCCGTCGTCTCATACCTGAACGCGCAGTAGGCAACGTCGGACTACCGGCTGTCCGTACCGCAAAGAAGGCGGCTGTCCGGCTACCGGCGACAAGGAGCGCCCGGCAAGCTCGAAGACATGAGCACGCGTTTCTCTCCCGCAGGGATCGGACGCTGGAGCATGCACCACCCGTGGCGCGCGATCGGTGCCTGGCTCGCCTTCGTCGTCATCGCGGTCGCCGCGCTTGCGCTGACGGGATCGAAGCAGCTCCAGAACGGCGCCGCGGGTGAGTCAGGACGCGCGGACGCGCTGCTCAACCAGCACCAGGTCGGGCTGAGCCAGCGCGAGTACAGCTACCTGCACAGCGATTCGCTCCGTGTCGGCAATCGAGAGTTCCATGTTGCGATCGAGGTGGTCGCCGCGCAGATGCGGTCTGCGCTCGGCAGCCCGGTCAGCGTTCGTTTCTCGAGCGATCGGCACGCGGCGCTCGTTGGGGGCGCGATCGGACGCTCCTTCTCGATCGGCACACTGAGCACGTCTGTCGAGGCGGTCGCAGCGGCACACCCCGGGATCACGATCGCCGTCGCGGGTGCCGAGACGGGCGGCGGCAACGACCTGCGACGCGCCGAGCTGCTCTCGGTTCCGGTGACCCTGCTGGTGCTGCTGCTCGCTTTCGGCACGATCGTCGCTGCCCTCGTCCCGGTGCTGCTTGCAGCCAGCGCAGTACTGGCCGCGTTCGGGCTGCTTGGTCCGATCAGTCGCGTCTTCCCGCTCGACAGCAGCGTCAAGACCGTCGTGCTGCTGCTCGGGATGGCGGTCGGCGTCGACTATGCACTCTTCTACGTCGTCCGCTCACGCGAGGAACGCCGAAGCGGCCTCGCGTCGCACGAGGCGCTGGAGCGCACCGCACGCACCTCGGGCCGCACCGTCCTGATCGCCGGTACCACCGTCGCCGGCGCTGTTGCCGGCCAGTACGTGATCGGCTCGAAGATCTTCAACGGGATCGCCAGCGGAACGATCGCCGTCGTTACCTGCGCCGTCGCCGGCTCGCTGACGGTGCTCCCGGCCGTCCTCACGCTGCTCGGTCCGCGCATCGACCGTGGCCGGATCCCCTTTCTCCCCCACCTGCACGCAGACGCTGCGGACGCACGCCTCTGGCCGGCTCTGATCGATCGCGTGCTCCGCAGGCCTGTGCTCTCGCTGCTCCTCTCGACGGCCGCACTCGTGGCCCTCGCCGTGCCCGCGCTCGGACTGCACGTCGCCGCGCCAAGCTCGGACGGAGCCGCGCAGGCGCAGAACGCGACCGCGACGCGCATCGCCGCCGACTTCCCCGGCACCTCAGAGCCGGCCGTCGTCGTCCTCACCGGGCCCGCGCTCCACCGAAGCGCCACCGCGCGCGCAATCCCGAGGCTCGAGGCGCTCGCATCGGCCCGCGGGCTCGCGCACCGGCCCTTCACGCTCGACCGCAGTCACGACGGACAGGCGGCAGCCGTGGAGCTACCGCTGACCGGCCTCGGCGACAACGCTGCCAGCCGCGACGCCATCAGTGCGCTCCGGCGAGTCCTCGTCCCGCGCACGCTCGGGCGCATCCACGGCCTGAACGTCTCGCTCACCGGCGCCACCGCCGAGGACGTCGACTTCACCGGTCAGATGAAGCACGGCATTCCTTACGTGATCGGTTTCGTGCTTCTGCTGGCCTTCC
This sequence comes from Gaiellaceae bacterium, assembly GCA_050697375.1. Classification (GTDB taxonomy): domain Bacteria; phylum Actinomycetota; class Thermoleophilia; order Gaiellales; family Gaiellaceae; genus Palsa-739. The sequence goes on along the minus strand of JBOGZQ010000023.1, from coordinate 327 downwards.
TGCTCCTGCTGGTCACGTTCCGGTCGATCGTCGTTCCGGTGAAGGCGATCGCGCTCAACCTGCTCTCGGTCGCCTCGTCCTGCGGCGTGCTCGTGCTCGTCTTCCAGCACCCCTGGGCGCAGGGGCTGCTCGGCTTCCACTCCGACGGGGCGATCGTCTCCTGGCTGCCGCTGTTTCTCTTTGTCGTTCTCTTCGGCCTTTCGATGGACTACCACGTCTTCATCCTCAGCCGCATCCGCGAGGGCGTCGACCGCGGCATGTCGAGCGACGACGCGCTCCGCCATGGCATCACGCGCACAGCCGGCGTCGTCACCAGCGCCGCCCTCG
>JBOGZQ010000022.1:0-10260 GCA_050697375.1 Gaiellaceae bacterium | reverse complement strand
GGCCGATGACGGTCGCCTCGACACCGAAGTGCGCGAGCGTCGTCACGAGCAGCTCGGCAACCCTGGCCGACGCCTCTTCCGTCGTGCCCGCCTTCTCGGGGCTGCGGTTGAGGACGCTGCGGTCCGGGAGCCTGTAGTCGTGATGCTCCGTCGTCACGTCCTCGAAGAGCTGCTCCTGGTGGACGACGAGCGGCTCCGGCTCGAGGCTCATGAGCGGTGGAGGCGCGATCTCGGCGACGACGTCGGGGTATGCCTCCTCGGCGTCGACGACCGGCTGCACCTTCTTCGGCTTCGGCGCCTTCGCGGCCGGCGCGGGAGCGGATCGAGGCCGGCGGCGCGCGACCTCCCGGACCTGCCGGTGCGAATAGCGAAGGAACGCGCCGAGCGACGCGCCCGAAAGGAGAAGCGCCCCGACCATCAGCAGGAACGCCCCGAGGATGGTCGAGCCGGTCACGCCGATGGCGACGCCGACCGCGCCGCCGAGGACCTGGCCGAGATAGCCGCCCTGGTCCTTGCCGAGCGCGATCATCAGGCCGAACGCGAGCACGACGAGCCCGGCGCGGAACGGGCTCACGTCGACGAGCGCGCTGCGGGCGACCATGAGCGAGCCGAGCGCGACGAGCAGGATCGGGAGCACCCAGGACGCGCCGCCGATGAGCTGGTCGAATCCGTCCACGAGGGCATGGCCGACGTAGCCGCCGTTCCAGCCGGCGTAGCGCACGCTGCCGAGGAAGGCGCCGAACGCGACGAGGCCGAGCCCCCAGAGCTCCGGGTACTTCTTTACGAACCCACGCGGCAGCCCGCGCCGCTTCCGTTTCTTCGGACGCGCCATGGGCGCGTTCTTCGCGTTTCCTAGACGGATACCTCCGCGACGAGCATCCCGTAGTAGTCCTGGGCCACGTAGCCGAGAAGCTCGGCGGCGGCGCCCTCCCCCACGGCGCCCTGGAGGACGAGCAGCTGCCACAACGAGTCGGCCTTCGCGTCGTCCACGAGCTTTGCGAGCGGGCGGAAGTCGAGCCGGCCGGACGCAAGGATCTCGAGCAGCCTCGCGTCGTACGCCGCCGAGGCGGGATGGAACCCGTACGGCCCGCCGGCATCGTGCGTGTGTCCGTGGTCCGCGCTCGCCACGAGCGCGACGCGACCCGGCAATTCGGCGATCGCCTCACCGAGACGGACGTGCTCCTCGAGCGTGCGGTCGCGCGCCGGCGAGACCACCACCACCCGCTCTGCGTGCAGGAAGTCGAGCGGGACCTCCGTCCCCCAGTCCATCGGCATCACCGCCTGCTCGACGACGTTGCCGCCGTACGACACGCCGAGGATCGGCAGGTCCGCGCCGAGCAGCGCTGCGGCAACCTCACGGTCGCACTCGACCTCGCCCACATGGGCCGCGGTGACGACGGCGAAGTGGCCTTCGACGTGGACGTTGTGCGGCGTCACCACGACCGTCGTGTCGGGCGCGGCCGCGTCGAACCTCCGGCCGAGCTCCTCCATCGCCGTCCGCAGGTCGGGGATGTCGTCGAGGTCCCCGTGGGGCGCGATCGCCGCGAAGACGATCACGGCAGCGTCGAGATGCGCTCGATGAGCATCTCGAGGAACCGGGCCGCGTCGACGTCGATGCCGACGTCGGCGTTCTTCCGGCCGCTCGTGACGAGCCAGCGGTCGACGACCGTGCGCCCGTCGCAGAGACGCGACGACGTCTCGATCCCGACGTTGCAGTGCACCGTCGTGAGCAGCGTCGGATCGATGACGTGCGCGACGGCCATCGCGTCGTGGATGGGAGAGCCGTCGAAGCCGTCGCGCCGCTCGTGGAAGACTTGGCAGAAGTCGGAGAGCTCGGCGACGACGCGGCCGGAGTTCCCGGTTCCCCGCAACCGGTCGGCATGCGCACGTGTGAAGAGCGCTTTGTGCGTCACGTCGAGGCCGACCATCGTGATCGGCACGCCGCTGCCGAAGACGATCGCCGCAGCCTCGGGATCGACGAACGCGTTGAACTCCGCCGCCGGTGTGATGTTCCCCTCGCCGATGGCGCCGCCCATCCACACGATCCGCTCGATCCCGACGCCGCGCTCGATCAGGCGGGCGACATTCGTCAGCGGCCCGGTCGGGACGAGGACGACGCCGGGCTCGAGCCAGTCGGCCGGATCGTCGTCGGAGGGCGCTGCCGTCGGCTCCGGCAGGTCGGGGCCGTCGAGCCCGCTCTCGCCGTGCACGTGCGCCGCGGTGCGGAGCGGCCGCCGCAACGGCGCATCCGCGCCGCGGACGACGGGGATGTCCGCCCGGCCCGCGAGCTCGAGCACCTTGAGCGCATTGCGCGTCGTCTTGTCCACCGTCTGGTTGCCGGCGACGGTGACGATCCCGCGCAGCTCCACCTCCGGCGACGCGAGCGCGAGCAGGATCGCGATCGCGTCGTCATGGCCCGGGTCGCAGTCGATGACGATCGGCGTTCTCACAGCAACGCATCCACTTCGGCTGCGGTCGGGAGCGACGTCTGCGCGCCGAACTTCGACGCCGCGAGCGCGCCGGCGATGCAGGCGCGCCGCAGCGCCTCCTCGCGGGGGCGGTTCTCGAGCAGCGACACGACGAGGCACGCGGTGAACGCGTCGCCGGCGGCGGTGCCGTCGACCGCTTCGATCGCGGGCGGCATCGCACGAGCGACCTCCACCCCGTCCTCGAGGATGACCGCGCCGTCCGCGCCGAGCGTCAGCGCGACGACGCCGTCGCGCTTCGGCAGCGTCTCCTCCTCGAACCGGTTGACGATCGTGACGTCGGCGGCGGGATACGGCCCGAGCGCGGGCGCGGCGTTCAGGAAAAAGCCGTCGGGCGCGAGCTGGGACGCGCGCTCGACCGTCTCGAGCGGGATCTCGAGCTGGCAGAGGACGGCGTCGGTGTCGCCGAGATCGAGGTCCTCGGGCCGGAGCTGGAGGTTCGCGCCCGGGGCGACGACGATCTCGTTCTCGCCGGCGGCGTCGACGGTGATGAGTGCGACGCCGGTCGGCCCCTGCACGCGCTTCAGCCGGTCGAGGTGGACTCCGGAACGCTCGAGCTCGGCGAGTGCCAGCTGCGCGTGCTCGTCGTCGCCGACACAGGCGATCAGGTCGACCTCGGCGCCGAGGCGTGCCGCAGCGACGGCCTGGTTCGCGCCCTTGCCGCCGGGGATGCGGCTGAAGGCCGCGCCGGTGACCGTCTCGCCGGGACGCGGCAGCCGCTCGGCGCGGGCGACGAGGTCGAGGTTGATCGACCCGACGACGGTCAGGCGTACGTGCGAAGGCATCCGGGGGAATCTAGGCGACGGTCAGGACGCGGAGATCGTCGAGCGCCCGCCCGAGGAGGTTCTCGCGCAGGTCGAAGAGGCCGGCCGAGAGCGACGAGCGGTCCGGCATGAGCTCGATCCGCGCCGCATCGGTGAGGCCTTCGAGCGCACGCACCATCACCGCCAGCTCGAGATACGCCTGGGCCACCCGCTCCGCGGGCACGCGCACGCCGGCGCGCGTGAGCACCGGTTCCCAGTCGAGCAGCTCCGCCGCCCCCGGGCCGCCGTACCACGGCCGCCCCTCGAGCGCATCCGCTTCGAGCTCGAGCAGGTAGCGCTCGAGCGGCTCCTCCAGCCCGGAGAGCGCCGTCTCGACGCGGTCGGCCGCGCGCCTCAGCGCCGCCTGCCGTGCGCCCGGGGTCGCGGGCCGCGGCTCGCCTCTCGCCCACTGCTCGAGCAGCCGGCAGAACGCGAGCGCGGCCGCCTCGCACGCGCCGAGCTGACCGACGAGCCTGAGCGCCGTCGGCTGCTCCGTCGCGAGCTCCTCGAGCACGTCCGCCCACGTCGGGACGTAGCGGAGACGACGGGCGCTCATACTTCCACCAGCACGGGGAGGATCATCGGGCGCCGCCGCGTGCGGTCGTAGACGACGCCGCCGAGGGCGTCGTGCAGGTGCTCCTGCAGAAGCTTGATCTCGGTGACGTCGTCGCGCAGGAGCTCCTCGAGCACGCGCGCGGCCTCGCTGCGCAGCTCGTCGAGCAAGGGCTCCGCCCCTTCGCCGAACCCGCGGACGATCAGCTCGGGCGGCGCGGTGAGCGCCCCGGTGCCGTTCGACGCGGCGAGCGTCGCGACGACGATGACGACGCCGTCCTCGGCGAGGCGGCGGCGGTCGCGCAGCGCGACGTCGTGGACGTCCCCGACGCCGAGGCCGTCGACGAACGTCATCCCGGCGGGAACGTGGTCGACGATGCGCGGTATGCCGTCGTTCAGCTCGACGACGGTGCCGTTCTCGGCCAGGATGATCCGGTCTTCGGGGACGCCGCCCTCGCGAGCGAGCTGCGCGTGCGCGGCGAGCATGCGGAATTCTCCGTGAACGGGCATCACAGCCCGGGGACGCAGGAGGCCGATGAGCGTGCGCAGCTCCTCGGCGCGTCCGTGGCCGGAGACGTGCACCGGTGCGTTGTCCTCATGCAGCACCTCCGCGCCGGAGCGTGCGAGCCGGTTGATCGCGTCGTGCACGCGCAGCTCGTTCCCCGGGATCGGCTTCGCCGAGATGATCACGGTGTCGCCCGCCGCGACCGTCACGGCCGGGTGGTCGTTGTACGCGATGCGCGTCATCGCCGACATCGGCTCGCCCTGGCTTCCCGTGCAGAGGATCAGCTGCTCGTGCGGCGGCAGCTCGGCGAGCTCGTGCGGGCGCAGGATCGCCTCGTCGGGGACGTTCATGTAGCCGAGGTTGCGCGCGATGTTCGCGTTCTTTCGCATCGAGCGGCCCACGAAGGCGACCTTGCGGCCGCACTCGATGCCGACGTCCGCGGCCTGCTGCATGCGATGGACGTTCGATGCGAACGACGAGACGAGGATCTTGCCCGTCCGCGTCGGGAAGATCTGCCGGAACGCCTCGCCGACGACGCGCTCCGACTGCGTGACGCCGGGGCGCTCCGCGTTGGTCGAGTCGCCGAGGAGCAGGTCGACGCCGCGGTTGCCGATCTCGGCGAGCATCCCGACGTCCGTCCGCTGTCCGTCGACGGGCGTGTGGTCGAGCTTGTAGTCGCCCGTGTGCACGATCCGTCCGCCCGGCGTCTCGAGCACGACGGCGGCCGCGTCCGGGATCGAGTGCGCCATGCGCACGAGCTCGATGCGGAACGGGCCGAGGTCGAACGGCCCGTCGCCGGGCGCGACCTCCCGCAGCTCGGCCTCGCGCGCGAGGCCGTGCTCGTCGAGCTTCGACTTGATCAGGCCGAGCGTCAGCCGCGTTGCGACGACGACCGGGATGTGCACCTCGCGCATGAGGTACGGCAGCGAGCCGACGTGGTCCTCGTGCCCGTGCGTGAGGACGACGCCGCGAATCATCCCCGCGCGCTCGATGAGATAGGAGAAGTCCGGGAGGACGAGGTCGACGCCGAGGTGCTCGTCCCGCGGGAACGCGAGCCCGGCGTCGACCACGACGATCGAGCCGTCGGCCTCGTAGGCGGTCATGTTCTTCCCCACCTCGCCGAGGCCGCCGAGGGGGATGATGCGGCAGACGCCCATTCGGACGAAGTCTAGTTGTGCAGGCTGCGCTCCCATTCGAGCGGATCCGCGCCCGCGACCTCGACGCCGCGGGATTCGAGCGCGTCGACGACAAGGCGGCGGCGATGCGCCGTCCACTCGACGACGTGGGAGACCATTCCTCCGAGGGTGAAGCTCTCGGGCGGATCGCACGTGGCGTCGACGAAAGCGGTGTCCCACGCGCCCCGAGCGCGGACGTCGTCCACCATCTCGATGAATGCGCTCCCCGCTTCGGCGAGACGGGCGCGGAGCCGTGCCGGAGGATCGGTGCGGCGTTCGGGCGCCGGCCGTCCGGCGACCGCGGCCGTCCACATCTCCTTCGTCCAGACGAGCCGCTCGAGCATCGAGCCGAGCGTCTCTTCCGAGCCCGGGAGTGGGCCTTCGAGCGCCGCGCTCGGCAGTCGTTCGGCAGCACACAGCAGGCGGCTGGTCAGCCACGCGTCGTGCTCGAGCAGGCGATCGGTGAGATCCACGGGGCATCGCCGACCGATGCGTCGTTCGTCAGCGTCCAGGCTGCCCGCTCGAGCAGCAGGCGACGGCGGAACGCGGCCGGCGTCTCGCGCAGAGCGGCTGACACGATGCGGTCGAAATGGAACCGGCTGACGTGAGCCCGCGCCGCGATCTCCTCGCCGCTGCCGCCGCGCTCGACGCTGTCGACGAGGACGTCGAGGAGCGATCGCCATCCGTCCGTGCGCAGGCTCATACGCGGATGGTGGCCCAGGCGCGGCTCATCCGCCTAGCCGTTCTTGCGCGTTACGCGTGCGTCGGCTGGAGCAGCCCGGCGCGCTCGAGGCAGGAGCGCACCCGCGCGAGCTCGTCGTCGGTCGGGTCGACCATCGGCAGGCGGTAGCCGCCGAGCTCGTGCCCGAGCAGGTTCATCGCGGCCTTGATCGGGATCGGGTTCGTCTGGATCTTCAACAGCTCGAACGCGGGCGCCATCTCGTCGTTCAGCGCCTTCGCGCCCGCGGCGTCGCCGCTCTTGTAGCGACTGACCATCTCCTTCGTCTGCGAGCCCCACACGTGCGTGTGGACGCAGACGCCGCCCTCGCCGCCGAGCTCGAGGAATGGGAAGACGAGATTGTCGTCGCCCGCGTACAGGGTGAGGCCGGCGTCGACGATGTGCCGCGCCTCCTCGAGATCGTCGTGCGCCTGCTTGACGCCGACGACGTTCTCGATCTGCGCGAGCTCGTCCACCGTCGCCGGCTCGATGTTGACGACGACCCGGCTCGGGATGTTGTACGCGAGCACGGGCTTGTCCGTCATGCACGCGATCTCCTGGAAGTGGCGGACGATCGCGCGCTGCGGCGGCTTGTTGTAGTAGGGCGTCACCACGAGGATGCCGTCGACGCCGAGGTCGTGTGCCTCGCCCGTCAGGTGCGCCGAGTGCGCGGTGTCGTACGTGCCGGTGTTGGCGACGACGGAGGCGTGGTCGCCGACGGCGCCGACGGCGGCGGCGAAGAGCTCGAGCTTCTCCTCGTCGGTGAGCGTCGGCGCCTCGCCGGTCGTGGCGGCGACGACGAGGCCGTCGGAACCGTTGTCGACGAGATGGTTGGCGAGGCGGCGGAAGCCGTCCACGTCGACGGAGCCGTCCGGATGGAACGGCGTCAGGATCGCAGTCAGCACCTCGCCGAGCACGAGACGTATTTTACGCGACGCTTCCGTCACACAGCCGTAACGGGGCCAGGCCCTGCTACGGAAGCGTCACTGGATCTGTCCCACGGGCGGCGTGGCTACGGTCGTGACGCTCTCGTATCGGTACTAGGTACCCCGTCGTAAGCGTCACGGAAGTGCGTCGGCCAGGTCGCGGAGGCACCAGAAGATGCCCTCGGAGAAGCTCGGGAACGGCTGGATCGTGTCGAGGAGCACGTCGACCGGGACGGCGGCGCGGACCGCGAGCGTCAGCTGGCCCAGCCACTCGGCCGCCTGCGGGCCGACGGCAACGGCGCCGACGAGCACACGCTCCTTCGGATCGGCGAACAGCCGGAGGAAGCCGTCCCGCTTCGGCTTCTCGTAGGTCGCCATCCGCGACGTCTTGGTCATCTCCCACCGCGCGGACACGAGGCCGTCGCCGTCCGTGCGGCCGACGGTCGCCACCTCCGGATCGGTGAAGATCCCGGCCGGGATCGCGCGGTAGTCCGCGTCCACACCGCGTCCCACCATGTCCGCCGCAGCGATGCGAGCCTGGTACTTGCCCATGTGGGTGAAGAGCGCGACACCGGTGACGTCGCCGATCGCCCACACGCTCTCGCCGGCGCGCATGCGCGCGTCGACGGCGATGCCCCGCGGACCGAACGTGAGGCCGAGATCCTCGAGACCGAGCCCCTGCACGTGCAGCCTGCGGCCGGTCGCGACGAGCAGCGTGTCCGCGTCCACCGTCGAGCCGTCGGACAGCGTGATCCGCACGCCGGGCTCGACGCGGACGGCATCCACGCCCAGCCGCAGGTCGATGCCTTCGGCGCGGAACACGTCGGCGATCAGCGCGCCCGCCTCCTCGTGCACGCGGCCGAGCAGCCGCGGCCCGTGCTCGACGATCGTCACCTGCGAGCCCATGCGCGCGAAGAACTGCGCGAACTCGGAGCCGACGGGGCCGCCGCCCATGATCGCGAGCCGCTTCGGGATCGAGTGCGTGCGCGCCGCATCCTCGTTCGTCCAATAGTCGACGCTGTCGAGCCCTTCCACGGGCGGGATCGCCGGCCCGGACCCGGTGGCGATGACGAGCCGGTCGTACTCGAGCTCGGGCCCGTCCTCCACGTCCACGAGCCCGGGCCGGACGACGCGTCCGTAGCCGCGGACGAAATCGCAGCGGTTCTCCTCGAGGAACTTCAGCTGCGCCGCGTCGTCCCAGTTGTCGGTCGCCCAGTCGCGCCACTCCCAGACGCCGGCCTCGTCCGGCCGCTCCGGCGAGAAGCTCGGCGCGTGCTCGAGCGCCGTGGCGAGCTCGACCGAGCGCAGCATCGTCTTCGTCGGGATGCACGCGTAGTACGTGCACTCGCCGCCGACGAGCCTCGTCTCGACGAGCGTGATCTCGACCTCCGGGTCGAGCCGGCGGAGGGCCCCGACGAAATGCTCGCCGGTCGACCCCCCGCCGAGAACGACGACGTGCACTACTTGAGGCCGTTCGCCTTCAAGAAGGCCGAGGCGACCGCCGCCGGCGTCTTCTTGTCGATCCCGACCGCCTTGTTCATCGCCTGCATCGCTGCAAGCGTAAGCTTGGACGAGACCGCGTTCACCGTCGAGGCGAACGCGGAGCCGCCTGCTGCGAGCAGCGTCTTGGACACGATCGGCGCCACGTTCTGGAAGCCGAAGATGTGCTTCGTGTCCTTCAGGGCGACGTACTTGCCGGTCGCCTGCTGCGGATCCGTCGAGAAGCCGTCGCCGCCGGTCGCCTTGCCGTCGTCCAGGAGCGTGTAGACGCTGATGGTGGACAGCGGCACGAACTTCGTCTGTGTGAGCCCGTACGTCCGCTTCAGGCCGAGCAGGCAGGTCATGCGCGTCTGGCACTCCGGGAAGCCGGCGTACGTGAACGACTTGACCTTCTTGAGGTCGCCGATCGTCTTCAGCCCGTACTTCTGAGCCGTCGACTTCAGCACGGTGACGGTGTCGGTGTCGTAGAACGGCGTTGCCTTGAGCATCGTCAACCCGCGCGTCTCCTCGAAGCGCTTCGCCTGCGCGTAGACCGCGGCCGCCGTCTTGCCGGGCGTCTTCTTGGCGATGTCCTGGACGACGACGCCCGTGTATTCCGGCAGCAGGTTGATCTTGCCGCTCTTGATCGCCGTGTCGGCGAGCTCCGAGCTGCCGAGGCTGCCGGCGTACTTCACCGGGAAGCCCTTCGCCTTGAGCGCCTGCCCGTACAGCTGGCCGAGGATGAACTCCTCGGTGAAGTTCTTGTTGCCGACGAGCACCGTGGGCTTCGCCTGCGGCTTCGCCGAAGCGTTGGCCGCTATCCCACCCAAGACGATCGCGACACCCAACGAGATCGCGAATGCCGCCTTCGCGGCGCGCCGCGTGTGCTTGCGGATCATGCTTCCTCCTCCCGAGATGGACCTGCCGGGAAAAAGCCTACGGAACCGGGACATGGCTAGGCGAGGCGGCCCTGCGGACAACGGCGAGGATGAGGGCGGAGAGGAACGCGAGCGCCGACACCCACAGCGATGCGGCGACGACGCCGCTCAGCCCGTAGCTCGCCTGGTTGACGATGATCTGGCCGAGCCCGCCGCCGCCGGCGACCGCGGCGATGGTGGCGGTGGCGATCACGAAGATCGCCGCGATCCGGATCCCCGCCAGGACGAACGGCAGCCCGAGCGGGAGCTCGATCCGCATCAGCACCTGGAAGCCGGTCATGCCCATGCCGCGCGCGGCCTCGACGGCGTCGCGGTCGCACGTGTCGATCGCGAAGTACGCATTCGTGAGGACCGGCGGGATCGCGAGCACGACGAGCGCGGCGGTGTTGTTCCAGAAGCCGACGCCGAGGATCGTCAGGCCGAACGCGATCAGGACGAGGCTCGGCAGCGCGCGACCGACGTTCGACACGCTCGCGGCGGCGAAGAGGCCGCGGTGCAGGTGGCCGAGCCACAGCCCGATCGGAAGCGCGAGCAGCAGCGCGATGCCGAGGGCCGCGCCCGACAGCTCCAGGTGCTCCCCCGTCTTCGCGAGCAGCAGGTGCGGGTGGTCGGCCATGAACCGGAACGCGTCGACGAACGTCTTCATGCTCGCACCCACGGGGTGAGCCTGCGCTGGAG
>JBOGZQ010000021.1:0-25099 GCA_050697375.1 Gaiellaceae bacterium | reverse complement strand
GGCCAGAGAGTGTCGGTGAAGACGTACTCCGCGTACGCCGACTGCCAGAGCAGGAAGTTCGAGATGCGGTTCTCGCCCGACGTGCGGATGACGAGATCGGGATCCGGCATCGCCGGCGCGTACAGCTTGCGCGCGAACGCCTCCTCGTCGTAGGGGCCGCCGTCCTCCGCGAGCCGGCGCGCCGCCTCGACGATCTCGGCGCGGCCGCCGTAGTCGAACGCGATCCAGAGATGGAGCCGCCGCGCTGCGTCGGTCGCGCGCTCGAGCTCCTCCATCTTCTGCCGGAGCCAGTCCGGCGCCCGGTCGCGGCGGCCGACGAACTGCGTGTGCACTCCCTCCTGCGCGAGGTCGTGCAGCTCGCGGTCGATCGACTCGCCGAAGATGTCCATCAGCGCCGAGACCTCGTCCTCCGACCGCGTCCAGTTCTCAGTCGAGAATGCGTACACGGCGAGCGACGCCACGCCGACGTCGATCGCGGTCTCGACCACCGGCCGCAGCGCGCGCGAGCCGGCGCGATGCCCCTCCGCGACGTCGAGCCCGCGTGCGGCCGCCCAGCGGCCGTTGCCGTCCATGACGATCGCGACGGCGCGCGGGATCTCGGTGAGGAGGTCGGTGGCGGTCAGACCACTAGACCTCCATCACCTCTGACTCTTTGTGCTTCAGCAGGTCGTCGATCTGCCTCGTGTGCTCGTCGGTGAGCTTCTGGACACGCTCCTCGGCGCGATGCTCGTCGTCGGCGCCGACGTCGCCGCTGTCGACGAGCTCCTTGAGATGCCGCATCGCGTCGCGCCTGATCTCACGGACGGCGACGCGGTGCTCCTCCGCCAGCCCGCGGACGACCTTCACGAGATCCTTTCGCCGCTCTTCGGTCAGCTGCGGGATGGGCAGCCGGATGAGCTTGCCGTCGTTCGAGGGCGTCAATCCGAGGTCGGACTCTTGGATCGCCTTCTCGATCGCGCGGACCGAGCTCGGGTCGAACGGCTGGATCGTCAGCATCCGCGCCTCGGGGACGCCGATCGTCGCGAGCTGCTTCAGCGGCGTCTTGGTGCCGTAGTAGTCGATCTCGATGCGGTCGAGCAGCGCCGCCGACGCGCGGCCGGTGCGCACGGTGTTGAACTCGGTGCGCGAGTGCTCGACCGACTTCGTCATCCGGTCCTGCGCGACCTTGATCAGCTCGTCGACGGTTGCCATTGTCTCCTACCTGGTCTCGATGACTGTCCCGACGCGTTCGCCGGCGACGACGCGCGCGATGTTGCCATCCGCGAGCTCGAAGACGTGAATCGTCAGCTTGTTGTCCATGCACAGCGAGAGCGCGGTCGTGTCCATCACGCGCAACCCGCGCTCGATCGCTTCGAGGTGTGTCAGCTTCGGGATGAACGTCGCGGACGGATCCTGGCGCGGGTCGCCGTCGTACACACCCGCGACCCCGTTCTTCGCCATGAGGATGGCGTCGGCTCCGATCTCGAGCGCGCGCAGCGACGCGGCGGTGTCGGTCGTGAAGAACGGGTTGCCGGTGCCGGCGCCGAAGATGACGATGCGGCGCTTCTCGAGATGCCGAATCGCCCTGCGCCTGATATAGGGCTCCGCCACTTCGGCGACCGCCAGCGCCGACTGCACACGTGTCTGCGCGCCCTGCCGCTCGAGCGCATCCTGGAGCGCGAGCGCGTTCAGGAGCGTCGCGAGCATCCCCGCATAGTCCGCGGTCGCCCGCTCCATCCCCTCGGCCGCGGCGGCGAGGCCGCGATAGAAGTTCCCGCCGCCGACGACAATCGCGATCTCGACGCCGCCGGCGTGCACCTCGGCGATCTCGCCGGCGAGGCTGCGGACGACTCCGACGTCGATGCCGTACTCGCGCTCGCCCATGAGGGCCTCGCCCGAGAGCTTCAGCAGGACGCGGTGGAAGCCGCCGGCACTGTCGGCGTGCGCGGGATCGGCCGATTCCCGGGTGGTCGCGCTCACCGCGCGGTCAGCGCGAAGAGCTCGAACTCGAGCACTTCGGCGCCGGCATCCTTCAGCGCCTGGCCGACGGACTTCGACGAGTCGTGGATCCACTCCTGATCGGTGAGGACGCTCGTGCCGAAGAACCGCTTGTTCAGCATGCCCTCGACGATCTTGTCGCGAGCCTGCTCCGGCTTCGACTGCACCTCGTCCGAGTTGACGTAGATCTCGCGCTCGGCCGTGACGACGTCCTCCGGAACGTCCTCGCGGCCGATCCAGCGCGGCCGCATGGACACGATCTGCATGCCGAGATTGCGGCCGAGGCCCTCGTCGCCGCCGCGCAGGTGCACGAGCGCGCCGAACTTGTTCGCGGGCGGATGCGCATACGCCGAGATGCGCGCGCCGTCCACCGCCTCGAAGCGCGCGCCGCCGACGACTGCGATGTTCTCGCCGAGCTTTCCGGAGAGCGCGACGCGCTCGTCCTCGAGCTCGCTCTCCGCGCCGACGCCCTTCGCCTCGACGATCTCGAGCACCTTCTTCGCGTACGCGAGGAACTCGTCGTTGTTCGACACCGGCTCGGTCTCGCAACCCACCGCGACCATCGTCCCCTTCGAGCCGTCGTCGGCGAGGCGATATCCGACCTTGCCCTCGGTCGTCTCGCGGCCGGCGCGCTTCGCCGCCTGCGCCATGCCGCGCTCGCGCAGGAGGACGATCGCCGCCTCCATGTCGCCGTTCGTCTCCTGAAGCGCGCGCTTGCAGTCCATCATCCCCGCGCCGGTGCGCTCGCGGAGCTCCTTGACGAGGCTTGCCGAGATCTCAGCCGTCACTCGCTTCGACCTCCTCCGCCGGGGCAGCAGGCTCCTCCACGGGAGCTTCCTCCGCAGCCGGCTCCGCCTCGGCGCCATTCTTCTGCGGCTTGAACTCCTTCACCGCGATCTTCTGCTTGCCCTGCTCGATGGCGGTCGCGATCACCTTCGTGATGAGGCCGCACGAGCGGATCGCATCGTCGTTGCCGGGGATGATGTAGTCGGCCTCGTCGGGGTCGGCGTTCGTGTCGACGAGCGCGATGATCGGCATGTTCAGCCGGCGCGCCTCGCGCACCGCGAGCGCCTCCTTCTTGAGGTCGATGATGAAGATCGCGTCCGGCTGACGGCGCATGTCGGCGACGCCGCCGAGGTTCTGCTCGAGCTTCTCGAGCTCGCCGGCCATCGCGATGCGCTCCTTCGCCGGGAGCAATTCGAGCTGCCCCTCGTCGCGGAGCCGCCGCATCTCGTGCAGCCGCTCGATCCGGTCGGAGATCGTCCGCCAGTTCGTGAGCAGTCCGCCGAGCCAGCGGTGGTTGACGTACGGCATGCCGACGCGCTTCGCCTCGTTCTCGACGGCGTCCTGCGCCTGCTTCTTCGTGCCGACGAAGAGCACGGTGCCGTTCCGCTCGGCGATGTTGCGGACGAAGTCGGCGGCCTCCTCGAGGTGCTCGCTCGTCTGCGTCAAGTCGATGATGTAGATGCCGGACCGCTCCGTGAAGATGAAGCGGCGCATCTTCGGGTTCCAGCGTCGCGTCTGGTGGCCGAAGTGAACTCCGGCCTCCAGCAGCTCGCGCATGGAGGCAACGGGCATGGTGCTCCTTCCAGGTTGTTTTCGGGCACAGCGCCGGCGGTGCCGCAACGCACCGGCCTTAGAGGCCGGCACCCGCGCTCACGGACGAGCCGCCGGGGAGTCGGGACGGTTTGCAGGGAGATCGTAGCCGGACCCCGTATGCTCGGTAGGTGGCGGCAATCCGGGATGAGGAGCACCTGCGCGGCCTGATCGGCTCGCCGACGGAGCTCGTGGCGGCGAAGGTCGCGCCGGCGCTCAACGACCTGACGAAGGAGTTCGTCCTCCGCTCGCCGTTCGTCTGCGTGGCGACCGCCAGGCCCGACGGCGGCCTCGATGTCTCGCCGCGCGGCGACCCGGCCGGCTTCGTCCGCGTTATCGACGAGCGGACGCTGCTCCTTCCGGAGCGGCCCGGGAACCGGATCGCCGACACGCTCACGAACCTGCTCGAGGATCCGCGCATCGCGCTGCTCTTCCTCATCCCGGGCGTCGGCGACACCTTCCGCGTGAACGGGACGGCCGTCGTCACGGACGACCCCGAGCTGCTCGAGCCGTGCGCGATCGACGGAAAGGCGCCGAAGCTCGGGATCCTCGTGACGATCGACGAGGCCTACACGCAATGCGCGAAAGCGCTCATCCGTTCCGACCTCTGGAATCCGGCGACGCACATCGATCGCTCCGAGTTGCCGAGCCCCGGCGCGATCATGCGGTCGATCGCCGACCCGACCCTCGATCCCGACGAGTACGACCGTCTGCGCGCCGAGCGCTACGTCCGGCGCGAAGGGCTCTACTGAGCCGCCTCCAGCGCCGCGACGAGATCGGGCGGTAGCTCCGACCGGACGTCCACCTCGGCGCCGGTGAACGGGTGCGGGAACGCGAGCCGCCCAGCGTGGAGGAACTGGCGCGTCAGATCGAGATCGCAGGCTCGGCCGTAAAGCGGGTCGCCGGCGACGGGCAGGTCGACGGCGGCGAGGTGGACGCGAATCTGATGGGTCCGCCCCGTCTCGAGCCGGACGCGGAGCAGCGCGTGCCGCGGCAGGAGTTCCTCCACCTCGAAGTGCGTGACCGCGTTCCGCGGCGAGTCGGTGTCGAGCGAGTGGCGGAGCGGGTCTTTGCGGTCGCGGCCGATCGGCGCGTCGATCGTGCCGCGTCTCGAACGCGGCCTGCCGGCGACGAGCGCGACGTACTCGCGCGTCAGCGCCCGCTGCTGCACGAGCTCCTGGAGGCGGCGGTGCGCCTCCGGCGAGCGCGCGACGACCATGAGCCCCGACGTGTCGCGGTCGAGCCGGTGGACGATGCCGGGACGCTCGGGCTCGTCGCCGCCTTCGACGTCGTGCGCGAGCAGCCCGTGCACGAGCGTCCCCTGCGCGTGGCCGGGCGCCGGGTGAACGACGAGCCCCGCCGGCTTGTCCACGACGAGCAGGTGCTCGTCCTCGTACGGCACGATGAGCTCCATCTCCTCCGGGACGAGCTCGCTCGTCGGAGCCGCGGGTGGATCGAATTCGAGCTCCTCTCCCCCGGCGAGCTTCGTGCTCTTCGGCCGCACCGCTCCGTCGACGAGCACTCCGCCGTCGCGCACGAGCCGCTCGGCAACCGCGCGCGATCCGATCTCCGGCAACGCGGCGAGGAAGCGGTCGAGCCGCTCGCCGGCCGCGGTCTCAGGAACGCGCAGGCGCGTCACGGCGTCCACGGCTGCGCGGCATGCGCTCCGCGGCGAGCAGCGTGCCGAGCAGGATCGCGACGCCGATGACAATGAAGCTGTCGGCGAGGTTGAACGCCGGCCAGTAGCGGAGGTCGATGAAGTCGGTGACGTAGCCGAGGCGCATGCGATCGAGCAGGTTCGAGACGCTGCCGCCGATGACGAGGCCGAGCGCGACCGGCAGCACCGGATGGCGGGCGCCCGATCGCATGAAGAAGAGGAGCATCCACGCGATCGCGATGCCGGTCAGGACGATCACGACGGCCGTCGCGCTCGCGAACAGCCCGAACGCGATGCCGGAGTTCTGGACGTGATGGATCCAGAATGGACCGACGACGTGAATGCCGTCGTCGAGCGCGAGGTGGCTCGTGACGATGTGCTTCGTCAACTGGTCGGCGGCGACCGCGGCGAGGGCGATCGCGAGCAGCCCGAGCCACTGAATGGGGCCGGCGCGAAGCGATCGTTCGGCGACGGAGATCGGCGTGAGCGCATCCGTCGTCGACCCCATCCTGACGTCGACGTTGCCTTGCCGCAGAGGCTCGCTCATCCGCGCTCGGCTTCGCGTTTGCAGTCGATACACAGCGCTGCCCAGGGATACGCTTCGAGCCGCTGCTCGGGGATCTCGCGGCCGCAGGTCGCGCACGTCCCGTACGTCCCCTCCTCGATTCGCTTCAGCGACGCGTCGATGGAGTCGATCTCGCGATCGAGCATGACCGTGGGTTGGTCGTCCTGGTTCGCGATGGCATGCTCGACGCGTTCCCGCTCCTCGAGGAGGAGAGTCTGGAACCGCTCGGTGTCGATGCTCATGACCGGCTGTCCCTTCTGCCGCGATCGGACGAGGACGCCGAGGCGAGGCGCCGCTCGACGAGCCCCGGTCCCACGCCGCTCAATTCGATGATTTTGTCCCGCGCGCCGTGGCCCGAAACGATCGAGACCGACGCGAGCGGGACCGCGAGTGTGTCGGCGACGAGCCGCAGCACCGCGTCGTTCGCACGCCCGTGCTCGGGCGGCGCCGTCACGCGGACCTTCCATGCGTCCCCGTGCCGGCCGACGATCTCAGCCCGGCCGCCGCCGGGACTGACGCGCAACCGCAGCCGCGTGGTGGCAGCGCTCATGCCGCAGATTGTAGTCCCGGTATTCGTTTTCTAGGGGATGGTCGGCGGCGCAAGCGCCGCCTTAAGCTGCTTCGAGCCCGTGCAGCGTCTCCTCGTCGATCGCCTCGAGTGCAGTTCGGAGTCGCTGGCGCAGCGCTTTCGTCTCCGTCGCCAGCCGCTCGTTCTCGGCGAGCGCTCGGCGCTGCACCGCACGCGCCTCCGCGTGGGCTTCCGTGAGGATCAGCTCGGCCTCTTTGCGCGCCTGCTCCTTCATCTCCGCCGACGCGCGTTCCGCCGACACGAGCGTCGTGCGCAGCAGCACCTCGAGCTCGCGGTAGCGCACGAGGTCGGATTCGAGCTGCTCGACCTTGTCCGCCAGGTCGGCGCGCTCGCGCCACACGTCCTCGAAGCTCGCGACGATCTCGGCGAGCAGCCGGTCGGTCGCCGCGCGCTTGTACCCGAAGAAGCCTGTGCCCGGCGTCATGTGGAGGATCTCGACTGGTGTGAGTGCCATCTCTCTTCTCCCCTCTAATGGAAGCGATTCAGAACCGTGATCAGCACGCGGTCGAGGATCCACAGGAAGATGATCCCGATCATCGGCGACAGGTCGAGCGGGCCGAACGACGGCAGGAACCGGCGGAAGATCCGCAGGTACGGCTCCGACACGTCGTAGAGGAAGCGCTGGATCCGGTTCAACCAGGACGAATACGGCAGCCGCAGCCAGCTCGTGATGATGTAGGCGAAGATCACGAGGGTGTAGACGGTGATGAAGACGTTGACGAACGTCTCCGCCTGGGTGATCGCGTCTCCGAGCAGGGTGAGAGTGGCTGCCACGCCCATCAAGGGGCCGTTCGCCCTTGAACCGCCTTTTCCTACTGCACACATCTTGTGGGACGCGCGCGGCGCAGCTACATTCGCGACGTGGAGCCAAGGCCCGGCCGGCGGGGCATCCCGCATGGCGCGGGGCTCATCGCCATTGCGGTCGCGCTGGCCATCGCTCTTCCCCTCTCCGCCTCGATCGCGATCGGCGGAGTCAAGGACATCAAGCAGGCCCGCAACACGATCGTCGTCACGGGATCCGCCCGCTACCCGATTGCTGCCGACCTCGCAACCTGGACCCTCCGCGCCTCGGCGCAGGAGCGGACCCCGGCGGAAGCGATCAAGGGGCTGCGCGCGAAGGTTGCTCGGATCGACGGCTTCCTCGCCGGCGGCGGCATCCCCGCGTCGGCGATCTCGAAGCCGCCGATCCAAGTCAACGAGGTCTTCGAAAAGGTTCCGACGGGCCTGAAGAAGCCGGCGTTCCGGAACGTCCCGGCATGGCACGTGAGCCAGGCCTTCTCGATCGAGACGACGAAGATCGACACGCTCGTCTCGACCGCCTCCCGCACCGGCAACCTCCTCGCCTCCGGGACGGACGTGTCGGTCTCGGGGATCGAATACCTCTCGACGAAGCTCACCGCTGCGAAGTTCGCGGCGCTCCGGTTGGCCGTCGCCGACGCGCAGAAGCGGGCGGACACGATCGCGCAGGGACTCGGCGGCCACCTCGGCCCGGTGCAGAAGACGAACCTCGGCGTGTACCAGATCACGCCGCGCAACTCGACCGAGGTCAGCGACTACGGGATCGACGACACGACGTCACGACTGAAGGACGTCGAGGCCGTCGTGACGGTCACCTTCCTGATCCAGCACTAGGCCTGGTTGAAGAAGCCGCCGCGCTCCAACATCCGGGCCCGCTCCTCGGCGGAGACCTCGACGTTCCGCGGGGTGAGCAGGAAGACCTTGTCGGCGACGCGCTGCATGCCGCCGTCCATCGCGTAGGTCAGCCCGCTCCCAAAGTCGATGAGACGCTTCGCGAGCTCCTGGTCGGAGCCCTGGAGGTTGAGGATGACGGGCATCCCCTCCTTGAAGCGGTCGGCGATCTGCTGCGCGTCGTTGAAGCTGCGCGGCAGGATCAGATGGACGCGAACGGCGCCGGGGCCAGGGACACTCTCGACGCCGCGGAGCCTGCGCGGCTCCGGCGCCGGCCGGAGGATGCTCGTCCGCGCGTTCGCCGCCGACTCGGGATCCGTCCAGTCGTCGTACTCGTCGCGGCGGCCGCGGCGCGGCAGGCGGCGGACGTTCGGCCGCTCGGCATACGCGCGCTGGAGCTCCTCGTCGGTGACATAGCCGTCCTCGTCCCAATCCTCCTCTTCGGCGATCCCGAAGTAGACGAGAGTCCGGTTCCAGACGTCGGCGAAGGCCATGGTTGCGCGGATGTTACCCCGACCAGAGGACTGATCCCACTCGCACGAGCGTGGCGCCCTCCTCGGCGGCGACCGCGTAGTCCTGGCTCGTCCCCATGGAGAGCTCGGCGAGCCCGTGCTCCTCGGCAAGCGCGCGCAGGCGGCGGAAATACGGGCGAGACGCCTCCGGGTCGGCGGCAGCGGGCGGCATCGTCATCAGCCCGCGGACGTCGGGATAGAGCTCGAGGAAGCGCGGCAGCTCGCCGGGGGCGACCCCCGACTTCGACGCCTCGCCGGACAGGTTCACCTCGACGAGCGCCGGGATCGTCAGCCGCTGCGCCGCCGACTCCGAGTCGAGCGAGTGGCACAGCTCGCAGATAGCGTTGACGATCTTCGCCTTGCGGCTCTGCAGGTGACCGATGAAGTGCCAGCGAAACACTCCGCCGTAGGCGTCGTGTTTCGCTAGAAGGTCTTGAGCCCGGTTCTCGCCGACCACCGGGATCCCCGCTTCGGCGAGATCAGCCATATCGGTGAGCGAGACGTACTTCGTCGCGGCGACGACCGTGACGCGCGGGCCGACTTCTTCGACGATGCGTTCGTACCGTTCGCGGATCGCGTCAGGTGACGTATCCGATCACTCCCTGCCTGCCGGTGCGGCCTGCGTCGCGGCGATGCGAGAAGAAGCGATCGCCGTCGCACGAGGTGCAGTAGTCGAACCGTGCGACGTGGTCGCAGCCGGCCGCGCGCAGCCCGCGCTCGACGCACGTCCAGAGGTCGAGCTTCCCGTCACGGACGACGTCGGCGCCGAACGCCTCCCGCGACGGCGCGGCGACGTCCTCCCCAACCTCGTAGCAGCACGGCCCGATCGCCGGGCCGATCGCCGCCGCGAACGGGCCGGGCCCGACCGCGCGGACGCCGTCGGCGACGATCCCCGCGAGCAGGCCGCGCCAGCCGACGTGCAGCACCGCGAGCGCCGGCCGCACGCCCCGCTCCGGCTTGCGCGCGATCGCGACCGGCACGCAGTCGGCCGTGATGAGGAGCATCGCGCGTCCGCGCTCGTCGCTCCAGAGACCGTCGCAATGGTCGTACACGGTGCCGGGCGTGACGATGCCGCGCGACTGCGCGCGGGTCACCGTCGCGCCGTGACGTTGCCACGCCATTGTCGCGGCGTCGGCGTCCGCGCCGACCGCTTCGCAGAGTCGCCGCCTGTTCTCGACGACGCGCGCCGGGTCGTCCTCCGTGCGGATGCCGAGATTGAGCGACGCGTACACGCCTTCGCTGACGCCGCCCTCGCGCGTCGAGAACACGACGCGATACGGGCCGGGCGCATCCCACTCGATCAGACCGAGAGCGGCCATCCGTCCAGCTTCGCACGCGTGCCGTACTCGAGCGCGACGCCCGCGTGCTCGGAGTGGTAGCAGTAGACCTCGGAGCCGTCGGGGTCGTTGTACGTCACGCCGACGAACGACTCGGGCGGCGCCTCGACGACGTGAGAACCGACGCGCACGCGGCCGGGCTCGGCGGTGCCGCGACTCAAGCGCCCGTCGAGGAACGCGAGCTGCGGCAGGCCGGCGGCCTTGACCACGAGCCCCTCCGCACCGGGCGCGTGGAACCATCCCCAGCGGTCGGCATGCCGGCGGCCCCACAGATGCGCCTGCGTACCCGCTGCGCCATCGAGCTCGTGGCGAACGCCGTCGACGACGACCTCGCCGGAGATCGCGAGCGCGGGCTTCGTCACGACGACGAACGTCGACGCAATCGGACGCAGGACGCGCGGCACGAGTGGCGCAGGCGCCTCGGCCGCGGGGAACGAAAGCCTCCAGGCGGCCCCGTCGACCTCGCCGGCCGCCCCCGTGTCCGTCAGGACGCCGGGGCCGAGCTCGATCGGCCAGCCGGCCTGCGGCGTCCGGAGCGCGTCGAGCGCAAAGGTCGCCTTTTGCGCGTGCGGAACGCCGGTGAAGTCTGCGAACCAGAGCGCCGCCGTCCCCTCCTGCTCGGGATCGCTCGGGACGTGGAGCGTGTAGCGGAACCAGAACTTCCCGCTGACGATCAGGTACCACACTTCGTACCGGCCGGGGCGCCCATCCCACCTCAGCGCGTTCGCGCTCACGGGAGCATGTGGCGGGCGCGGTTCACGAGCTCGTCGCGCGTGTTCGCCTCCGGATGATCGACGACGAACTCGAGCAGGTCCTGCAACACGCGACCGAGCTCCGGCCCCGGCGCGAACCCGAGTTGGATGAGGTCGTCGCCGTCGACGGCGAGGTTGCGGAGATGGTGCGGGCTCGGCAGCTCCTGCTCGAGCAGTCCACGAACCTCCTCGACGCCACTCGTGTCGCGGTCCTTCGCGCGCAGGTCCGCGAGCCGGTGCGCGACGAGGTCGAACGCGAGCTCGTCGCCGTGCTCGAGGAGAAAGCGGCGCGCCTCGCGCGGCGTCTTCGGGCGATCCTCGTCGCGATACGGATGCTCGCGCACGATCGCGACGACGCGGCGAGCGAGGCGCGTCGGATAGCGCAGCCGGCCGAGGGTCTCGCGCGCGACCTGCGCAGCGACCTCGGCGTGGCCACGCGGGCTCGCGTCGATCGGCTTGCCGACATCGTGGAAGAGCGTCGCGAGCCGGACCGCAAGGTCGTCGCCGGCATCGGCTGCCTCCTGCACGACCGCGAAGATGTGATCCGAGAGGTCGTGCGCCGGTCCGAACTCCGGAATGAGCTCGACGAGCACGCCCGTGTCGCGCGCGGCGACGAGCGCATCCTTCGGCTGTGCGCCGAGCAGCAGCTTCGCGAGCTCATCGCCGATCCGCTCGCCGGACACGAGCTTCACCGCCGGAGCCTCCTCCTCCATCTGCCGCCGGGTCTCGGCATCGAGCTCGAAGCCCAGCTGCGACACGAAACGCAGGCCGCGCACGAGCCGCAGCGGGTCCTCGGCGAAGCTCGTCGGCGACACCGTCCGCAGGACGCCTCGCCGCAGATCCTCCTGCCCGCCGAGAGGATCGACGAGCTCGCCGTCCGCAAGCCGCCGCGCCATCGCGTTGACGGTGAAGTCGCGGCGACGCATGTCGTCCTCGACCGACAGCGTCGCGTCGGCGACGATCTCGAAGTCGTGCCTGCCGGGGCCGGTGCTCAGCTCCTTGCGCGGCGGCGCGAACTCGATTCCGGCAGGTGCGTACGTGCGCACGCGCTTGTCGCTCGGGTGGAGACGGACGCCGACGAGTCTCTCCGCGACAACGAGATCCTCGACCCGCCCATGCGGCGCGAGCGCCGTGCGCAGCGCCTCGGTGTCGACACCGGGAACGAGAAAGTCCGCGTCCTTCGACTCGAGGCCGAGCAGCTCGTCGCGGACGGCGCCGCCGACGAGATATGCATCGAGGCCGAGCGAGCGGACGTAGTCCTCGATCAGCACTCAGACGGCTGCGATGGCTTCGATCTCGACGAGCGCGCCGGACGGGAGCTTCGCAACCTCGACCGTCGACCGCGCAGGCGGTGTGTCGCCGACGTGCTTCGCGTAGACGCCGTTCATGCCGTGGAAGTCGTCGAGGTTCTGGAGAAAAACCGTCGTCTTCACCAGCTTGTCGAGCCCGCTGCCCGCCTCCTCGAGGATCGCGCGCAGATTCGCGAGCGCCTGCTCTGTCTGCTCCTCGATCGTGCCGCCGGTCAGCTCCTTCTCGCCCGGACGCAGCGCGAGCTGCCCGGAGACGAAGACGAAGCCGCCCGAGCGGATCGCCTGCGAATAGGGCGCGCCTTGGAACGGCGCCGGCGCCGCCTCGGTGCGAACGACGGTCTTGTCACCCACGCTCTGCTCCTTTCTCGGTGCACGCTCCCGCGAGTGCGACGCCGAGCGCCTTGAAGATCGCGTCGAGCACGTGCTGCGTATCGGTGCCGTTCAAGAGGCGCACGTGCAACGTGATGCCGGCGCCTTCGGCGAAACGCTCGAGGAAGCGGCGGGCGACGTCGGTGCCGAGCCCGCCGATGCGCGCCTGCGTCAGGTCGACGTTCGAGACGAGCAACGGCGCGTCCGACACCTCGAGGACGACGTTTGCGAGCGCCTCGGCGGAGGTCATCAAGCCGTAGCCGTAGCCGCGCCCCTCGCGCATCGGCGTCGCCAGCGCGCGTCCGAGAGCGGTTCCCGCCTCAGCGACCTCGGCCTCGGCTGCGCCCGGCTCGACTTCGAGCGCAAGATCGAACGACGCGTACTCGGCAAGCCGTTCGAGCAGCCGGTCGAGCACGGGCAGGCCGGTCTCGACGTTCACCGAGCCGCCTCCGCGCGGGTCGACCCGCACACCGCTGCGCCCTGCTGCACTCATGGCGGCGAGACTACTAGGTCCGTCATGGGCCGAAGATGGGCCGTCCGGCCCATGGCTCCCCATCGCGGCGCACCGTAGCGTCGGATAGTGCTTCCCGCTGCGGCAGCCCTGCTCGCTGCGCTCGCCGTCTCGGGAACGGGCTGGCAGCTCGCCGCCCTCGACGAGCAGACCGTGCCCCCTACCGTCGTGCGCGCCGCTGCGCACGTCGAGATCGCCGTCATCGACACCGGCGCCGACATGACCGTGCCCGAGATCGCGGCGCACACTTCCGGCGCACACGACGTCCGCACCGGAACGGCGAACGTGCGCGACGCGAACGGCCACGGCACGTTCGTCGCGTCGCTCGCCGCTGCCTACGGAGGCGATGCGCGGCTGCTCGTCGTCAAGGCCGGCAGCGCGAGCGGCGCGTTCACC
This sequence comes from Gaiellaceae bacterium, assembly GCA_050697375.1. Classification (GTDB taxonomy): domain Bacteria; phylum Actinomycetota; class Thermoleophilia; order Gaiellales; family Gaiellaceae; genus Palsa-739. The sequence goes on along the minus strand of JBOGZQ010000021.1, from coordinate 11,839 downwards.
GACCAGTTCGAGTCCGCCGCGATCCATTACGCGATCGCCCACGGCGCCCGGATCCTCAACCTCAGCATCGGCGGCCCGAGCACCTCGACGGTGGAGCGCGCCGCGATTCGATACGCCGTGGCACACGGGGCGCTCGTCGTCACCGCCGCGGGCAACGACTACGGCATGGGCAACCCGGTCGAGTATCCCGCCGCCCTCGTCCAGCGCGTCGGCTCGAACGGCGCCGCGAGCAAGGGGCTCGTCGTCGCAGCGGCCGCGGAAGGCGTGCGCGCGCCGTTCTCCGGCAGCGGATCGTGGATATCGCTCGCCGCTCCGGGCGTGAAGGTCTACGGGGCGCTCGGCCACGGGAAGTACGGCTACGGGGACGGCACCTCCTTCGCGACCGCGGAGGTCTCGGGCGCGGCCGCGCTCGTCTGGGGCGCGAACCCGTCGCTCTCCGCGCAAGGCGTCGCGCGCATCCTCGAGATCACCGCCTCGGGCGATGGGAGGTGGACGCCGGAGCTCGGCTTCGGCGTCGTCGACGTCTCGGCGGCGGTCGTCCGCGCGCAGCAGCTCGCGGCGCGATAATCCGGCCGTGCCTGCGCTTGCGGCCCTTCTTGCCGCACTCGCCTGCGCCGCGCCGCCGGTTCATCCGGCGCCATACCCGGCGCACGCGGCCGGTCTCGGCGGGCTTCCGTGGGTCAGAGGGAAGCCTGCGTCACTCGGCCTCGTCGGGTTGATCTGGTACTGGCCGAAGTCCTGGGCCGACGTCCACACCGCGCGCATCTACACGCACGGCCGGTCTGCCGGCGGGCACGACCCGAGCATGAAGATCCTCTGGGTGTTCCTCTCTCCGCGCGCGAAGCACTCATACTCCGGCGGCGATCTCGTCGTACAAGGCCGGCGGCTCGACGGCCCCGGCACGACACGGCAGCGGTTCGCGTCGGTCGGCTACCAGGGGCAGAACGGCGCTCCGTCGTTCGCCTCGATCATCGATCTCCCGACTGCGGGCTGTTGGCAGCTTCGGTTGAGCGCGGACGGCCTCCGCGCGACGATCGACTTCCTCGCAGTTCCCGATTAGCCGGACGTCTCGATGCGCTCGATGGACGCGCCGAGCGCGCGCAGGCGGTCGTCGATGCGCTCGTAGCCCTTGTCGATCTGATGCGCGGCGCCGATCGTCGAACGCCCCTCCGCGCAGAGCGATGCGAGCAGCATTGCCATGCCGGCGCGAATGTCCGGGCTCTCCATGCGCTGGCCGACGAGCGGCGTGGGGCCGGTGACGACCGCACGGTGCGGGTCGCAGAGGATGATGCGCGCGCCCATCGAGATCAGCTTGTCCGTGAAGAACAGCCGGTTCTCGAACATCTTCTCGAACATGAGCACCGTCCCGAATGCCTGGGTCGCGACGGTGATCGCGATCGACGTCAGGTCGGACGGGAACGCCGGCCAGGGGCCGTCCTCGATCTTCGGGATCATCCCGCCGAGGTCGTCGCGGATGACGAGCTGCTGCCGCGACGGCACGCGCACGCTCGACTCGCCGATCTCCATGCGAACGCCGAGCCGCTCGAATGCGGGCTTGATCGACACGAGATCCTTGGGATCGGCGCCCTCGACGGTGACGTCGCCGCCGGTGATGGCGGCCATCCCGATGAAGCTGCCGACCTCGATGTGATCCGGCCCGATCGACCAAGCGCCGCCGCCGAGGCTCTCGACGCCTTCGATGCGCAGCACGTTCGACTCGATGCCGGAGATGTGCGCGCCGAGCGAGACGAGGAAGCGGCAGAGATCCTGCACGTGCGGCTCGCACGCGGCGTTGCCGAGAACGGTCTCGCCCTTCGTCAGCACTGCGGCCATGACGGTGTTCTCCGTCGCCATGACGCTTGCCTCGTCGAGGAAGACGTGCGCGCCGCGCAGGCCGCCGGTGCGCATCTCGTGCACGCGCTCGCCTTCGATCTCCGCGCCGAGCTCGGCGAACGCGTGCATGTGCGGATCGAGGCGGCGCCTGCCGATGACGTCCCCGCCCGGCGGCGGCATCGTCGCCTCGCCGAACCGTGCGAGCAGGGGGCCGGCGAGCAGGAACGAGGCGCGCATGCGCGCGCACAGCTGCGGATCGGGGCTCGACTTGCTGACGTTCGCCGTATGTACGCGAAGCTCGTTCGGGCCGGTCCATCCCGCGTCCGCACCGAGATCCGCGAGGAGGTCGAGCATCGTGTCGACGTCCCGGATGCGCGGCACGTTCGTGAGCGAGACGGGCTCGGTCGTGAGCAGCGTCGCGGCGAGGATCGGCAGCGCGCCGTTCTTGTTCCCCGCGACGCGAATCGTCCCGCTGAGCGGGCGCTGTCCCTCGATCGCGAACGCGTCGGCGACGGCTGGTGCAACGGCCATAGGGCGGTAATGTAGCGGCGTGTCCGAGCCGACTCGCGAGCAAGCCTGGCAAACGCTGACGAAGTACACGAAGAGCGAGTCGCTCCTCCGGCATGCGCTCGCCGTGGAGGCTTCCACAGCCGCGTATGCGCGACAGCTCGGCGAGGATGAAGAGCTCTGGCGCGTCTCCGCGCTCCTCCACGACTTCGACTACGAGATGCACCCGACGCTCGAGAGGCACCCGCAGGACGGCGCGCCGATCCTGCGCGAGGAGGGCTACCCGGAGATCGTCGTCGAGGCGGTGCTCTCGCACGCCGAGCACCTCGGGCTCCCGCGCGACACGCCGCTGAAGAAGGCGCTCTTCGCGTGCGACGAGCTGTCGGGCTTCGTCCACGCCTGCGCGCTCGTGCGCCCGACCGGGCTCGACGGTCTCGAACCGAAGTCGGTGCGCAAGAAGCTGAAGCAGCCGTCGTTCGCTGCCGGCGTCCGCCGTGAGGACGTCTACAAGGGCGCGGAGGAGCTCGGCGTCGACCTCGACGACCACATCCGCACGGTCGTCGCGGCCCTACAGCCGATCGCCGCGGAACTCGGGTTGCCCGGCTAGTCCCTCGCAGACATGACGGGGGACAGTCCCCGTTCATTGTTTCGTTGCTGTCTCGTCACGCTCGGTCTGCTAGAGGCCGGCGGCGAGGCGCTGGAGGTCGTCTTCGCTCGTCCACCAGCCAACGGAGGCGCGCACGAGGTTGCGCCCCGGCAGCTCGCGCACGATGACGCCGGCTTGCTCGAGCGACGCCACCAGCCCTGTCGGATCGCCCGGCGGCCGAAACGACACGAGCGTCGAGTGGCCTGGCGGCGTGACGACCTCGACGACCTCGGCGAGCAGCTCGCGGCACCGCGCGGCCGTCTCCGCCGCGCGCTCGTAGCACCACGGCGGCCGCGTGGCGAGCGCGGCGAGGAGCCCGCGCAGCGACGGCACCGGAATCCACCCCGAGTCGAAGCGCTTCGCGCCCTCCTTCGGCACGAACGCGCCGCTCGCCTCGTACGACTCCTGCGACATGTACGACGGCGACTTCACGCGCAGGAGATCGGGGTCGGCGACGTACAGCGCGCCCGTCGACTCCGGTCCGCAGAGCCATTTCTGCGCCGACACGGTGTAGAAGTCGAGCGCGCCGACGTCGACCTGCACCGCGCCCGAAGACTGTGCGCCGTCGACGAGGATCGGGACTCCGGTTTCCGCGCGCACGCGCTCGACGTCGAGCCGCCTTCCCGTCGTCCAGAGGATGTGCGACGTCGCGACGAGCTTCGTCCGCGGCGTGACGGCGGCCGCGATCGCGTCCTCGTCGGCCGCGACGATGACGACACGGGCGCCCGTCGCGTAGAGCGGCCCGGTGAGCCCGAAGTGCTCCTGGTCGGTCGTGATCACCTCGTCCTCGCTCGTCAGCCCGAGTCCGGCGAGCACGACAGCGCATCCGCGCGTCGTCGAATCCGTGAGCGCGAGCGACGAGGGCTCGACGCCGATGACGCCGGCCATGCCTGTGCGCACCTGCTCGCGCAGGTCGAGCATCCCTTCGAAGTAGTCCTTCGAGCTGCGGCCCTCGGCCAGGTCGCGCGCGTTCTGCGCGTTCATCGCCTCGACCGTCGCCCGCGCGAGCGGTCCGTTCGTCCCCGCATTGAGGTACGCCTTCGTCTCGAGGACGGGGAACTGCGCACGTGCCTCTTCGAATGTCACCCGACCGTCACCTCCACCGGCGCATGATCGGACAAGAGCTTGCCATCGAGGCGCCTGCGCTCGGCCGGCCATGCGAACGGCCCAGTTGACGGCAACCCGCGGACGAGGACCTGGTCGATGCTCCCGGCCAGGGGCGCGGAGAAACCCTCGAGCTCGTAGGGCGGCTTCAGGTTGAAGTCGCCGGCGAGGACGGTGCTGTCGCCGTGCGCCAGGTCGCCCACCTGCCGGAACTGCTCTTCGGCAACGGCCCCACCGGTGACGTGCGCATTGACGACGGCCGGGCCGCCCTCGAGCCGCAGGCTGAGGACGACGCGGTTCTTCGCGATCCGGACGCGCTGCTCGTCGATGACCGCATGGCGGCGCGCGACGAGCGTCGCGATCCCTTCCCCGGTGACGGCGGAGCGAAGGATCCCGTGGTTGAGCTCGGTGATCCAGCGGCCGAGCTGGGCATTGAAGACGCGCGGCGGCGTGCCGTCGGCGCAGAACCCCCGCATACCGCTCCACCGCTCGAGGAAGAGCAATGCCCAGATGGGTACCTCCTGAAGGCACACGACATCGGGATCGTCGCCGCTGATCAGCTCGACCATCTCCTGGAGGTACGCGCGCCGCTCGGGAGGAACCACGTTGCCATGGAAGACGTTCCACGTGCGAACGATCAGCGCCACATCCGTAGCCTATGGCGGTGCGAATCGTCCTCGCCGACCCTCCTGCCTTCACGCCGGCGTACGACCACGAGCTCGCCGCAGCTCTCGGTCGCGCGGGAGCCGACGTCGAGCTCGTCACCTCCCGCTTCCGCTTCGGGGACGCGCCGCAGCCCGCCGGCTACGTGCGGAGCGAGCCGTTCTACCCGCTGTCGTCGCGGATCTTCGGCCGGTCGCGCCTCCGCGTGCCGTTGAAGGTGCTCGAGCACCCGTTCGGCGTCAACGCGCTGAACCGGCGCCGCGCCGACGTCCTGCACGTGCAATGGCTCGTGCCGGAGCTGGACGACCGGTTCCTGCGGCCGCGCGTCCCGTCGGTCTTCACCGCCCATGACCTCCTGCCGCGCCGCACCGCCGCGAAGCAGAAGCTCTGGAGCGATCTGCTCGCCCGCTTCGACCGCGTCGTCGTGCACAGCGAGCGCGGCCGCGAGACGCTCGCCGGGCTCGGTGTCGACGCGACCGTCATCCCCCACCCCGTCTTCCCGAGCGACCCCGAGCGCCGCGACGACGGCAACACCGTCCTCGCACTCGGCGTCATCCGTGCATACAAGGGCCTCGGCGACGCGGTCGAGGCGACCCGACGGGCCGGCGCACGGCTGCTCGTCGCCGGGGACCCCCTCGAACCGATCGATGCAGATCAGAGCGAGCACGTCGAGTGGCGCCTCGGCTACCTGTCGGACGCGGAGCTCGACCGCGCGCTCGGCGAGGCGGCCGTCGCGGTCTTCCCGTATCGCCCCGAGCTCGATCAGAGCGGCGCGCTCCTGCGCGCGCTCGGCGCAGGCGTGCCTGCCGTCGCGTACGACGTCGGCGGCATCGCCGAGCCCGTCCGCCGATTCGGCGCCGGGCGCGTCGTCGCTCCCGGCGACGTCGACGGCTTGGCCGCGGCGATCCGCGAGGTGCTGAGCGATCCCGAGCCCTTCCGGGCCGGAGCGCGGCGCGCACGCGAGGAGCTCACGTGGGACGCGTCGGCGTGCGCGCATCTCGCCCTCTACGAGGAGCTCACGTGAGACGCTTCGCACACGTGATCACGAGACAGCTCGATCTGTTCGAGGACGACGGCCTGCTCGTCGAGGTGCACGACGCGAAGGAGCGGTACGACCGCGCGGCGCGCGACGAGGCGGAAGAAGCCTTCGGCGACTACATGGACGTCGTCGATGCGGTCAAGGACGCGCTCGCGGACATGCGTGACGCATTCGCGCGAACGCTCGACGGCGATGCCGTCGAGCGCTACGAAGGCGCGTTCGAGCGTGCGGCTCGAAAGCGGTGGCGATGGCTCGCATAGAGGACTACGCGATGATCGGCGACCTGCAGACCGCCGCACTCGTCGAACGCGGCGGCTCGATCGACTGGCTCTGCTTCCCGCGCTTCGACTCGCCGGCGTGCTTCGCCGCGCTCCTCGGCGACGCGAACAACGGCCGCTGGCTGCTGGCGCCGACCGCGGGCGGCCGGACATCGCGGCGCTATCGCGGCGACACGATGATCCTCGAGACGACGTGGGAGAACGACGAGGGCGCCGTCCGCGTCTACGACTTCATGCCGCCGCGCGAGACGGCGCCTGACGTCGTCCGCATCGTCGAAGGCGTGCGCGGCGAGGTGCAGATGCGCTCGGAGCTCGTCATCCGCTTCGACTACGGCCACGTCGTCCCGTGGATGCGCCGTATCGACGGCTCGGTGCGCGTCGCGGTCGCCGGCCCCGACGGCCTCTGCCTTCGCACTCCCACGCGCACGCGCGGGGAGAACCTCCGCACCATCTCGACGTTCACCGTCGGGGAGGGCGAACGCGTCCCGTTCACGCTCACCTGGTTCCCGTCGCACGGAGACCTGCCGCCGCACATCGATCCGGAGGAGGCCTTCAAGGAGACCGACGAGTTCTGGCAGGAGTGGATCGGTCGGTGCAATGCCGACGTGCCGGAGGAGTGGCGTCCCGTGCTCCGGCGCTCGCTCCTCGTCCTCAAGGCGCTCATCTACGAGCCGACCGGTGGCATCGTGGCCGCTCCGACGACATCGCTACCCGAGTGGATCGGCGGCGTGCGCAACTGGGACTACCGCTACTGCTGGCTCCGCGACGCGACGTTGACGCTGCTCGCCCTTCTCCACGCCGACTACGAGGAGGAGGCGAAGGCATGGCGCACCTGGCTCGTCCGCGCGGTCGCCGGCGACCCGGCCGACATCCAGGTCATGTACGGCGTCGCCGGCGAGCGCCGGCTCACGGAGCTCGAGCTTCCGTGGCTCGCCGGTTACGAGGGCTCGGCGCCGGTGCGCATCGGCAACGCCGCGAGCGAGCAGCTGCAGATCGACGTCTTCGGCGAGGTCGTCGACGCGCTCTATCAAGCACGCGTGCACGGCCTCCAGTTCGCGCGGAATCCGTGGGACCTGCAGATCGTCCTGCTCGACCACCTCGAGCGCATCTGGCGCGAGCCCGACGAGGGGATCTGGGAGATCCGCGGCGGGCGGCAGCACTTCGTCCACTCCAAGGTGATGGCCTGGGTCGCATTCGACCGCGCCGTCAGGTCGGTCGAGGAGCACGAATCGCCCGGACCAGGCGACCATTGGCGAAAGATCCGCGACGAGATCCACGCGGACATCTTGGCGAAGGGCTTCGACGACGAGCTCGGGTCGTTCGTGCAGTCGTACGGCTCGAAGGAGCTCGACGCGAGCCTGCTGCTCATCCCGCTCGTCGGTTTCCTTCCCGCATCCGATCCCCGTGTCCAGGGCACGATCGAGGCGATCGAGAAGAACCTCGTCGTCGACGGGCTCGTGCTGCGCTACCGCACTCGCACGGAGGGAGTCGACGGCCTGCCGCCGGGTGAAGGCGTCTTCCTGCCCTGCTCGTTCTGGCTCGTCGACTGCCTCGAGCTGCTCGGTCGCAGCGAGGACGCGGCGGAGCTCTTCGACCGCCTCGTCTCCCTTGCGAACGACGTCGGGCTGCTCGCCGAGGAGTACGACCCGCGGCAGAAGCGCATGCTCGGCAACTTCCCGCAGGCGTTCACGCATCTCGCGCTCGTCAACTCCGCCTTCAACGTGCTGCCGCACCTTCCGTCGCCGATGCACCGTCGGCACGCGCGTCGGCAATCGCCGACGCAGCATTGATCAGCGTCAGGTGACTCAAACCCTGAGGGAAGTTCCCCAGCAGATCGCCTGACGACGGGTCGACCTGTTCCGAGAGCAGCCCGACGTCGTTCTCATACTCGAGCAGCTGCTCGAAGAGCGCCGCCGCCTCGTCGACGCGACCGGTGTGAGCAAGGGCGGCGGCGAGCCAGAACGAGCACGCGAGGAACGCACCCTCGTGGTCGCGCTCGCGCGTCGTCCGATAGAGGAGGCCGCCGCCGGCGTCGAGCCGGTCGCGAACGACGTCGATCGTGCGCGCGAAGCGCTCGGGCGAGTGTTTCGGCCAGCCGATACGGGACCCGCGCAGGACGGCGGCGTCGACGGAATCGGCTCCGGCGAACTCGACATACGCGCCGAGGTGTTCCGACCAGCAGCGTGCTTCGACGAATGCCTGCACCGCATCACGCTGCTTGCGCCAGTGGGCGACATGGTCGTCGGGCAGCTCGCCGCGCTCGACGAGCCCGACGCCGCGGTCGAACGCCATCCAGACACCCATCTTCGACGACGTGTAGTGGCGGCGGTCGTCGAGCTCCCAGAGGCCCGAGTCTTCGTCCTGCCACGCGACCGCGATGCGGTCGAGACAGCCGGCGAGCATGGCCGACGTATCCGACGCGAGCGCGCCGCCATGGTCCACGTACAGCCACGTCGTCTCGACGAGATCGCCCCACGTTCCGAGCTGGAGCTGGCTCGCCGCGGCGTTGCCGTAGCGCACGGGGCGCGAATCCCGGTAGCCGCGGAGCGGAAGCTCGTCTCGCCGCTGCGCCTCGCGGCCGTCGATGCCGTAGAACGGTCGCAGGTCCGGCGCAGTCGAACGTACGGCACGGAGGAGACAGCGGAACGACTCGTGCACCTGCTCCGGCAGGCCGAGCCGAATGAACGCGTCGATGGTGTATGCCGAGTCGCGCACCCACATGTAGCGGTAGTCGTAGTTCTTGTCGCCGCCGATGCGTTCGGGAAGAGACGTCGTCGGCGCCGCGACGATCGCGCCGTTGGGCGCATGGACGAGCAGCTTGAGCGCGAGCGCGCTGCGCGCGACGTGCTCGCTCCACGGGCCGTCGTACTGCCATTCGTGAAGCCAGCGGCGCCAGACCTCGACCGTCCCGTCGAGCCGGCGCTCGACGTCGCGGCGTTCGGGCAAGGGGATCGGCTCATCGTCCGTCGCGCACAACGCGAGGAGCGCACGCTCGCCTTCGCGGACGACGAATGCACCCTGCACCGCGTCCTCTCCGATCGCAGGCTCGCCGGCGTCCCATGTGTGGATCCCGAGCCGGAGGCCGCCGCCAGAGGCGACGACCGCGCTGCGGCGCCGCTCGATCGCCGGCGAGACGCGTCCCCAGTCGAAGCGCGGCTCGACGCGCCACGTCATCTCCACCTCGCCCGAGAGCCCTTCGACGCGCCGTGCGATCTCCGTCCATGGGATGAGGCCGCCGTCCTGGAGCGACAGCGCCTCGGTGACACGGACGACGCCGTCCTTCGTCGTATACGTCGTCTCGAGCACGTTCGTGCGATCGAGGTAGCGCCGCTCGGCGTCGAACTTCGCCGTCGGCGCGAGCACGAAGCGTCCGCCCTTCTGAGGATCGAGCAGCGCGGCGAACGTCGAAGGCGAGTGCACGTCGCGCAGCGAGAGGAAGTCGATCGACCCGTCCGCGGCGACGAGGGCGACCGTGCGGCCGTCCCCGAGCGCCGCGTAAGCGCCGATCGGCGCAAACCCGTCCTTCCGTTTCATGTTCTGCTAACGGATTACCGGTGCCCGAAGTGATGGGCGGCCGGCAATGAGCCGTGGACGTCGGCACCCTCGGTGAGCTCGCGGGCGAGCGGGGCGAGGGAGACGAGCTCGTCCACGACGACGTTCCGGTTGCGGTCGACCTGCTCGTAGCGGCCTTTGGCGAGGAGGAGCGGCTCGCCGCGAACGACGCCGCGGAAACGGTCGTAGACCTGTGGAAGCACGATGAGGTTGATCTGGGCGAACTCGTCCTCGAGCAGCATAAAGACGACGCCGTTCGCCGTCGCGGGGCGCTGACGGGCGACGACCATGCCCGCCACCTGCACGCGCGAGCGGTTCGGACGGTCGCGCAGCTCGACGCTCGAGAGCGTCCCCGGCGGGAAGTGCGGCCGCATGAGCTCGACCGGATGGATGCCGATCGACAGGCTCGTCGTGCGGTAGTCGGCGAGCACGCGCTCCCACGTCGACGGTTCCGGCAGGTCGGGCGTCTCCACCGTCGGGTCGAGCGGCAGCGCGAGCTGCTTTTGCTGGCCGCTGGAGTTGGGCACCGTCTGCGCGCGCGGAACGAGGCCGAGCTGCCACAAGAGGTCGCGCCTGCGCATGCCGAACGAGTCGCACGCCCCCGACTCGACGAGTGCGCGCAGCTCGTCGACCGACAGCTGCGTCTGCTGTGTGAGCTCGCGGATGGACGTGTACGGCCGCGCGGCGACGACTGCCTCTGCATCGTCCTCCCCCACGCCCTGGACGTACTTCAGGCCGATGCGCACGGCGCCGTCCTCGATCGTGCACCCGACCTCACTGCGATTCACGTCCGGCGGCCGCGTCTCGATGCCGTGCCGCTGCCCGTCGCGCACGAGCGTCGCCGGCGGATAGAAGCCCATCGGCTGCGCGTTCAGAAGCGCCGCGAGGAACTCGGCGCCGTAGTGGTGACGGAGCCACGCCGACTGGTACGCGAGCAGCCCGAAGGCGGCCGAGTGCGATTTCGGGAAACCGAAGCCGGAGAACGCCGTCAGCTTGTCGTAGATGAGATGCGCTGTCTGTTCGTCGACGGCGTTCTCCAGCGCTCCCGCAATGAACCGTTCGCGCCACGCTTCCAATGCGTCGCGGGAGCGCTTTCGGCTCATCGCCCGCCGCAATCCCTCCGCCTCGCCGATGGTGAAGCCGGCGAGATGGATTGCGACGTCGAGCACTTGATCCTGGAAGACGACGACGCCGAGCGTGTCGCGCAGCGGCTCCTTCAGCAGCGGATGGTCGGCGGGCGGATCGAACTGCGGATCTTCCCGCAGCTTCTGCCTTCGCTCGATGTACGGGTGCACGGCCTTGCCCTGGATCGGCCCCGGGCGGACGAGCGCGACCTGGATGGTGATGTCGTCGAGGTTCTCCGGCCGCGTGCGGAGGATCGTCTGCATCTGCGCGCGGCTCTCGATCTGGAAGCAGCCGACGGTGTCGGCGCGCTGGATCTCCGCGAATACGTCGGGATCGTCGAGCGGGATGCGCGACAGGTCGATCTGCGCGCCGCGCGTGCGCGCGATCGTGTCGACGCACTCCTCGACCGCCGACAGCATCCCGAGGCCGAGCAGGTCGATCTTGAGGAAGCCGGCGTCCGCGCACGAGTCCTTGTCCCACTGGCACATCTGGCGGCCCGCCATCGCCGCCGGCTGCACCGGGACGAGCTCGATGAGCGGCCGCGTCGAGATCACCATCCCGCCCGGGTGCTGCGAGATGTGCCGCGGCAGCCCGCCGATCTCGGCGCACAGCTTCGCGAACGCGCGCCAGCGCGGCGACGCGAGCTTCTGCTGCGCGTCCGGGAGCATGGCGAGCTCGTCGGAGACGCGGGCGGCGTTCCATCCGTCGGTGAGCCGCGCGAGCCGTTCGAGGTCGGCAAACGGCAGGCCGAGCGCCTTGCCGACGTCGCGGATGGCGCCGCGCGACCGGTACGTGGCGAAGCTCGCGACGAGCGCGGCGTGCTCGCGGTCGTAGCGCTCGGTCACGCGCACGATCAGCTTCTCGCGGATGTCGCGTGGGAAGTCGAGGTCGATGTCCGGCACCGAGGCGAGCTCGCGGTTCAAGAAGCGCCCGAGCGAGAGGTTCGCCGCGACCGGGTCGACGTGCGAGAGCCCGGTCAGGTAGCAGACGATCGAGCCGACCGAGCTGCCTCTCCCCCGCCCCGGCGGGAGGAACATCCGCGGCGAGTCGCGCCCGCGCACCTCGAGCGCGCACTCGCGCGCGAGCTCGAGG
>JBOGZQ010000020.1:0-6393 GCA_050697375.1 Gaiellaceae bacterium | reverse complement strand
GCTTGCACTCTGGTCTCGCTCGGGGCATCGGTAAGACTCGCACGCTGGCGCAAGGCGGCGTCCTCCCCGCCTGAGCCGACCTCCGGGCGTATCACCCGGAGTGTCGCAGGTTCAAATCCTGCCCCCGCTATTCAGAAGGGCTAGAGCAATCGGACACGCTGGCCAAGCCAGGGTGTGTTTTTTTGTCGGCGCGGACAAGCCGCGCCTTCGCGGAGGTCGCGGGTTCAAATCCTGCCCCCGGTACTTCGTTCTCTAGATAAACGTCGCACCGACGGCGAAGCCCGAGAAGTTGAGGCGTGCGCCGAGGAGCTCGGTTGCGACGCCCTCGAGTGGGGTGTCAGGTGGTGGAGACGGCGCGCGCGTAGTCGCTCAGCCGATCGGCGAGCTGCGGCGTTGCAGGCCCGACCTCGACGACGGCGTCGACCGGTACGTTCGCGCGGCGGGCGGCGGCGACGATCGCGTCGGGCGTCGGCGCCTCGTAGAGGCAATAGGTGCGGCGCCGGTCGGCGCTGAGGAACGAGAAGAGCCAGCGGACGCCTTCGCCCGCATTGATCTCGTCGATCAGCTTGACGTCGTCGTTCGAGAGGTCGAGCTCCTCCGCGAAGGTGCGCTCGATCATGTAGAGCGGCATGGGACGGATCCTGGCGCCGATCGTCGCTCAGGTCAAGGCGAGCCCGTGTCGGTGGGCGTACGAAGCCGCCTCGGTGCGGTTCGCGCATCCCGTCTTGCGGAGGATGCTGCGAACGTGGTTCGCCGCCGTGTGCTCGCTGATGGTGAGCGTCTTCCCGATTTCGCGATTGCTGAGGCCGCGGGCCACGAGCGCCAGGATCTGCGCCTCGCGCGGCGAGAGCTCGTCGGGAAGACGAGCCGCCGGCACGGGGGAGGCGAGGGTCCGGATCCGGCCGACCAGGGCGACGAGGCCGGTTCGCTCGGCGAGCGCCCCAGCCTCTCCGAGGAGCGCCGCGGAGCGTTCGCCGTCGCTGCCTCGCGCCTGCAGGAAGCGTGCGTATTCGTACGCGGTGTGTGCGAGCCACGTCGTCGCGCGCATCTGTCGGTTGAGCTCCAGTGCGCGCTCGAAGTGCTCTTCCGCGCGCTCGGCCTCGCCGAGCGTTGCGGCGAGCATGCCGAGGTAGCGATCGGCGCTGCCGTAGCAGGCGACCAGGTGGCCGATCATCACGTTCGTGCCGGCGTGCGCTGCGAGCTCGGGATAGACGAGCGACGCGACCTTCCGGTCGCCGAGCGCCGTGGAGGCGTCCGTCAGGTACGTGAGCGCCGCCAGCCACAACGACTCGCGGAACTGATCGAGACCCGCCGCGGCGACGGAGTCGAGCTCCCGTTGCGCCTCGGTCGTCATCTCCAGCTCGGCCAGCAGCGCCGCGAGCCCCGGCCGCCACGGCCCCGACCGGCTCTGGCCGGCCAGGATCCTGACGACGGGAGCGAGCTCCGCGAGGCGCCCCTGCTCGCGGCGGATGCTGAACATCTGCATGCCGTACGTGCCGGAGACGTCACGGCCCGTCAGCCGGTCGTTCCACTCGTACGACCGGCGGGCCATAACCTCGGCCTCCTCGAGATTGCCGTGGCACAGCGCGAGCGCGGCCGCGTAGTGGTGGACGATGTGGATCATGAACGGCTGCGCGGTCTGGTCGGCGATCTCGAGCAGCTCCGCGACTTCGCGCCCCGCGGATTCGAGGTCGCAGAGTGCGACGAGTGCCGGCACTCGCCAGGCCATCGCCTCCGCCCGTATCTCCGTGTTGCCGAGCTGAATGCCCAGGTCGCGCGCCTCGGTCAGCATGTCGACGATCTCCTCGGGCGAGGTTGTTCCGCGCGACCAGTAGGCGCGCGCGAGGACGCTGGCCAGCCCGAGCCGGTCGTCGAGCACGCGGGCCATCGCGATCGCGCTCGTCCGCACGACGGCGCCGCGCTCGTGCCGGCCCTGGAAGTCCAGTGCCCGGGCGAGCCCGCCGAGGATCCCGACTCGTAGCTCGGGGCTTTCGTCGCCGAGCGCGGCCGCCGCTTCCTCCAGGAGCTCCACTGCTCCCTCGTCGGCGATTCCCGGCCGCCAGCATGCATTCTCGTAGCCGATCGCCGCGCGGGCGAGCAGCCTCGGGTCGCCGCGCTCACGGCCGATCTCCGCCGCGGCCCGAAACGCCTTCAATGCGTCGGGTGACTTCCCGCCGCGGTGGCTCGCCCGACCGAGCTCGACGAAGATCTCGGCGCGCTCCGCGGGATCGTCGATCCCGAGATCGAGCGCGGTGCGCAGCCGTTCGGCCGCTTCGTCGAACGCGAGCGCGGCGGCTGCGGATTGTGCGGCGAGGACGTTGTACGCAATGGCTCGTTCCGTTCCGCCGAACGCCGATGCCGCCGCGAAGTGGTGCGCGAGGTCCGCAAGTGCGCGGCCCGTGCGCTCGCCGGATGCGTCGAGCGCCTCCGCCACCTTCAGGTGCAGCTCCGCCCGCCGCAAGGCGGAAAGCCGGTCGTACACCGCCCGGCGAACGAGCTCGTGCGTGAAGCGGTAGGCGATGCGGCGCGAGTGAAGCTCCTCGATCATCCCGCTGCGGACGGCCTCGTCGAGCGCCGCAAACAGCTCTGCGTCGAGCAGGCCTGCCGCCCGGCGCACGATCTCGAGCTCGAACTCGGGGCCGGCCGTCGCGGCGAGCTCGAGCATGCCCGTCGTCCGCGTCGCGAGGCGCGTGAGCCGCTCGCTCGCGACCTCGCGGACACTCTCGGGACTGCCGAGCTGGGCCGGAGAGCGCGTGACGTGGATCGTCCCGCCGGCGACCTCGACCGCGCCGGTCTCGACGAGCGCACGCCAGAGCTCGCAGACGAGGAACGCGTTTCCTTCCGTGAGCTCTCGCATCGTGCGCGCGAGCTCGTGCAGCTCCGGCCCGAGATTCGCTCCCGTCGCGCGCTCGACGAACTCGTCCACCTCGTCGCCGGAAAGCGCGCCGACCCGGAGCCTGACGACATCGTCAGACCGGCGCAGGTCGGCGAGCGTCTCGGCGAGCGTCTGCGGCACATCGACGTCGGTGTCGCGGAACGTGGCGAGCAGCAGGATGCGGGCCTCGCCGGCGGTGCGCGCGAGGTGGCGGAGGAGGAGCAGCGTCGGCGCGTCGGCCCAGTGCCCGTCCTCGACCACGAGCACCGCCGGCCGGCGACGCGTCACGCCGGTCAAGAGGTCCGTTACGGCCGTGTGCAGCCGGTGGCGCTCGGTATCGGGGTCGGCCTCGACGGGAGGTGGCAGGTCGCCGATTCGGAGCGGGAGATCCGGGAGCAGGCGTGTGATCTCGCCGCCTCCGGTGCGAAGCGCCGCTCGCACCTCGGCGGGGGCGACGATGCGAACGAGGTGGTCGAGCGCCTGGACGAACGGCCCGTACGGCGTGCGGACGACCGCGTCGCAGGCCCCGTAGAGCACGAGCGCGTCCTCGTGTGCCGCCGCGGCGGCGAACTCGCGTACGAGGCGGCTCTTGCCGGAGCCGGCCTCGCCGCCGAGAAGAACGATGCGACGGCCCTCGCCCGCCGCGCGGGGGAGGAGTGCTCGAAGCGTCTCCAGCTCCGAGACCCGCCCCACGAACGGGAACGTCGAGCTGAGGCGGAGCGAGCCGGGGAGCTCGTCCGTGTGGGCTGCCGGGGGCACTAGTCAGATCTGATTATCCCCGCTCGCCGGCCGATCGAAAAGGCGGCGCGCAAGTCGGTCAGGTCGCGTCATGACGCGCCTGCGCTGGCGCTCTAGGGTCGGCGGGACGAACGTTCGCGAAACGAAGGGGGACTGCATGGCCACGATGACGACACGACACGACATTCCAGGGTTCGAGGGACAGTTGATCCATCCCGAGGACGCCGACTACGAGCAGGCGCGCAAGGTCTTCAACGCGATGTTCGACAGGCGCCCGGCGCTGATCGCGCGCTGCGCGGGCCCGGACGACGTGGTGCGGGCGGTCAGGTTCGCCCTCGAGAGTGACCTCCTCCTAGCGGTTCGCGGGGGCGGCCACAACGGCGCCGGGCTGGGCACCTGCGACGGAGGCGTCGTCGTCGATCTCTCGCTGCTCAACGGAGTCGAGGTCGATCCCAAGGGCCGGACCGTGCGTGTCGGCGGCGGTTGCACTTGGGGCGAGGTCGACCGCGCGACGAACGAGCACGGGCTCGCGACGCCGAGCGGGATCATCTCGACGACCGGCGTCGGCGGCCTCACGCTCGGCGGCGGGCTCGGCCACCTCACGCGGAAATGCGGGCTCTCGATCGACAACCTGCTCGAAGCAGAGCTCGTGCTGGCCGACGGCGAGCGCGTGCGCGCGAGCGCCGACGAGCATCCCGATCTCTTCTGGGCGATCCGCGGCGGGGGCGGCAACTTCGGTGTCGTCACCTCGTTCGTCTTCAAGCTGCACGAGATCGGCACCGTCGTCGGCGGCCCGACGTTCTGGCCGGTGGAGGTCGCCGGCGAGGTGCTGTCGGTCTACCGCGAGTTTCTGCCGAGCGCGCCGCGCGAGCTGAACGGCTTCTTCGCCTTCCACACCGTGCCGCCGGCGCCGCCTTTCCCCGAGGAGATTCATCTGCGCAACGTCTGCGGCGTCGTGTGGTGCTACGTCGGGGCGGAGAAGGACGCCGCGAAGGCGATGGCGCCGCTCCTCGACGCGGTGCCCGAACCGCTGATGCACGGCGTCGGGCCGATGGCGCACCCCGCGCTGCAGAGCGCGTTCGACGGCCTCTACCCGCCCGGCGACCAGTGGTACTGGCGCGCCGACTTCGTGAAGGAGATCCCGGACGAGGCCGTCGCCATTCACGCCCGTTTCGGCTCGGACATGCCGACGATGAAGTCGACGATGCACATGTACCCGATCGACGGCGCCCCCCACGACCATGCGGCCGCCGACACGGCCTGGAGCTACCGCGACGCGACCTGGGGTTCCGTGTTTGCCGGCGTCGACCCCGATCCGGCGAATGTCCCGGAGATCCGCCGGTGGAGCATCGACTACATGGAGGCGCTGCACCCGTACTCCGCCGGCGGCGCCTACGTGAACATGATGATGGACGAAGGCCAGGAGCGCGTCCGCGCCAGCTACCGCGACAACTACGACCGGCTTGCGCGCGTCAAGGCGACCTACGACCCGGACAACCTCTTCCGCGTCAACCAGAACATCCAGCCGAAGGCGTAGCAACAGCGCCCGGGCGACTTCCTGACCGGGTCGCGATATCGCGGCCCCGGTCAGACGCCTGGGCGGGACAGTTCGATAGCCGGTGCGCGCCGCCTCACAGGGCCGCACGTCGACAAGGCGATAGGTCACAGATGTCTGTCCACATACCGCCCCCGCTACTCGAAAGGCCCCCGGAAACGCCGCCCGTTGCTTGGACAGCGGGCCGCTCCTCATCCTGGAGAGAAGGTGTGGCCGACGATCTGGCCGCTGTCGGTCTCGGTGGCGGTGATCGTTTTTGTGCCGGGGCGCGCCGCAGCCCTCCGATGAAGCAGTGAGTCTCTGATGCCAGAATCTTGGCATCATGCGCACCACAATTACGCTGGACGACGACGTCGCTGCACTGATCGAGGGTGAGCGAGCCCGGACGGGCGAATCGTTCCGTGCCGCGGTCAACCGGCTTCTCCGCCGGAGCGCGCGTGCCGCCCCGCCGACGGTGCCGCCGTCGCTCCCTGAGCTTCCCGGGCGTCCGATCCTCGACATCTCCGACGTGTCGGCGCTGCTCGCAGCGCTCGATGACGAGCGGCGCGCGCAACGCGACGTCTCGTGACGCTCGTCGACACGAACCTGCTCGTCTACGCGACGTTCGCGGACGCCCCGGAGCACGATCGTGCTCGCGGCTGGCTCGAAGCACGTCTCGCCGAGGGCGACGGGAACCGTTGTCCTCTGCTGGCCGGTCGTCTACGCGTTCTTCCGCCTGATCACGAGCCCGAGGGTGTTCGGGGAGCACGCGGTCTCCGTCAAGGAGGGATTGGCGGTCGCGGCCGCCTTCCTCAGGCAGCCGGCTGTGAGGCTCGTCACAGCCGGCGCCGGGCACGCGGTGATCGCCGCGGAGCTCGCCGAGACGCCGGGCTTGCGTAGCGACGACGTCTCCGACATCGAGCTCGCCGCGCTCGCCATCGAGCATGGCCTCGTGCTCGCCTCGCACGACCACGGGTTCCGCCGCTTCTCGCGGCTTCGGGTCGTCGATCCCGTCACAGCCGACTCGACATAGGTTTCAGCGTGCGAGGGAGCGGCCGCTAGCGTGAACTCGTCATGACCGAGCTGCTGTCCCGCGACGACCTCCGGAACGTCGCCATTGTCGCGCACGTCGACCACGGGAAGACGACGCTCGTCGACGCCATGCTCTGGCAGTCCGGCTCGTTCCGCGCGAACGAGGACGTCGGCGAGCGCGTGCTCGACTCGACCGACCTCGAGCGCGAGAAGG
>JBOGZQ010000019.1:0-6296 GCA_050697375.1 Gaiellaceae bacterium | reverse complement strand
CGAGCAGCTCGTACGCGTAGCGGTGCTGCTCGTGGTAGTCGATGAGCCCCGGGTACGGCGGCGACGTGAGCACGGCGTCGAACGTGTCCTCGTACTCGACGTCGCGGGCGTCGCCGTAGAGGACGCGGGCGCCGCGGTCGCTGCGGACGGATGCGAACTCCTCGATCCGCGCGAGCGTGTCGAGCGCATAGCGGCGGAGGAAGGCGCTCGCCGATTCGACCGGACGGCACATGCGGCGGTGCTTGTGGCACCAGTACTCCTCCGTCATCGGCTCGCTCGGAGCCTCGAGGTCGAAGTGGGCGGCGCGACGCGCCGAGCGCGCGGCGCGCGAGAGGATCACTCGCAGCACGTCGGACTGCGCGTGGTCGCGAAAGGCGAGCAGCTCCCTCGCCGCGGGCGGTGCGTACCAGCGGCGCATGTACGCGTTCGGCCTCGCGGTCGTCCTGAACGAGTCGATGCGTTCCACGATGTCCTGGATCTCGTCGCGCAGCGCCTCGACGTCGTAGCGCTCGGTCTTCACGCGCATCAGCAGGCAGTTGAACGCGGCCAACTCTGCGCCGGTCGCGTCGTAGCCGGACTCGAGCGCCTGCACGAGCGTCGTCCCCGAGCCGGCGAACGGGTCGAGCACGTGGCCGCCGGGCGCGACGTAGCGGTCGAGCAGCACCTCGACGAGCTGCGGGATGAACTTGCCGTGGTACGGATGAAGACGGTGCACGTGCTTCGTGCGCACGTGCTCGGGCAGCGCACCTTCGGACCACGAGAGCTCGAGGTCCAGCGTCGAGTACAGCTCCTCCTGCGTGGCCGCCACGTCGCGGGCTTCGCGTTGTTAGGCGAGGACCCTTTAACTTTGTGGCTTTTGCGACTACGTGCTAGGCGGCCGCTCTTTGGATCGGCGTGGTGCGCGTACCTATCTGCTGCCCGCCAGACGTGTAGGCAACTGTGACGTTCTGATCCGTTGTGGGCTGCACGTCCACAGTCAGGCTAACGCCGCCTTCCGCATGCTTCTTGCAGAGGTAAGCCTTTGAGTCCGGCGACCACACGTTGAGAGTGCTCGGCTTTCGACATCGAATCGCGAGCTTGTTGCGGGCTGGCTCCTGACAGCCCGGAAAGAGACACGGCATCGGTGCTCCTTCCGTTGACGAAACGCAACATACGCTGCGAGACGCCGCGACACAACACGCCCGCACGTCTTACTCCGGCAGCCAGCCCTCCTGGTACGGCCCGCGAGGGAACGTGTAGCCCGCGTACGCCTCCTTCGCGCTCGTCGTCTCGGCGGTGACGCCGGCCCCGTGCTTCTGCGCGACGGGATCGGCCGGATAGACGGTCCGGTCGTCGCCTCCGCGCGCGCCGACCGCGAGCGCGACCGACGGCCGGTCACCAGCTCCGACGATTGCGTGCGCGATGCCCGGCGGGCAGTGGAACAGATCCCACTGCTTCATCGGGTGCTCCTCGCCCTCGACGATGAGCAGGCAGTCGCCGTCGAGCACGAGGAAGTCCTCCTGCTCGTACTCACGGTGGTACATCGTCATCGGCTCGCCCGGGGCGAGCACATTCAGGTTGATCCCGAGCTCCTCGAAGCGCCCGCCCTCCGGCTCGAAGTTGCAGAACTTGCCGAGATCGCAATCGATCCATTCCGCGTCGCGTGCGTTGAGGACGAACCAGCTCATGCCGAAATCCTAGAAGGCGTCGGGGATCCTGCGCAGCCGTCCCTCGCGAACCGCGACGACGTCGAACGCGATATCGAGGCCGCGGAGCTCCGGCCGCGCCGCCAGCCACAGCTGCGCCGCGCGGCGCACGCGGCGCTGCTTCTCTTCGGTGACCATCTCGGCCGGGTCGCCGAAGCCCGGCCCCGTCTTCTCCTTCACCTCGACGAAGCGGAGCGCCCGCCCGCGCCGCGCGACGAGGTCGATCTCGTTCCGCCCCGCCCAGACGTTCGCGCCGAGGATGCGCCAGCCGCGCAGCCGGTACCAGCGCGCGGCGCGACGTTCCGCGGAGTTCACCTCGAAGGCATCGCTTGCGATGCCTTCATCAGGACGCGCGGGTCTCCCGCGCGTCCGTCTGTGCTGCAGGACTCTCGCGCCGAAACGATCGCACCACCGCTGTAACAGAGCGCCTGGAACGACAGGCGATGCACCGCCGACGGTCCGATCCCGCGCACGACCGCGGAGTGGCCCGGCGTGATGTAGCCGACGTGCTGCGCGAACCCGTACGCGGGATAGAGCCCGTCGAGCCTGCGCATCAACCGGTCGCGCGTCACCTTCGCGACGATCGACGCGGCGGCGATGGCAGCGCTCTTCTCGTCGCCGTCGACGACGGCGGTGTGCTCGGGTGCGAGCGGGCCGAGCCGGAACCCGTCGACGAGGCACGCCTCGGCCGGCGGCGAAAGCGCGGTGAGCATCGCCCGCAGTCCCGCGAGATTCGACTTGTGCAGGCCGTTGCGGTCGATGTCGCCGGCGGGAATCGCGCGGATGACGATCTTCTCCGCGCACGCGACGACCGCGCGGAAGAGATCCTCGCGCCGATCCTCGCTGCACTGCTTCGAGTCGTTGAGATACGCGAGCGGACGCACCTTGTGCTCCTTCAGCGCGCCGTAGTCGAGGAGGACGCCGGCGACGACGAGCGGCCCTGCGAGCGACCCGCGACCGGCTTCGTCCGCACCGGCGACGAAGCGCGCGCCGAGCTTGCGGTCGAATCCGAGGAGCTTCTGGCCGGTCCGCTTCACCGGCCTCGAGACTAGCGCCCTACTCGGGCGTCGCGACAGTCTCTTCTTCGGGCGCGGCCTCTTCGGCCGCTTCGGGCTCCTCGACGATCGCGTCATCGACTACCGCCTCCTCCACGTGCGAGCCGGCGCCGTAGCGCTGCTCGCGCACGCGCGCCTTCTTGCCGACGCGGCCGCGGAGGTAGTAGAGCTTCGCCCGGTTGACGTCGCCGACGGCGGCCACGTCGATCTTCTCGATCTTCGGCGAATGCAGGGGGAACGTGCGCTCGACGCCGACGCCGAACGACTGCTTGCGCACGGTGAAGGTCTCGCGGGCGCCCGATCCCTGCCGCTTGATGACGATGCCCTCGAAGACCTGCACGCGGCGGCGCTGGCCCTCGATCACCTGGAAATGGACGCGCACCGTGTCGCCCGCCTTGAAGCGGGGAACCTTGCGCAGCTGGGCGCGCTCGATCGACTCGATGATGTTGCTCATGGGAAAGGCGGCCCGCAGGCCGGAGGGCAGGTTAGCGAAAACTCATGTCTTTTCGGGCGCGATCAGGTGCCGCAGCACCTCTTTCCCGCCCTGGAGAACGGGATCGCCGTGCGAGACGAGGATCCGCTCGACCGGCAGGTCGAGGAGCGGCAGGAGCGACTTGATCAGCTGCTTCCGGGTCGCCCCCTCGAGCCAGTTGTCGGGGCAGAGCCGAAGCGGCTCCGAGGTCGCGTGCGGCTTGGCGCCGGCCCCGAGGAGGATGTCGCCGACGGCGATCGCCTTCTGCTGAGGGATCCAGTAGACGACCTCGCCCTCGCGAGCGGTCACGTAGGCCTTGATCCCGCCGGGAAGCTCCGGATCCTTCTCGAACGGGTCGGTCACGACGACGCCCCGGTTCTTCAGCTTGCGGACGCCGCGGGTCGGCGCCCAGACGTGCTCGGCGCCGAGCTCGCCCCCGGTGCGGGCGTGCCAGAAGACGGTCAGGAGGACGTGCGCGGGCGAGCGCACCTCGGGCGGCGGGTCGAGCGGGTCGATGAGAACGAGCCCGTCGGGCGTGTCCACGGCGACCGAGCCGACCTCCTGGCGCCACTCCGGGTGCCAGGCCGACCACCGTCGAAGCCCCGGCGCGACCTGCTCCAGCTTGCTCATTTACTTGAAATCGATGCGGTTTGGAGGCCAATACACGAAGAACACCGTCCCGATGAGGTTCTTGCGCGGGACGGAGCCCCATTCCCGCGAGTCACACGACTGCGCGCGATTGTCTCCCATGAAGAAGTAGCTGCCTAGTGGCACGTGCCATTCGCCGTGGAAGTGGGAGGTGTCGGCCAGGCGCCGGGCGGCCTGGATGTACGGCTCCTTCAGCTCGTGGAACGAGTCCCCGCGCGGCGGTTCGATCCAGATGTTGCCCTTGTCGTCCTCCTTGATCGTCTCCCCGGGGAGGCCGACCAGCCGCTTGACGAAGGTGCCGCCGGCGCCGCACTTGACGAGAGCGAGCGGCGGCGTGTTGAAGACGATGATCTGGCCCCGGTGCGGGCTGGAGAAGTCGAGGCAGATCCGGCAGGCGAGGACGCGGTCGCTGAAGCCGGACTCGCAGCCGGGCGCCGGGCGGGCGCAGTGGAGCGTCGGCTCCATCGACGAGGACGGGATCCGGTACGGGTTGACGACCCACGCCTTGAGGGCGAGCACGATGAGAATCGCCCCCGCGATCGTCAGCACCCAGTCGAGTGCGACCCGGAGGCGGCGGGAGAGATGTGGGAACAGGCGGCCGAGGGGGTCCCGCATCACCGCACGTGCTCCTTCCGCCAGGCGTCGATGCGGGCGTGGTCGCCGGAGAGGAGCACGTCCGGGACGCTCCAGCCGCGGAACTCGGGCGGCCGCGTGTAGTGGGGGTACTCGAGCCCGCCGCCGAGCTCGGCGGAGAAGCTCTCGAACTCGCCCGAGCCCTCTGCGAGCGCGCCGGGCAGCCGGCGCGCGATCGCGTCGAGGAGCACCATCGCCGGCAGCTCCCCGTTCGAGAGGACGTACGGGCCGATCGAGATCGCGTCGCTCGCGAGGTGGCTGACGATCCGCTCGTCGAAGCCCTCGAAGCGGGACGACAGGAGCGTCAGCGCGTCCTCGGCGGCGAGCTCCTCGACCACCGTCTGCGTCAGCGGGCGGCCCTGCGGGGTCAGCGCGATCACCCGGTTCGGCGGCCGGCCGCCGTAGGCGGCGTCGAGCGCAGCGGCGACGACGTCGACGCGGAGCACCATCCCGGCGCCGCCGCCGTACGGCTCGTCGTCCACCTGGCCGGCGCGCAGCGGCGTCGTGTCCCGGTAGCTGAAGAGCCGCAGCTCGAGCTCGCCTCCGAGCACGCCTGCGATCGGCCGCTGCTCCGTGAGCCAGGCGAACGCGTGCGGGACGAGGGTGAAGATGTCGACTCTCATTCCGGGTCAGCGAAGCCTGGCGACACGACGATCCGCCCACCCTCGAGATCCACCGACCGCACGCAGGCTCCGACGAGCGGCAGGAACACGCCCGAATCCAGCTCGAGCACGTCGTTGGCAGGGTAATCGACCACGTCGGCAACGCGGCCCAGGAACCGGCCTCCCTCCTCCTCCACCGCGAGACCGACGAGCTGAAACGCGTAGTACTCGTCCTCGGGCAGCTCGGGCAGGCTCGCGCGCGGGACGGCCAGCTCGGCGCCTCGCTCGGCTGCGCGGTCGAGACGGATCACCGGCCGGTTGCCGCCGCCGCGGCGGGAGACGGTCACCTTGGCCGGCTCGCCGGCGACCCAGAGCTCGGCGCCGACGGCGAAGACGCCTTCGCGCTCGCTCGGCTGCTCGACGAAGAACGCGCCGTCGATCCCGTGCGGCCGACCGACGCGGCCGACGGGGACGAAGTCAGAGGCCAAGCTCGGTGAACTTCTCGAGCATCTCGGCGTTGCGCGGCGTCGTGATCGTGCGATCGGTGTTGCCGCGCACCCACGCGACGCGATCGACGAGCGCGCGCAGCCGCTCGAGCGCCTCCGCCGGCTGGTCGCCGGCAAAGCAGACGTTGTTCACCCGACGATCTCGAGCTGCACCCGGCGTCCCGCGTTCGGGCCGCCGGCCCGTACGACCGCGCGCAAGGCGCGCGCGATGCGCCCCTGCCGCCCGATCACCTTGCCGACGTCAGCGTCGGCGACGTGGAGCCGAAGGACGAGCGACCCGTCGTCGCCCTCGACCTGCTCGACGCGCACGGCGTCGGGCTCGTCGACGAGCCGCCGCGCGATCTCCGCGAGCAGCTCGCCCACGGCTAGGAGATGCCCTTCGCCTTCAGCAGCTTGGCGACGGGATCCGTCGGCTGCGCGCCCTTCTTCAGCCAGCCGCGCACCTTCTCCTCGTCGAACTCGATGAGGGACGGCTCGTGCTGCGGGTTGTACCGCCCGACGATCTCGATGAACTTGCCGTCGCGCGGCGACCGCGTGTCGGCTGCGACGACGCGGTAGATCGGGTTCTTCTTCGACCCGACCCGCGTCAATCTCAACTTCACTGCCATTTACCTTCTCGCTTTCTTCCGTCGTTTCGTCGCGGATTTCCGCTTTTGTCCCGGTGCGGTGGGCATCTTGCCTGAACCCATCGCCTT
>JBOGZQ010000018.1:0-15128 GCA_050697375.1 Gaiellaceae bacterium | reverse complement strand
GCCGCGTCGGGTGAGGCGCTGTCGTACCGCGACCCGCGGCTGCTTGTGATCAAGGTCGCCGGCGTGTCGCATCGCTCCGATGCGGTGCAGGACGACGCGTTCGCGCCGGGGCGGCGGCTCGCGCTCGTGCCCGAGCCCGACAACGAGCACGATCCCGACGCGGTCGCGGTGTGGGACGCCGAGTGCCGAGTTCAGGTGGGATACGTCCCCGCGACGTTCGCGCCCGAGTTGCGCGGCGACGAGCAGGCGGTCGCGTTGTGGGAGTTCCGCAGCGACGACGGCCGCCGCATCGGCCTGCGCGTGCTCATCGCGCCGCCGGACGCGTGGATCCAGGAGCCGCGCGCGTGAAGGGCTTCTTCTCGCGCGACTACGAGCCGGTCGAGTCGATCGACCCCGGCGGCTCGGTCTCGTTCCACGCCTACAACGCGCGCTGGGAATGGGACGAGCCCGACGACATTCGCGAGAAGCCCGACGGGGGCGGGCACGCGCTCGCCGGCCCGTTTGAGGTGCGCGGCGTGCGCGCCGGAAAGACCCTCGTCGTGCGGATCGACGAAGTGACGCCGCGGCCCTGGGGCTCGACGTGGGCGCACGGCGAACGTTTCGACTGGACGCTCGACGGCGGAACGTGGCGCTGCGGCGCGCACGAGGTCGATGCCGCTCCGTTTCTCGGCGTCATCGGCATGCCGCCGCCCGAGCCGGGCGAACATTCGACCGGGCCTCCGCGGATCTGGGGCGGCAACATCGACTGCAAAGAGCTCGTCGCCGGCACAACGCTCTACCTCCCGATCCCGGGCGACGGCGCCCTGCTCATGGCGGGCGACTGCCACGGCGCGCAGGGCGACGGCGAGATCTCGGGCACGGCGATCGAGGCGCCGCTCGAGCAGGGGACGCTCACGCTCGAGCTCAGCGACCTCGAGCTGCGATCGCCGATCGCGCGCATCGACGGTGCATGGCTCGCGTTCGGCTTCGACGAGGACCTCGATCTCGCGGCCGAGCAGGCGACGGCGACGATGCTCGACCTGATGGAGCGCGAGCTCGACGTGCCGCGCGACGAGGCGCTTGCACTCGCGAGCGTGTCCGTCGACTTGCGCGTGACGCAGATCGTCAACGGCGTGAAAGGCGTCCACGCCATACTGCGCGCGTGAGTTACGAGTTCAAGCTTCCCGACCTCGGCGAAGGGCTGACCGAGGGCGAGATCGCGCGCTGGCTCGTCGCAGAGGGCCAGGAGATCGCGGAGGACGACCCGCTCGTCGAGATCGCGACCGACAAGACGACGGTCGAGATCCCGTCGCCGGCGGGCGGCAAAGTGTCGAAGATCCTCGTCGGCGAGGGTGAGGTCGTTCCCGTTGGGACCGTGCTCGTCGTCATCGGGAACGGCGAACGGCCGGAGCCTGGCACGGCTGCGCCGAGCCAGGCACCTACTCGTGCTACTCCACTGGTCCGTCGTTTGGCCCAGGAGCTGGGCGTCGACCTCGATGGGGTCACCGGCTCGGGACCGCAGGGACGGATCACCGAGCAGGACGTGCGCGGCGCCGCCGGCCCGAAGGAAGGCCGCAGCGAGCCGATCCGCGGCATCAAGCGGCAGATGTTCGAGCACCTGACGAAGGCGCACCAGGTCCCGACGATCACGTGGGTCGAGGAGTGCGACTTCACCGGCGTCGACCTCGAGCTCCTCGTTCCGCTCGTTTTGAAGGCGTGCGCCGAGTCGCTGCAGGAGTACCCCGAGCTGAATGCACGCGTCGAGGAGCACGACCTCGTCTACCTCGACCGTTACGACCTCGGCATCGCGGTGCAGACGGAGCAGGGCCTCGTCGTCCCCGTCGTCCGCGCGTGCGACTCGCGCCCGCTCGAGGAGCTCGATGCCGACGTTCGCCGGCTCGCCGAGGCGGCGCACGCGGGAACGCTCGCGCCGGACGAGCTGCGCGGCGGGACATTCACGATCACGAGCGCGGGACGCTCCGCCGGCCTCTTCACGACGACGCTGCTCAACCATCCCGACGTCGCGATCCTCGGCGTCCATCGCATCGAGGACCGCGCCGTCGTCAATGACGGCGAGGTTCGTGTGCGCCGGATGGGAAACGTCTCGGTGACGTTCGACCATCGCGTCATCGACGGCAAGCGCGCCGCCGGCTTCGGCCTCGCTGTGATCTCTCGACTACGCCACAGCGCGTAGATGCGAATCGAGCATTTCCTCGATCCGCGGCGTCGTCACGCGGCCGTCTAGCCGCGCGATCACGCGCCGGTCCTTCACGAGCCTGAGCGCCGGGACTTCGCCGACCTGGAAGCGGGCGGCGATGTCGGGACGCTCGTCGACGTCCACCTTCTTCACGGCGAGGTGCTCGCGCTCCTTGCGGGCGATGTGGGCGAGCAGGCTTTCCATGCGCCGGGCAGGCCCGGACTGCTGCGACGTGAAGAAAACGAGAACGGGTCTGTCGTCCATCGGGCATACAACGCAGAAACCTCGCTCGGAGTTACGTCAATACACTGAGAGCGATGGGCGCCTGGTACTGGATCGGTGTCGCCGCCGGGCTCGGAGCGGCCGCCGGCGTGTTGCTCGCGGGTGCGCTCCGTGTCGCCGTGATCGCGGTCGTCGCGGCCGCCGCGGGGGCCGGGCTCGGCTACGGAATCGACGCGTGGCAGCCGGGAAGCTGGGGCGACGTCGCCGCCGGCGCCGCCGGGGGATTCGCCGGCGCGCTCGGCGCGGCGACGATCGTCCGCGGGGCGATCTCCCGGGGTGGGACCGCGCTGGGCACGGCCCTCATCGTCGCCGCGGCCGCGCTCGCCACCGCCGGCCTCGCATGGGTTCCCGCGCTCGGCTATCTCGAGGCGGTCGCGCTGCCGGCGCTCGCCGCGCGCCTCCGCCGCCGCTCGCCCGAGCGCTACGCCGGGCTGCGAACGCTCGCGCGCGACTGAGGCGTATGGCGGCCAAGAAGCTCGTCCTCATCGTCGTCGACGGGATGACGCCCGAGGCGTTCGAGCGGGCTGCCGAGAGCGGCCGCGTGTCCGCTCTCGCCTTCCTCGCTGCGAACGGCGACTACCGGCGCGGCATCTCCGTCTTCCCGTCGCTGACGCCGGTGTGCCTGTCGTCGATCGCAACCGGCGCCGGCCCGGACGAGCACCACATTCCTCACCTCGTCTGGTGGCACCGCGGCGAGCAGCGCATCGTCGAGTACGGCTCGTCGTTCTCGGCGCTGCGCGCGGCGGGGATCGCGCAGTCGATCACCGACACGATCTACAACATGAACCGGCGCCATCTCTCGCCGGACGTGTCGACCGTCTACGAAGACGTCGACGACGCGGGGCTCGTGGCCGGCGCGATCAACATCACGTGCTATCGCGGCCGCATGCGCTATCTGCCGACGCTGCCGTGGGTGACGAAGGCGGCGTACGGCCCGACGCGGTTCTTCTACTACGGGCTGTTCGAGTCCGACCAGACGGGTGCGCCGTTCGCCGTTCGCAGCCGCGCCGCGGGTTCGACCGATGCGTACGCCGCCGCCGTCGGCCGCTGGCTCGTCACGCGCGACGGCTTCGACTTCCTCGCGTACTACCTCTCCGACTACGACTATCTGTCGCACCTCCACGGTCCGGAGGGAGCCGAGGACGTCGCGCTCGCACGTGTCGAC
This sequence comes from Gaiellaceae bacterium, assembly GCA_050697375.1. Classification (GTDB taxonomy): domain Bacteria; phylum Actinomycetota; class Thermoleophilia; order Gaiellales; family Gaiellaceae; genus Palsa-739. The sequence continues at coordinate 11,505 of JBOGZQ010000018.1, read as the reverse complement.
GCGGCGGTGCAGGCATTGCTCGACGCAGCCGGCGGCGGCGACGCATTCCTCGACCGCTACGCCGTCGTGCTCCTCTCGGATCACGGCCAGACGCTCGTCGACCGAACGGCGCGCCTCGAGACCGCGCTCGCACGATTCGACGACATCGTCGTGTGCGCGTCGAATCGCGCGGCGCAGGTGTACCTCCTGCCCGGAGCCCGCACGGACGCGGAGCAGCTCGCGCGGGCACTCGACGGCGAGCCGTCGGTCGACGTCACGCTCAGGCTCGACGGGGACGACGTGGTCGCTCGCCGCGAGGGCGCCGACGGCCGGCCCGACGAGCTCGAGCACCCGGAGGCAGGCAGGCGGTCGAGATCGGCGCTCGCGAACCCGAATGCCGGCGAGCTGCTCGTCTCCGCCGCCGAGCGCTGGGAGTTCGCCGACCTCGGCGGACGCCACCACTCCGGCGGCGGCAGCCACGGCTCGCTCGTCGCCGGCGACTCGACCGTTCCCATCCTCACGATCGGCGTCGACGCCGACATCGCCCGCATCACCGACGTCAAGCGCGCCGTCGTCGAGCACTTCGATGTTCGCTGAGCGGGAGGCGATGGTCGAGCTCCAGCTGCGCGCGCGCGGCATCCGTGACGAGCGCGTGCTCGCCGCGATGTCCCTCGTCCCTCGCGAGGAGTTCATCCCCGCGGAGCTGCGCAGCCGTGCCTACGACGACGCGGCACTGCCGATCGGCGAGGGCCAGACGATCTCGCAGCCGTACATGGTCGCGCGCATCTGCGAGGAGCTCGAGCTCCGCGGCGGCGAGCGCGTGCTCGACATCGGCACCGGCTCGGGCTACCAGGCGGCGATCCTCGCCGAGCTTGCAGGCGAGGTGCACTCGATCGAGCGGATCGCCGCGCTCGCGGAGCGGGCGCAGGCGGTCCTCGGCGACCGCGTCAGCGTGCACGTCGGCGACGGCAGCCGCGGCCTGTCCGAGCACGCGCCGTTCGCAGCAATCGCGGTCGCGGCAGCGGCGCCGCACCTGCCGCACGCGCTCTACGAGCAGCTCGGGCTGCGCGGCCGGCTCGCCGTTCCCATCGGCAGCCGTTGGGAGCAGCTGCTGCAGGTGATCGTCCGCAGCCCCGAAGGCCCGGCCGTCCTGCGGACGGTGCCGTGCCGCTTCGTCCCCCTCATCGGCGAGGACGGATTCCAGGGCCGCTGAGGCGCTTGGAGCATGGGATACCGATCGAGTTTGCCCAGCACCACCTCGGATAGGAAGGATCTCGGAATGGGGTCGCTCTCCGTCGCCGGCCTGATCGGTAGTCCCGTTCGGCTCCAAGGCATCCTGCTCGGCCGTCCGAGCGACGTCGTCCTCGACTCCACCTGCCGGCGCGTCCTCGGATTCGTCGTCCACAGCGGCGACGACGCCCCGCGCTTCCTGCCGTTCGCTGCGTCCCAGCCCGGAGAGCGGGAGATCGTGGTCGGCTCGGCGCTCATGCTTCTCGACGACATCGCCTTCTATCGAAAGCACGGCGTCTCCTTCGTCTCGCTCATCGGGACGGGGATCGAGCGAGAAAGCGCGCCTGTCGGCACTCTGATGGACATGCACGTGGATCACTCCGGTCAGGTCGTCGAGCTCGAGGTCGAGCACGAGGAGCTGCGCCGGCGCGTCCCTGTGGCCGGCGCGACCTTCGTCACTTCGACCGCAACGGCTGCCTGAGCCATGGTCGCCGTCGCTCTCGCGCTGCGCGCACGGGACAACTGGACGCAGCTCCTCAAGTTCTGCGTCGTCGGCGCGATCGGATACGCGATCAACCTCGTCGTCTACGACGCCTTTCTCCGCGGCGGCTTCCACTATCTCGTCGCGGCGACCTGCTCGTTCCTCGTGGCGGTCACGAGCAACTACACGTGGAACCGAATCTGGACGTTCCGCGACCGGCGCCGCGGCGTCGCCGCGCAGGGGATGCGGTTCTTCGCGGTCTCGCTCGCGTCGCTCGGCGCGAATCTTCTCGTCCTGAACGTCCTGGTCTCGCTCGGCGCCGGGAAGCTCAGCGGCCAGGCGATCGCGATCGTGCTCGTCACGCCGCTGAACTTCATCGGCAACAAGCTCTGGTCGTTCCGCCGTAGTACGTAGCCTTCCTCGGGCGTTGGCGCGCCGTCTTCTCGTCGTCCTGATCTTCGCCGCCGTCCTCGTGCCGGCCGCGCGCGCCGCGACGACGCCCACCGCGCCCGTTTACGACCAGAACGGCCATCTCATCCAGACGCCGTTCGTCCCGGCCGCGAACGTCGCGCGGCTGACGAAGGCGCAGGCGCTCGCGATCGTCCACGCGAACCACAAGGTGAAGGCGTGGCTCGCGCGCTATCCGAAGACGGGCTTCTCCGACGAGGAGGACTTCGACGCGACGACGCACCGGTGGACGGTGAAGATCTGGTGGAACGAGCACAACGTCGGCGAGGTCGTCGAGGCCACGGTCGACGACGGCAGCGGAACGGTTGTCTCAGTGTGGACCGGGCCGCAGGTCGCATGGGGGATGCTGCGCGGCGTCAAAGGCGCGTTCGGCGGCGACAAGATCAACAGCCCGTGGATATGGGGCGCCTTCTGCGCCGCGTTCCTCATCGGGCTCGGCAACTTCCGGCGGCCGCTGTCGCTGCGCAACCTCGACCTGATCATGCTGCTGTCTCCGACGGCGTCGCTCTGGTACTTCAACCACGGCAACGTCTTCACGGCGGTGCCGCTCTTCTATCCGGCGCTGCTCTGGGTGATCCTGCGCGGGGTCTGGATCGGCGTGACCGGTCGCGGCTCGGGCTCGCGGCCGCTGTGGCCGGCGTGGGTGCTGCTCGCGGCGACCGTGTTCCTCGCGGGCTTCCGCGTCGGCCTCAACGTCGAGGCGTCGAACGTCATCGACGTCGGCTACTCCGGCATCATCGGCGCGCAGCGCATCGTGTCGCAGGGCCAGGCGCCGTGGGGGAACTTCCCCGTCGAGGACAGCCGCCCCGCGTGCGGCCCCGCCGACGCGAGCGGCGAGATTCGCGACCGTATCCAGACGAACGGCCGCTGCGAGTCCGCGAACCCGCAGGGCGATACGTACGGGCCGACCGCCTACGAGGCGTACATCCCCGGCTACCTCGCGTTCGGCTGGAGCGGAAAGTGGGACACGCTGCCCTCGGTGCACTTCACGTCGATCGCATTCGATCTTCTGGCGATCCTCGGGCTCTTCCTCGTCGGCCTGCGCTTCGGCGGCATGCGCCTCGCATCGACGCTGGCGTTCGCATGGGCGGCGTATCCGTTCACGCAGTACGCGTCGAACTCGAACACGAACGACGCGATCATGCCGTGCCTGCTCATCTACGGCTTCTGGCTCGTGACGTCGCCCGTTGGGCGCGGCGCGTTCGCCGCACTGTCGGGCTGGAGCAAGTTCGCGACGCTCATCGTCGCGCCGATGTGGGCGACGTATCCCGACCGGCGGCCCTCGACGCGCTTCATCGCCGCCTTCGCGGTCGCGACCCTCGCCGCGTTCTCGATCGTGCTGCTGGAGCCGAGCCCGTTCCACGAGCTAGCCGTGTTCTGGCATCGGACGGTGAAGTGGCAGATCGGCCGCGACTCGCCGTTCTCGCTGTGGGACTGGCGGCAATACCACGCGCGCGGCCTGCCCGACCTGCGCCTCCTGCAGCGCGTCCTCGAGGGCCTGCTCGTCGCCGGCGCGCTCGTGGCGGCGTTCGTTCCGCGGCGAAAGTCGCCGCTCCAGCTCGCCGCGCTCACGGCCGCGCTCCTCGCCGGGTTCGAGCTGGTGCAGACGTACTGGCTCTACACGTACATCCCGTGGTTCTTCCCGTTCGCTTGCATAACCGTGCTCGCGCCGGCTGCGCTCGTGCGCGAGCGGCGGCGGGTCGAGAACCTCGACCTGCGGATCTACCCGCTGCCGACACCCGGATTAATCGGAGGCGCCGAATGAATCGACGCCTTAGACACTTACTCTGAGCAGGTCGATCGCCGTCGCGCGGCCGTCGTCGGTGCAGTCGACGACGACGCCTTCGATCCGCACGCCGCCGTGTGCCGGCTGGAAGCGCACGGGCAGGCGCGTGCGCATGCGGCGGATCGCAAGCTCGGCCTCGACGCCGATGACCGAGTCGTGCGGCCCCGTCATGCCCGCGTCGCTCACCGCCGCAGTCCCCGCCGGAAGGATGCGCGCGTCGTTCGTCTGCACGTGCGTGTGCGTGCCGATGACGGCGGTGACGCGGCCGTCGAGCCAGCGCGAGAGCGCGATCTTCTCGCTCGTCGCCTCGGCGTGGAAGTCGACGATGACGACCGGCGCCTGCGCGCGCGCCTCGTTGACGAGCGTGTCCACCATCTCCCACGGCGAGATCGGCGTGTCGATGAAGAGCTGGCCGAGCAGGTTGACGACGGCGACCGCGACGCCGTTGCGCGCCTCGACGACGGTCATCCCCTTGCCGGGAAGCCCCGAGCCCGCATTCGCGGGGCGGATGACGCGCTCGCTCGTCGCGAGATACGCGCCGATGCCGTCGCGCCGGAACGTGTGGTTGCCAAGCGTGATCGCATCCGCGCCCGCTGCGAGCAGACGGTCGGCGAGCTTGCCGGTGATCCCGGCGCCGTCGGCGATGTTCTCCCCGTTGACGATGCAGACGTCTGCGTCGAGCTTCTCGCGCAGGCCTGGGAGCCGCTCCTCGACCGCAAGGCGGCCGGGCGGGCCGAACACGTCTGCGAGGAAGAGGACTCTCAGTTGAGCGCCAGCGCCGCGGACGGACGCACTTCGATCGAGACGTGATCGCCGGCGTCGTTCGTGTACCGCGCGAGCCCCTGGTGCTCGACGCGTGAGAGGTCGACGACCGCCCCGACCTTCGTTCTTCCGCTGACGACGTCGTTGCCGACGCGGAGCGCGGCGTCTGGACGGATCTGCGTCAGCGTGACGACGAGCGACGGTGCGTTCTGCGGCTGGATGTCGATCTGCGAGCCGAACCGGTGCCCAGCGACGACGAACGGCGCGATGCCGACGACGGTTCCGTCCACCGGCGAGTAGACGTCCGTGCCCGGTGCTGCGCCGACGTCGAGCGCCGACAGCGAGCCGCCGTCGAGGCGGTACCACGTCGGGTGACCGCCTGCGCCGCCGAAGACTGCGTGGAAGACGCGTTGGACGACGCCCTCGTTGCCCTGGTGGCCGAGCGGCGCCAACGTCAGCGCGCCGTCGGCCGACGAGTGATAGCCGATCGCCGTCGCCTGACTCTGCGTGATCGGCATCTGGAGGCGCACCGGCCCGCGCACCGCGACGATCTGCGGGAACGGCTGCGTCGCAGTCGCGAGGGAGCGCGAAACCGCGAAGCTCGAGACGTTCGCCGCCGGTCCTCCGCCGAATGCGGTGAGGGCGAGCGCGATGACGAGCACGACGGCGAGGACGGTGAGCAGCGCGAACCGCCGAGTCCGGCGCGCGTCGCGCACCTCTCGACGTTCGACGCGCCGCCTCCTGCTGGAGCGCGAGGACGGCATGTCGGGCGGCACCGTATCGAACGTGACGGGGTCGTTCAACCGGGGTTCAACCCATTCCAGCGCCAGAGCGCCCTCGGTCCAGTCCCAGGAATCCTTCCGAATCCGCCTGATCTCCGCGATACCATCGCTGGAATGGCGCGGCCGCCCGCGATCGAGATCCCGCGCTGGGTGCAGCTTGTCGGGCTCCCGCTCCTGCTCCTGTTCGTCTGGGTGGTGGCGGGAGCGGTGCGTCACGTGGTCTTCCTGTTCCTCGTGGCGCTCCTCATCGCCCTTCTCCTCAATCCGCTCGTTCGCGGACTAGGAAGGGTCTGGATCCCGCGCGGGCTCGCGGTTGCGATCGTCTACGTGGCATTTGCAGCAGCGCTCGCACTCGCAGTCCTCGCTCTGGCGACGGTCGTGGTGCAACAGACGCGCACCGCAAGTCACAAGGTCGACAACTACTTTACGGTCGCCTCCGGACACCCTCCGGAGAGCGGTGCGAACCACGACCTCGAGCGCTTCCAGCACTGGTTGAACACGCACCACCTGAAGCGCATCCACGTCGAGAAGAGCGGGAACAAGTTCCTCAACTCGATCGGGACGAAGGACGTCGAGAAGTACACGACGAAGGCGCTCAACTGGGCGGAGGGCGCCGGGCTCGCAGTCGTCTCGCTGCTCTTCAGCGCGCTGCTCATCGTCGTCGTGTCGATCTACATGCTGCTCGACATGCCGCGGCTGAAAGCCTCCGTCGACCGGCGGTTCCCGCCTTACCCCGGCAGCACGCCGCTGCTCGAGCGGATGGAGCAGGCGATCGCGAGCTACGTCAAGGGACAGCTCCTGCTCTCGCTCATCATCGGCGCGAGCTCCGGGCTCGGCCTGTGGATCCTGGGCTTGTCCGGCGCGGTTCCGCACGGCGGCCGCTACGCGCTCCTCTTCGGCGCGTGGGCCGGCGTGACCGAGCTCATCCCGTACGTCGGCCCATGGCTCGGAGCGGTGCCGCCGGTCGTCTATGCGCTCGTCACGCATCCGATCTCCGCGATCTGGGTTGCGCTGCTCTACCTCGGCATCCAGCAGCTCGAGGGGCATCTCGTCGTGCCGAACGTCATGGGCCGGACGCTGCGCCTGCATCCGCTGCTCGTCATCTTCGGCCTGCTCGCCGGCGCGGAGATCTACGGCTTCCCCGGCATCCTCGTCTCCCTGCCGTTGCTCTCGGCCGGCCGCGCGGCGTGGGAGTTCTTCGCCGAGCGGCTCGAGCTCGCCAAGTGGCCGGAGGACGACGAGCCCGTCGACGAGGCGATCGGGCTCGCGCCGATCCCCGAGCCGTGACGCAGCCGCTGTTACGGGCGCTGCGGGTCGGGCGCCGGTACGGCGACCTCGTCGCGCTCGCGCCGACCGACCTGGAGCTCCATCCCGGCGAGACGGTCGCACTCGTCGGGCCGAACGGCGCCGGGAAGTCGACGCTGCTCGCGATCCTCGCCGGTGCGCTCGAGCCGAGCGAGGGAACGGTTGAGGTGCACGCTCGAGTCGGCTGGGTGCCGCAGCGGCCGGCGCACTACTCGCGGCTGTCCGCGCGCGAGAACCTCGAGCTGTTCGCGCAGCTCGAGGGCGTGCCCGATGCGCGTCGCGCGGCCGCGCAGATGCTCGAGCGCTTCTCGCTGCCGGCCGCGGGCCGGCCGAGCGGCGAGCTGTCGGTCGGAAACCGGCAGAGGCTGAACGTCGCGCTCGCGCTGCTCGGCGAGCCGCGCGTGCTCTTGTTGGACGAGCCGACCGCCGCACTCGATCCCGGCCAGCGCCGCCGCGTGTGGGACGTAGTCGCCGCATTGCGTGCGGAAGGCGGCGCCGTCTGCTTCGCGACGCAGAACCTCGAGGAGGTCGAGCATGCGACGCGGACGATCGTGCTCCAGGACGGTGAGGTCGCATCGCTCACCGTCGAGGAGGTGTTCGGATGAGCCCGGTCTGGTTGCTGTTGCGCAAGGACCTGCGCGTGCTGCGTCGCTCGCCGCTCCTGCTCGGCGCGCTCGTCGCGTATCCGATCGTCATCGCGCTGCTCGTCGGCCTCGTCGCCGGCTATGCGAGCGCGAAGCCGCGTGTCGCGTTCGTCGACGACGACAATCTGCCGCAAGTGATCGCGGTCGGCGGCCACCGCTTCCACATCCAGACGGTGATCGGCGACGTCGCGAAGCAGGTGACGCTCGTGCGGATGTCCGATGCCGAGGCTGCGCGCGAGCTCGCCGACGGCAAGGTGGTCGCGACGATCACCGTTCCGCCGGGCTTCCTCGGCGACCTGGAGACGACGGTCGTCAGCCCGCACCTGATCCTGAAGACGGGGAGCGGCGGCCTCGCGCCGCGCGTCACCCAGCAGGTGCAGTCGCTCGTCTACCAGCTCAACCAGAAGCTGCAGGGCGGCTACATCGCCGCGAACCTCGAGTTCGTGAACCTGCTGCTGCACGGCGGCCACGGGAAGTTCCTCGGCAAGCAGTTCGACGTGCTCGGCCTCGATCGCACGTCGCAGGAGCTCGCGAAGCTGCCGCCGAGCAAGCGTGTCGCCGCGATCGCGAACTTCGTCCGCCAGGCGAAAGTCGGCCTCGCGCAGACGGGCGACGCGCTGCGCGCGACCGCGAACCCGATCGCGCTCGAGCAGGCGAAGTCTCACGGCCGCACGTGGCTGCTCTCCGCGCAGGTGCAGTCGTACGGCATCGCGGTGACTGTGACGTTCCTGGCGCTGCTCCTTGCCGCGGGCGCGACGGCGGCCGAGCGGGACGAGGGGACGATCGGTCGTCTGCGGCGCGGCCTCGTGTCGCTCGGGCAGCTCGTCTGGTCGAAGGTCGCGCTCGCGGCCGTCGTCGGCCTCGTCCTCGGCGCCGCGATCGCGATCGTGTTCGGGATCGTCGTCGACGTCGGCGGCATCACCGGCGGCGAGCCGTGGCCGCGGCTGCCGCTCCTGCTCGCAGGCGTCCTTCTCGCCGCCGGCGCGGTCGGCGCCGCCGGCGCGCTGCTCGGCGCGCTCGCGCGCGAGGCGCGAACGGCGTCGCTCGCCGCCGTGCTCCTCGTTCTCCCGGTCGTCTTCCTCGGTCTCGTCCCGCGCGCGGCACTGCCGTTCGCGTACTGGATCAGCCTCTTCCTGCCGTTCGCGCACGCCGTGCGCCTCTTCGGCGCCGCCCTCTACGACACGAGCCCGTGGCATCGCGTCGGCATCGAGGCGCTCTGGCTCGCGGGGATCGGCGCGGTCTCGTGGGCGCTGGCGCGCCTGGGCGCGCGTACTCTTTCGGCATGAGCGTCACTCGCCTTCGGCTCGCTCCCTTGGGGGAAACCATGTTTCCCCCAAGAGCCCCCTTCTTTGATTGTGCTGCGGGGGAACCTCCCGGTTCCCCCGCAAGAACCTCGACCCCTCCCCATGCTCACGAGCGAAAGATCCGCTCGTGAGCTCCTTCCCCGAGGTTCGCCTCCGCCGCTTCCGCCGGACGGGCGGCCTGCGCGGCCTCGTCCGCGAGACGCGGCTGTCGCTCGACCAGTTCGTCATGCCGCTCTTCGTCGCGCCGGAGGCGCTCCCCGACGCGGGCCTGCCGGCGATGTCGCGGGTGACGATCGACGGCCTCATGCGGGAGGTCGACCAGCTCGTCGGCCTCGGCGTCCGCGCGGTGATCCTCTTCGGCATCCCCGATGAGAAGGACGAGGAGGCGACCGGGGCGTGGGAGGAGGACGGCATCGTGCAGCGCGCGCTGCACGCGCTGCGGCCCGCGTTCCCCGAGCTCGTCCTCGTCACCGACGTCTGCCTGTGCGAGTACACGTCGCACGGTCACTGCGGCGTCATCGTCGACGGTGAGGTGCACAACGACCGCAGCCTCGAGCTGCTCGCGCGGACGGCGGTCAGCCACGCAGAATCGGGCGCCGACGTCGTCGCACCGAGCGACATGATGGACGGCCGCGTGCGCGCGATTCGCGAGGCGCTCGACGACCACTCGTTCGAGTCGACGCCGATCCTCTCGTACGCCGCGAAGTATGCGTCCGCGTTCTACGGCCCGTTCCGCGAGGCGGCGGGATCGGCGCCGTCGTTCGGCGACCGGCGCGGCTACCAGATGGATCCCGCGAACGTGCGCGAGGCGCTGCGCGAGTGCGAGCTCGATCTCGACGAGGGAGCGGATGCGATCATCGTCAAGCCCGCGCTTCCGTATCTCGACGTCATCCGCGCAGCACGCGAGGCATTCGACGCGCCGATCGCGGCGTACAACGTCTCCGGCGAGTACGCAATGGTGAAGGCAGCGGCGCGCGAAGGCTGGCTCGACGAGCGTCAGGCCGCGCTCGAGTCGCTGACGGCGATCAAGCGCGCGGGCGCGGATCTCGTCATCAGTTACTGGACCAAGCAGCTCGCCTCTTGGCTCTGACGACCCGCTCCGACCTCTATCGCCGCGCGCTCGAGCTGATTCCCGGCGGCGTCAACTCGCCCGTCCGCGCGATGAAGGCGGTCGGTCTCGACGAGCCGCTCTTCGTCGCGCGCGGCGAGGGCGCGTACCTCGAGACCGCCGACGGCAATCGCTATCTCGACTGGGTGATGTCGTGGGGGCCGCTGATCTTCGGGCACGCGGATCCGCAGACGGTCGAGGCGGTGCGCGAGGCCGCGCTGCGCGGAACGAGCTTCGGCGCGTCGACCGAGGCCGAGGTCGAGCTTGCGGCGGAGATCGTCGACGCCGTCCCGTCGATCGAGCGCGTACGCCTCGTGTCGTCCGGGACCGAGGCCGCGATGAGCGCGCTCCGACTTGCACGCGGCTTCACGAAGCGCGACCGCTTCATCAAGTTCGCCGGCTGCTACCACGGCCACGCCGACGCGATGCTCGCGAGCGCAGGCTCCGGTCTCGCGACGCTCGCGATCCCGTCGACGCCGGGCGTGCCGACTGCGGTGACGGCAGACACGATCGTCTGCCCGTACAACGACGTGGAGGCGGTCGCCGGCGCGGTGATGCGCTACGGCGAGGGACTCGCTGCGATCGTCGTCGAGCCCGTCGCCGGGAACATGGGCGTCGTCCCGCCGGCGCCGGGATTCCTCGAGGCGCTGCGAGACCTCTGCGACGCGTCGGGTGCGCTGCTCGTGTTCGACGAGGTGATCACCGGCTTCCGCGTCGCGCGCGGCGGCGCGCAGGAGCTGTATCGCGTCACGCCGGATCTCACCATCCTCGGGAAGATCGTCGGCGGCGGGCTGCCGCTCGCCGCGTTCGGCGGCCGCGCCGACGCGATGGAGATGCTCGCACCGGCGGGCCCCGTGTACCAGGCCGGGACGCTGTCCGGCAATCCGCTCGCGACCGCGGCGGGGCTCGCGGTGCTGCCGCGGCTGCGCGATCCGCAGGTCTATGCGGAGCTCGAGCGCCGCTCCGCCCGCCTCGCCGACGGGCTCGCCCCGTCCGGCGTCGTGCAGCGCGTCGGCGCGATGCTGACGCTCTTCCAGACCGATCACCCGGTGCGCAACTTCGAGGAAGCGCAGCAGTGCGACACCGAGCAGTACGCCGCGCTCTTTCGGCATCTGCTCGACAACGGCATCTACGTCGCGCCGTCGCAGTTCGAGGCGATGTTCGTCTCGCTCGCGCACTCCGACGACGACATCGACAGGACGATCGCGGCGTGTGGGACGAGATAGCCGACGGCGCTGCGGCGGAGAGTGAGCTCTGGTCGGGCTGTCTCCGTCCTAGACACGAGCGCAAGCTCGTGTCCGTATTTTCGCCGCTCGCCGAGCCGCGTTTCGCCCTCGGGCTGGAGACGATCTACGAGGGCTACCTCACCCACTACGGGGTGCCGCGCCTCTTCGCGCCGCCCGACGGCGACGTCGCGCTGCTGCTCGGCGACTATCTGTATGCGCACGGGCTCGTCCGCATCGCGTCTTTCGGCGAGACCGACGCGGTCTCCGACCTCTCCGAGCTGATCTCGCTGTCGAGCCAGCTCCGCGCGGAGGACGCGGACGGCGACGGCCCGCTCTGGGCCGCGAGCGCCGCGCTCCTCGGCACCGGCCCGCGGCTCGACGTCGCGCGCGCCGCGCTCCGGCTGCGCGGCGATCCGGCACCGCTCGCGGC
>JBOGZQ010000017.1:0-4543 GCA_050697375.1 Gaiellaceae bacterium | reverse complement strand
GGAGGACGTCGCCTACGATCGCGACGTGCAGTCCCTCGAGCCGGTCGAACTGCTGCTGCATCGTGTACAGGTCGAGCAGCGCTTGCGTGGGATGCTGGTGCTTGCCGTCGCCGGCGTTGACGACGTGCGCGTCGGTGACGCGCGCCACCAGCTGCGGCGCGCCGATCTGCGGATGCCGGATGACGATGACGTCGGGGTCATACGCGCCGAGCGTCTGCGCGGTGTCCTTCAGCGACTCGCCCTTGTCGACGGAAGAGCCGGCGGACTTGATCGTGAGCGTGTCGGCCGACAGCCGTTTCGCGGCGAGCTCGAAGCTCGACGACGTCCGCGTCGACGACTCGTAGAAGAGGTTGACGACGAGCCGTCCCTTCAGCGTCGGCAGCTTCTTCACCTCGCGGTCCAGCGCCGACTCGAACGTGCGCGCCGTTCCGAGCAGGCGCTGCACGTCGTCGCGCGTGAGGTCGGCGACGGAGAGAAGGTGGCGGCGCGGCGGCGACCCTGGCGGGCGGAGGTCGTCACGGACGAGGCGGATGGACGTCATCGGGATTCCTCCTCGGGCACGGAGACGAGCAGGACGCTGTCGACCTCGTCGATCTCGACGAGCTGCACCTGGATGCGCTCGGTGCGCGCGGTCGGCAGGTTCTTGCCGACGTAGTCGGGTCGGATGGGAAGCTCGCGGTGGCCGCGGTCGACGAGCACCGCGAGCTGCACGCGTGCGGGGCGGCCGTAGTCGAACAGCGCCTCGATCGCGGCGCGGATGGTGCGGCCGGTGTAGAGGACGTCGTCGACGAGCACGACCGTCCGCCCTTCGAGCGGAAAGTCGAGCTGCGTCTCGCGCACGACGGGCTGCGGGGCGAGCGGCGCCTCGCCGCCGCGGACGGTGACGTCGTCCCGGTAGAAGGTGATGTCGACCGCGCCGAGGTCCGGCGCCTCGCCGGCGCGCTCCTCGATCAGGCGCGCGAGCCGCTGCGCGAGCGGGACGCCGCGCGTCTGGATGCCGACGAGCGCGACCTCGTCGAGCTCCGGGTTCGCTTCGATGATCTCGTGGGCGATCCGGGAAAGCGTCCGCGACAGCGCTTCCGCGTCGAGCAGGACCTTCCCCGTCTCGGGGGCATGCGTTGCCATGCGACTCCTTTCCGGCCTCGCTGGACCGGGTTAAAGGGGTTCGTGCCGTCGGCACAGTAGCTGGCCCGGCGGACGGCGGTAGAATTCGTCGCGGACAGTTGGCCTCGCGTTGAGCTACTCGAAGGCCCGCCTCGCGGCGGGCCTTCGGTGTCCTGGGCCCCGGAGGCCGGATTCGAACCGGCATCTTTCCAATGGACAGTTGGTCGCTCGACCATTTGAGCTACTCCGGGGCCGTGCAACGTGATGTAGCCGTCGATCCGTCAGCGGCGCAAGCTGCCCGATTGCGACATGGCCGCGAAAAGCGGGACCCACTGCGCCGCGTCGAGGTCGCGCGCGCACGCGGACGGATCGAAGCCGAGCTCGTGTGCCAGCCGGTGGACGACGCGGCGCGGCAACCGTCGCTGGAGCGGCGCATCCGAGGAGAAGCCCAGGCGGAGCAAGCGCAGGTACGCCTCCGCATCCGCGACCGGGACGAGCGGCTCGGACCGCCGCACCGCGCGAAGGACGGCTGCATCGACGGACGGCGGAGGCGCGAATGCGGTGCGAGCAACGCGTCGGGCCACCGACAGCTCATACCACGCGCCCCAGTAACACGAGAGCTGCGTCGAGGGCCACACCCGGGTCCGTTTCTCCGCCAGCCGCCATTCGACGATCGCATCCATCCGCTGCAACGGGACGCGCGGATCGTCGAGGAGCCGCCGCAGGATTTGGGTGCCGACCGCGAACGGAAGGTTCGCGACGACGGCGAACGGCTCGTGCGGCAGCGCGAAACGAGCCGCGTCGCCTTCCACCACGCGAACGTTCCCGTCGGCGCGGCGACGGAGCGTCGCGGCGAGCGACGGGTCGAGCTCGACCGCGACGACGCGCGCACCCGCCCGCCTCAGGGCGAAGGTGAGGATCCCGTCGCCGGCGCCGAGGTCCAGTACGAGATCGCCCTGACGAACTCGGGCGCAACGAACGAGATCGTCGGCGAGCGCGCGGCTACGAAGCGCGTGCCGTCCGCGCGTCGCTGAGACGCGCGCGCCGGCCACGGAAGACCATCATCGTGGGCATCGCGACAATCCTAAGACCTCCGCCGCAACGTCGCTCGACATTTATCGCGCGTGGACGTGAGTCGTGAGGTACTCGGACGGATAGTCGCCCGAGCCGCTGCTGGCTACACGCCGAGGGGCGTGCGGTGTTTCGGCTCGTACAACAGCACCTCGACGCCGCCCGGAAGGATTATCGTCGTGACGAGGCCGAAGCCCATGTCCTTCGGCTCGTCGGAGATATCGACGCCCTTCGAGCGCAGCTCGGCCACCGTCGCGTCGATATCGCGGCACATCAACGTCACCTCGTGCCGCGGTTCCTCCGCAGGGTGGACGCCGAGTTCGGCGGGCGGCAGTTCGAAGATCAGCCAGCCATCGGGCGGGTCGTGCCCGTCCACGCTGTCCCACCCAAAGACGTCGCGCAGCATCGCGCGCAGTGCCTCGGCCTCAGGCGTGTACAAAAGCATGTGTGCACCGACGACCGGCATGCAGAAAGACGTTAATCGATCTGACTAACCCGGCAGGCATGCGTCGCCTGCGCCAGCGTCCCGGTGCCTGAGCCTGTCGCCGACGCGCCGCAGAGCGAAACAGTCGCCGATGCTCATAAGAGCTCGACGGCTTTGCCGGCGAGCGCTCCCGCGAAGCGGGACCCTCCCTCAGCTGAAAGTGCGCAGCACGTTCAGCTGTTACTCGGCGATGAGGTCGTCGGGCTCGGAGAGAGCCTCGATCGCGTCCTCGGCCGCCTCGAGCGAGGCCTCGGGGACGAGCACCCGCAATCCGTCCTCGTCGTTGTCCGCTTCGACTGCGGCGTCGATGCCGGCGTTGCGAAGCAGTCCCTGGAGCTCCTCCGCCTCGGTGACGTCGCCCGCTGTTGCAACCTGGACCATGCGGCTCATCGCGCCCGAATCATAGGTGCTCCTCGCGGCGGCAGCCCCGCCGCCCTTGACGAGCGTCGGCACGCCGCGCTCGGGATACGGCACCTCGATCGTGTCGAAGTCGCGCGGCACGACGGTGGCCGCAAAGATCGCCCGCGCCTCGCGCGCGAGCTCGGGCCCCGCGTACCGCGGCGACACGTGTGTGAGCGCGAGCAGCTTCACCTTCGCGAGCTGCGCCACCTGCGCGGCCTCGGTGGCGGTCGCGTGCAGCGTCTCGCGCGCGCGTTCCTTGTCTTCGTCGCCGAACGTCGCCTCGTGCACGAGCAGGTCGGCGCGATACGCGGCCTGGATCACGCTCGGCGCAGGAGCGGTGTCGCCGGTGATCGCCAGCTTGCGTCCCGGCCGCGCCGGGCCGAGCACCTCGTCCGGCGTCACGACCGTCCCATCGGGGAGCGTCACCGGGTCGCCCGCTTGGAGGATCCCGCGCTCGGGCCCCGGCGGCACGCCGAGCGCGTCGGCCGCCTCGACGTCGAAGCGCCCGGGCCGCTCGTCCTCGGCGAGCAGGTACCCGATTGACGAGATGCCGTGATCGACCGCGAACGCCTCGATCCGGTAGTCGCCCCGCTCGAGCACGTCGCCCGGCTCGAGCTCGACGATGGCGAGGCGGTACGGGAGGCGGCCGAGGAACGGCTTCAGGTGGCCGAAGAGATCGCGGACGCCGCGCGGCCCGTACACCATGAGATCCGGCTCCTCCCGGCCGCGCAGCGCGAAGGTCTTCAGCATCCCGGGAAGTCCGAGGACGTGGTCGGCGTGGAGGTGCGTGAGGAAGATCTCCTCGATCTCGGGAAGGCCGACCGCTGAGCGCTGGAGCTGTCGCTGCGTCCCTTCGGCGCAGTCGAAGAGCAGCCGCTCGCCGCCCCGGCGCAGGAGCAAGGCAGCCGGCGCCCGGCGGGCGGTCGGCATCGAGGCGGAAGTGCCCAGGAAGACGAGGTCGAGCTCCACGCGCCGCAGTCTAGGATCCGCCCATGGCGGCCGAAGGAATCCTCGAGCGCTACCGGCGTGAGATCACCCCGGAGCTCTACACCGAGATCCGCGACCTGTACAAGCGGCACTCGATCGCCGAGGACGCGCGCGACCTCCCCGGCCTCATCTCGACGCTCACGCCCGACTGCGTGTACGAGCTCGTGCAGACGGGGCATCGCTGGGAGGGTCACGAGGGCGCCGCACGCTTCTATACGCAGCTCCTCACCGCGTTCCCCGACATCAAGTTCGATCTGACCGACATCGTCATCGGGCCGCAGGGCGTCTGCGAAGAGGCACACGTCACCGCGACGCACTCGGCTCCATGGCTCGGCGTCGAGCCCACCGGCGAGCACGTCGAGTGGGACGTCGTCATCTGGTTCCCGTGGGACGCCGACCAACGCCTCTTCCGCGGCGAGAAGGTCTACGTCGCCGGAATCGAGATCCCCGCCGCTTTCGCGCCCTCGCCGGGCAGGACGATCCGCTCGCCCGGCG
>JBOGZQ010000016.1:0-6477 GCA_050697375.1 Gaiellaceae bacterium | reverse complement strand
TCGAGCTTCCGCGCTTTCGTACACAGCCAGGAGGAGATGGATCGGTGACGGCTCGGGACCGCCGAGCGGTGAACGACTACCGGCGGCGTGCGTTCGGGGAGGACCCGGAGCGGCGGGTCGCGTTTGTGTGCGAGTGTGGCGACGAGCGCTGCCGGCGCGCGGTCGTGCTGAGCGCGGAGGAGTACGACGAGGCGTGCGCTTCTGGTCGCGCGGTAGTCGTCGAGCATGAGCCGCCGAGCGAGTCGGTCTCGGCGCGGTGAAGGCCGCTCAAAAATGACTTTGCCATCGTCTTACGAAGTACTTATGCCGCGCCTGTTCAATGCGGCGGTTGTTTGCTGATTGGGCATCGGGTGCACGGCTGTCGCGCAGACGATTCGTCACCACCGCCGGTACAGGTCTCGGCGCGCTCGTCGTGCCCGGCGCCCGCGCCGCGGCCGCCGCGCCCGCGGAAGACGCAAACGTTCGCGCCTTCGTCAGCCGGCCGGACTTGGGGCCCCCGACCGTCGAGGTGGCGACCGCTCTGCCGACCGCTGCGCCGGGATACATCTTCCTCGCCCCGTTCTCCGGCCCCTCCCAGTTCGGCCCGTTGATCGTCGACGATCGCGGCGAGCCTGTCTGGTTCCACCCGCTCCCGGCTGCCTCGAGCACGGTGGCCACCGACTTTCGGCTGGCGAGGGCGACTATGTCGTCGTCGACTCCTCCTACAGCGAAATCGCCCGTTTCGGCGCCGCAAATGGGTACGCGGGCGACCTGCACGAGTTCACGATCACCCCGAGCGGCACGGCGCTGATCATCGCCTCCAACTCGATTCCGACCGACCTTTCCGCGTGGGGCGGCCCATCGGACGGCACGCTGCTCGACGGGATCGTCCAGGAGATCCACATCGAGAGTGAGGCGGTTCTGTTCGAGTGGCACGCTTCCGAGCACATCGCGTTCGACGAGTCCCACTTCCTGCCCTCCGACGGCCTCTGGGACTACGTCCATCTCAACTCGATCGACGAGCTCGACGACGCAAGCCTCCTCGTCTCCTCCCGGCACACCTGGGCCGTCTACAAGATCGACCGGGCGAGCGGTGACATCGTCTGGCGGCTCGGTGGCAAGCGCAGTGACTTCGCCATGGGGCAGGGGACGCAGTTCGCGTACCAGCACGATGCCCGCTCGCATCCCGATGGGACGATCTCGATCTTCGACGACGGCGCCTTCTCGCTCGAAGCGCCGACCGAGATCGTCTCCCGCGCCATCCTTCTGAACGTCGACACGACGGCGATGACCGCAGAGCTCGCCCGGGCGGAAGCCAATCCTGCCAACGCCCTGGCGTTCGCCCTGGGCAGCGTGCAGCTGCTCGCGGACGGCGGGATGTTCGTCGGCTGGGGCACGGTCCCGGAATCGTCCGAATTCGCCGCCGACGGGACGCTCCGCTTCGACGCCTCCCTGCCCGGCGGCGGCTGGTCGTACCGCGCGTACCGCTTTTCCTGGACCGGCCGTCCGACCACGCCGCCCGCGCTGACCGCACGAAACAATGCGGACGGGAGCATGCAGGCGTACGTGAGCTGGAACGGGACGACCGATGTCTCCCACTGGCAGATCCACGGCGGCGAACGCCCGACGAAGCTCGACCCCCTTCTGACCGGCGCCCGCACCGGCTTCGAGACGAGCATCCGCATCAAGAACCCGCCCGCCTACCTCGCCGCCGTCGCCCTCGACACGCGCAGCCGCACCCTCGCCGCCTCCCGGGTGATCCGCGCCTAGAAGTTCAGCTCACCGGGTCAAGAAAGGCGGCCCGGTGTCCAAGATCCGGGCCGCCCTCAAAGCGGGTTCTCCCGACCCCAACGCTTGCGGCAACAGGGGACGGTTCCGCAGTCCATCGTCTTACGCGGCGTTGGTGCGTCCGGATTCAGCTCTCCAGTCTCGGTCCCTGCGAGGTCTGGATGTCCCAGCGAATCATGTGGACTTCCCCCTTCGAGGTCGTGGGCCGCAGGCACCTACAGATCCCCATGTTGACTCCATTCAACGAGGAGGCATCCTCATTTCGAGTGATCCGAGGATCGGCTGAACCGCTACAGCAGCATGATCACGACCGGGGCGTGTCTCGGTGTGATCCTGAGAAAACCGGCGCAGCCACCGCCGCGTATCACTGCCACGAGGAAGCTCCGAGGAAAGGACAGGTCGAATGATTCGGTGGCTTTTGCCAGTGGTAGTGATCGCGGCGCTCGGCGCCGGCGGAGCGATGGCCGCAACGTCGGCGATGAACGCGAGCGCAGCATCGGTGAAGACGGTTCACAACGCAAAGTTCGGCACCGTGCTCGTCGCCGCGAACGGCAGGACGCTCTACCGCTACACGGTCGACAGCAAGGGCGTCAATCGCTGCACAAGCAACGCGACGTGCGCGAAATATTGGCCGCGGCTCCTCATCACGGCCGGCGCGAAGCCCGTTGCGGGCACGGGCGTGAAGGCGTCGCTGCTCGGCACGATCAAGGCGAAGGGCGGCATGCTCCAGGTCACGTACGCGGGCTACCCGCTCTACACGTTCGCGGGAGACTCGAAGGCCGGCCAGGTCGCCGGTCAAGGCTTCGACAAGCAGTGGTACGTCGTCAACACGAAGGGCGCGCTCGTCAAGGCCGCCGTCAAGTCGGGCGGCACGAGCGGCGCACCTCCCCCGCCCGCACCGGCGACGACCACGAGCGGGAGCGCCTGGGGTTAAGCAGCCCGGGTTGCGCGCCGCAACGAGACGGCGAGGACGACCACTACGGCGAGCGGCATCACCCACCACGTGGCGATGTCGCTCGCCGCTACCGCCGCCGTCACCGCGATCGCCGCGATGACGAGGGCGGCGGCGATCCAATCGTCGCCGACGACGAAGTCCCACCAGAACCGCCCGAAGGACACGAGGTACCTCATGCGCCGGCCTCCGCGGCGACGAGCATCGTCCGCCGCCTCCTCCGCAACACCCCGACGCACGCGAACGACACGAGGATGACGAACGCGAGGACGCCGAAGAGCGCGGCGTCCGAGCCGGGCCAGCTGCCGCCCGCGCCCTCCGTCGACCAGAAGATGCCGAACGTCGTCAGCATGACGCCGACGGCGAACTTGAGCGTGTTCTCGGGCACGCGCGCGAGCGGCGCGCGCACGGCGATGCCGACGCCGGCGACGAGCACGACCGCCGCTGCAGCGCCGGCAGCTGCGAGCGGGATGCTCCCCTGCGTGCTCCCGAACGTGATGACGATGAAGGCGACCTCGAGCCCTTCCAGCAGCACGCCCTTGAACGAGAGCGTGAACCCGTACCAGTCGATGCCCGCGCGTTCGTCGCGCGGCACCGTCTGCGCGCCCTCGAGCTCCTTCGCGAAGATCGCGTCCTCGTCGTGCAGCGCCTTGAAGCCGCTCGCGCGCAGGATCGCCTTGCGCAGCCACTGAAGGCCGAACGTCAGCAGCAGGCCGCCGACGACGAGCCGCAGCGCGTTGAGCGGCACGACCGTGAGCGCGGGGCCGAGCGCCGCGACGATGACGGCGAGCGCGAGCACGGCCGCGCCGACGCCCGTCAGCGACGAGCGCCAGCCGCGCGCGACCCCCGATGCCAGCACGATGGTGAGCGCCTCCACCATCTCGACCGTGCTGGCGAGGAAGGCCGACAGGACGAGAAAAACCCCGGCGGTCATCCGGTCGGACGGTAGCGGACGTAGCATCTGATCCGCCCATGACCCGCCGAGATCAGCAGCAACTGCTCGTCGCCGAGCTCGGCCAGTCAGCGCTCACCGGAGCGACCGTCGCACGGCTTGCCGCAGATGCGATAACCGCCGTCGCCGAAGGCCTCGAGACCGAGCACGTGGCGCTCTTCGAAGGCGACGGCGAAAGCCTCGTCGCGACCGCTGCGGTCGGATGGGCGACCGGCGAACGGATGGCGCTCGACGCCGATTCTCCGATCGTGCGCGCGTACCGGGAGCGCGACTCGGCCATCACCGAGTCGATGGCCGTCGCGCCGGTTCGCGGCGAGAGCGGAGCGATGATCGGCGTGCTCGCCGTCGCCCCAACGGAGCCGGTGGTGCCCGACGACGTCGTCTTCCTCCGCAGCGTCGCGAACCTCCTCGCCGCCGCGATGGTGCGCGAGCGAGCCGAGGAGCGCCTCGGATTCCTCGCCGAGGCGGGGCACGTGCTCGCCCGCAGCCTCGACTACGACGCCACGCTCGCGACCCTCGCCGACCTCGTCGTCCCGCGTCTCGCGGACTGGTGCATCGTCGACCTCGCCGAGGACGACGGGACGCTCCGACGAGTCGCGGTCCGAGCGGCCGACCCGCTCAAGCAGGCGGTGCTCGGCGCGCTCCATCGCGAGTACCCGCCCGTCCCCGGCTCGGGGCAGCCGGCGGCGCAGGCGCTCGCGAGCGGCGGCACCGTCCACTTCCCCGACTTCACGCCGGAGTCGTTGCGGCTGACGACGATCGACGAACACCACTTCGAGCTGATGACGCAGCTCGACCCGCAATCGGCGATGGCGGTCCCGCTCGTCGCGCGCGGGCGCACGCTCGGCGCGCTGACGTTCGCGTGGTCGGAGTCGGGCCGGCGGTACGAGGAGTCCGACACGATGCTTGCGGAGGAGCTCGGCCGCCGCGCAGCGCTCGCGATCGAGAATGCGCGCCTGTATCGGAGCGAGCTCGAGGCGCAGGAGCGCATCGGCTTCATCGTCGAGGCGAGTGACGTGCTCGCGAGCTCGCTCGACTACGACGAGACGCTGAATGCGCTCGCGCGACTCGCGGTGCCGCGGCTCGCCGACTGGTGCGTCATCTACATCGTCGGGCCGGGCGGCTCGATCGAGCGTCGCGCGGTCGAGCACGCGGGCGGCCGCCAGGACGTCGTCCGCGCGATCCTCGAGGCGCATCCGATCCGTCCGGACGCTCTCGTCGGCGTGCCGCAGGTGATTCGCAGCGGCGTCTCGGAGCTGACGGAGGCCGCGTCGCCGATCTCGACCGCCGCCGACGTCGAGGTGCCGGAGGAGCTCGCAGGCGCGCTCGAGGAGGTCAAGGTGCACTCGACGATGTGCGTGCCGCTGATCGCGCGGCGGCGCACGATCGGCGCGATCCTCTTCGTCTCGGCGGAGTCGCGTCGCGTGTTCGCTGAGGCGGACATTCGTCTCGCCGAGGAGCTCGCGGCCCGCGCCGCGGTCGCGGTCGACAACTCGCGCCTCTTCAACGAGGCGGAGCAGCGCGCCGAGGCGTCGGAGGCGCTCGACTCGATCGCTGACGGCGTCATCCTCGTCGACGGCGGCGGCAGGATCCGGATCTGGAACGCGGCCGCCGAGACGATCACCGGCATTCGTGCGGACAACGCGCGCGGCCGCCGTGCGAATGCCGTGTTCGAGGGCTGGGAGGAGATCGCCGACGTTGTGGGCGCGGCGCCGCACACGATGCCGGTGACGATCGAGGGACGCGAGCTGTGGCTGTCGATCTCCGGCGTCCCGTCGTCGGACGGGACCGCGTATGCATTCCGCGACGTCACCGCCGACCGGCAGCTCGACCGGATGAAGTCGGACTTCGTCGCCACGGTCTCGCACGAGCTGCGCACCCCGCTGGCGGCGGTGTACGGCGCCGCGGTGACGCTCGCCGAGCGCGACTTCTCCGAGCGCGAGGACCTGCGGCGCGAGCTCGTCCTACAGATCGCCGAGCAGGCGGCTCGCCTGTCCGCGATCGTGGACGACATCCTCTTCGTCGGCCGGCTCGAGTCGGGCGGGCTGCGCCTCGAGGCGGCGGCGGTCGACCCGACCGAGGTCGCGCGCGCTGCGGTCGAGGCGACGCGCATGCGGACGGAGGCCGACGTCACGATCGACGCGCCGGACTCGATGGCGCCGATCGAGACCGACGCGGGTCGGCTGCGGCAGGTGCTCGACAACCTGCTCGACAACGCCGTCAAGTACTCGCCGGAAGGCGGCGCGATCCGGCTGCGCGTCGATGCGGATTCGCGTTCGACGCGCTTCACCGTCGCCGACCAAGGTGTCGGCATCGCACCGGCCGAGCTGTCGCGGATCTTCGAGAAGTTCTATCGCGTCGACCCGCACCAGACGCGCGGCGTGAACGGGACGGGGCTCGGCCTCTACGTCTGCCGCGAGCTCGTCGAGCGGATGGA
This sequence comes from Gaiellaceae bacterium, assembly GCA_050697375.1. Classification (GTDB taxonomy): domain Bacteria; phylum Actinomycetota; class Thermoleophilia; order Gaiellales; family Gaiellaceae; genus Palsa-739. The sequence continues at coordinate 369 of JBOGZQ010000016.1, read as the reverse complement.
CGGACACATCGCGGTGTCGTCCATCCCCGGCCGCGGCTCGACGTTCGTCGTCGAGCTGCCGCGGCGCTAAGCGGCGCGGAATCTGCGATTCCGCGCCGAGGAAGGTTCCGCTTCGCGGAGCGGACAGAGCCCGCGTCCTCTTGGGCGGCAGAGACTCCTACGCGGCGGCGTCGAGCTCGGCGTCGGAGTCGACGGCTTCCTCGACGATCTCGGCGATCGCCTCAGTGTGTAGAACTATCCCGTCGTCTTCTTGATGTGGAAGAAGGCGTTGTAGATGTCGCGCGCGCACGGCGCTGCGGCCTCGGCGCCGAAGCCGCCGTGCTCGATCATGCAGACGACGACGACCTCGGGATGGCCCGCGGGCGCCCA
>JBOGZQ010000015.1:0-4708 GCA_050697375.1 Gaiellaceae bacterium | reverse complement strand
TCGTCCACCTCGACTGCGTCCGCCTGCACGGGCACTACATCGGCGACCCGCAGGTCTACCGCGACAAGGACGAGGCGCGGAAGCTCGCCGAGACGCGCGACCCGATCACGCTGCTGCGCGAGAAGCTTGCGATCCCCGACGAGGAGTTCGAGGAGGTCGACGCCGAGGTGACGGAGATCGTCGAGGCCGCCCTCGAGTTCGCGAAGAACGGCACCGATCCGGCGCCCGAAGATGCCATGAAGAACGTCTATGCCTGAGCTGAGTTACCGCGAGGCGGTGCGCGACGCGCTCGCGACCGCGATGCGCCAGGACGACGGCGTCTTCATCATGGGCGAGGACATCGCCGAGATGGGCGGCTCGATGGGCGTCACCGCCGGGATGCTCGACGAGTTCGGGCCGGAGCGCGTGCGCAACACGCCGATCTCCGAGATGGCGCTCGCGGGCACGGCGATCGGCGCCGCGATGCAGGGCATGCGCCCCGTCGCGGAGATCATGTACGAGGACTTCATGACGCTGGCCGCCGAGCAGGTCGTGAATCAGGCGGCGAAGCTCCGCTACATGTCGGGCGGGCAGCTCACCGTTCCCGTCGTCTTCCGCACGCAGGGCGGCGCCGGCTGGTCGCCGGGCGCGCAGCACGCGCAGCAGCTCGAGGCGTGGTTCGTGCACATCCCCGGGCTCAAGGTCGTGTTCGCGTCGACGCCCGAGGATGTCCGTGGGCTTCTGTGGTCGTCGATCTACGACGACAACCCGGTCGTGTTCTTCGAGCATCGCACGCTCTATGGGATCAAGGGCAACGTGCCGGAGAAGATCGAGCCGATCCCGATCGGGAAGGCGCGTATCCATCGCGAGGGCGAGGACGTCACCGTCGTCGCGACAGGCCGTCTCGTCCACGAGTCGCTGAAGGCGGCCGAAGAGGCGGAGCAGCAGGGCGTCTCCGTCGAGGTCGTCGACCCGCGCACGTTGCAGCCGCTCGACGAGGAGACGATCGTGTCGTCGGTGAAGAAGACAAATCGCGCCGTCGTCGCGCACGAGGCGGTCACGCGCATGGGCTTCGGAGCGGAGGTCGCGTCCGTCATCCAGTACCAGGCGTTCGACTGGCTCGACGCGCCGGTCGAGCGCGTTGGCGCGAAGTTCGCGCCGCTCCCGTTCGCGCCGGTGATGGAGCAGTTCGTCGTGCCGCACGCCGACGACGTGCTCGCGGCGATCATGCGGACGGTCGGCAAGTAATGGCGACCGAGGTCAAGCTCCCGCGGCTCGGCCAGGGGATGGAGTCGGGGACGATCGTCCGCTGGCTCAAGTCCGAGGGTGAGCAGGTGGCGAAGGGCGAGCCGCTGTACGAGCTCGACACCGACAAGGTGACGCAGGAGGTCGAGGCCGAAGCGAGCGGCGTCCTGCTGAAGATCGCGGTGAACGAGGGCGAGGTCGAGGTGGGGCGGACGATCGCGTTCATCGGGAAGGAAGGCGAGAGCGTGGCCGCGGTCGAGGCGCCGGCGCCGAAAAAGGAAGCGCCGAAGCCGGAGGCGCCGAAGCCGGCCGAGAAGGCGCCGGAGCCTCAGACGAGCAACGGTCGCGTCAAGGCATCTCCACTAGCGAGGCGACTGGCGCGAGAGCGCGGCATCGATCTCGCTGCGATCCGTGGAACCGGGCCGGAAGGGCGCATCATCGCCGAGGACGTGGAGCGCACCGAAGAGGCGCCTCCCGCAATCGCAGCGAGCGGCGAGATGACGTCGACGCCGCTGTCGAATATCCGCAAGACGATCGCGCGCCGGCTGACCGAGGCGTGGACGGTGCCGGCGTTCATGCTCACGGTCTCCGCCGACATGACGCGGGCGAACGAGCTCGTCGCGCGACGTCGCGAGCTCGAGCCGGACGTGCGCGTCACCGTCACCGACCTGCTGACGCGCGTGTGCGCGCGGGCGCTCGTCCGCCATCCAGGGATGAACGTCCAGTACACCGAGGACGCGCTCCTGAGCTTCCCGAACGCGAACGTCGGCATCGCGGTGGCCGCGCCGCAGGGCCTCGTCGTCCCGGTCGTGCACAACGCGGAGCAGCTGTCGCTGTCGCAGATCGCGAACGTGCGCGGCGATCTCGTTTCTCGCGCGCGCGAGAGCAAGCTGCGTGCGGAGGACATCGACGGCGGGACGTTCACGATCTCGAACCTCGGCATGTTCGACGTCGATCAGTTCGTCGCCGTGCTCAATCCGCCGCAGGCGTCGATCCTCGCAGTCGGCGCGACGCGCGAGCAGGTCGTCCCGGTCGACAGCGAGCTCGCGATCGTTCCGCTGATGACGATGACGCTGACGTGTGACCATCGCGCGGTCGACGGCGCGACGGGCGCCGAGTTCCTGAACACGATCAAGACGTTCCTCGAGGATCCCGGCCTCGCGCTCTAGTGGCCGCGGGACCGACCGTCTGGTACCACGTCCGCGACCTCGACGCAGGCCGGCATTTCTATCGCGACGTGCTCGGGTTCGAGGAGGTCGCGGTCGACTTCAACAAGCGGTGGACGCACCTGCGGCGCGGGATGATGGAGATCGGCCTCGTCGAGGGCGAGCCAGAGGCGGACGGCGCGGTCGCGCACGTCGACGTCGTCGACGTGAAGCACGAGGCAGACCGGCTGCGCGATGCGGGCGTCGAGGTCGGGATCGTCCTCGAGCTGACCGGCGAGATGCGGCTGCTGGACGTCTACGATCCCGACGGCAACCGCGTCCAGTTGGCACAGGAGCTCTAGAGACACGACCGGGGACAGTCCCCGGTTTCGAACCCGTACGGGTCTCGTGGCGCTTTCTAGACTGTCGCTGTGCTACGGCCGGTCGACAGGCACGACGTTCGGTTCCTCCGCGACATGCTGCGGCACGCGTATCACTGGCGCCTCTCCGAAGACTCCGAGCGGCCCGTCTACCGCTATGTCCGCAACTGGGGCCGCCCCGGCGACGCCGGTGTCATCGCAATGGAGGGCCCGCACGCGTACGGCGCCGCGTGGTACCGCCTCTTCGCCGCCGACGAGCCCGGCTTCGGCTTCGTCGACGAGAAGACGCCGGAGCTGACGATCGCGGTCGTCCCCAGCCGGCGCGGCAAGGGCGCGGGCAAGGAGCTGCTCGAGGCGCTTCTCGACCAGGCGCGCGCGAACGGCTTCGAAACGGTCAGCCTCAGCACCGACGAGGACCAGGTCGGCTGGTACGAACGGTTCGGATTCGAGACCGTCTCCGAGTCGCCGCATGCCGTGACGATGGTCGCCCGCCTGTAGTTACGCTGCCTTACATGGACGTCGAGGTCGCGATTCTCGGAGGAGGGCCCGGCGGGTACACCGCCGCCATCCGCGCCGCGCAGCTTGGCGCGAAGGTCGCGTGCATCGAGAAGGAGCCCGAGCTCGGCGGCACCTGCCTCCGCGTCGGCTGCATCCCCACGAAGGCCTGGGTGCAGACCGCATTCGCGTTGAAAGAAGCGGAGGAGCACTTCGCGAAGTTCGGCGTCCAGGTGAGCGGCACGAAGCTCGATTTCGGCGCGTCTAACGCGTGGAAGGCGGGCGTCGTCAAGCAGATGACGCAGGGCGTCGCCGGCCTCTTCAAGGCGAACGGCGTCGAATGGGTGAAGGGCGCCGGCGCGTTCACCGACGCGAACACGATCGCGGTCGAGGGCGGCGAGAACGTCACCTTCAAGCAGGCGATCGTCGCGACCGGCTCGTTCCCGCTGCGCCCGCCGATTCCGGGGCTCGACTCGCCGCGCTGCGTCGACTCCACCGGTCTGCTCGCGCAGGAGAGCGTGCCGAAGCGCCTCGTCGTCCTCGGCGGCGGCATCATCGGCTGCGAGTTCGCCTCGATCTTCAATCGCTTCGGCTCTGAGGTGACGATCATCGAGATGCTCGACACGCTCATCCCGCAGGAGGACGCCGACGCGGCGAAGGAGCTGGCGAAGCAGTTCGGCAAGCGGGGCGTCGCGCTCAACCTCGGCAAGCAGTGCACGCAGGTCGACGACGACCCCTCCCAGCTGACCGTCCACTTCGGCGACGGCGAGACCGTTCAGGCGGATCTCATGCTCGTCTCCGTCGGCCGCGGGCCGCTCGTCGAGGGCATCGGCCTCGAAGCCGCGGGCGTCCAGTTCGACAAGCGCAAGGGCATCGCCGCCGACGAGCATCGCCGCACGACCGTCCCGCACATCTACGCGGTCGGCGACTGCGCCGGGTACTGGCAGCTCGCGCACACCGCGTTCCGCGAGGGCGAGGTCGCGGCCGAGAACGCGTGCGGCCACGACGCCGTCGTCGACAACCGCGCCGTCCCGCGGCCGATCTACACCGACCCGGAGATCGCGGCCGTCGGCCTGACCGAAGCGGAGGCCCGCGAGCAGTACGGAGACGATGTCGCCGTCGGGACGTGCCCGTGGATCGCCAACGCGCGCGCGGTGATGCAGAACGAGACGACCGGCTGGGTGAAGTCGATTCACGAGACCCGCTACGGCGAGCTGCTCGGGCTGGTCATGGTCGGCCCGCACGTCACCGACATGATCGAAGCGGGCGTGGTCGCGATCGACGCCGAGGCGACGGTCGAGACGGTCGCGGACGGCATGGCCCCGCACCCGACGCTTGCCGAGGCGATCAAGGAGGCGGGGTTGGTGGCGCTTGGCCGCGCGATTCACCTGCCGAACCGCAAGCCGCGCTCCGCCGCAACGATGTAGCGCCGCCGGGCTGCTCAGACGTTGTTGGCGAGCGTGA
>JBOGZQ010000014.1:0-4610 GCA_050697375.1 Gaiellaceae bacterium | reverse complement strand
GGATCACCCAACCCGAAAGCCGTCGCGATAGAACCCTTCCGCGGCCGCCGGTCGGAGACTTCGAGGTAGACAGACTTGATCGAGGTCATGACGGCTCCTCTCGGTGCTTGTCGAGCGATCCGAGATTAGACGGCGCCGAAGCGCCACGACCTCTCGGCAGCCTCATCCACGAATACCACCCCGCCGCCGCTTGAACCCGATATTGGCTCCCTGTAGCAGGGCGTAGCCTTCCCTGCTACGATGATGCCATGCCACGGACCATCCCCCAGCGTGAGCTGCGCAACGCCAACGCTCGGGTGATCGCCGCCGTCGCCGCCGGCGAGAGTTTCGTCGTGACACGCAACGGCGTCCCCGTTGCAGAGCTGCGGCCGATCGAGGGGACGCGTCGAAGCTTCGTCCCCAAGGCGGAACTCGTCGCGCTCGCCGCGGCCGGCCCGCACGTCGATCTCGACCAGTTCCGCGCCGACCTCGACAGCGCAATCGACCAGGACCTCCCGTAGATGGCAGCTGGGCTGCTCGACACCTCGGTCGTGATCGACTGGGACAACCCGGCTGTCGCAGCGGCGCTCCCTGACGAGGCGGCGGTGAGCACGATCACGCTCGCCGAACTTGCCGCCGGCCCGCACCTGGCCGCGACCGGAGCCGAAGGCGCCCGCCGCCAAGCCCGTCTGCAACAGGTCGAGGCGACGTTCGAACCACTTCCATTCGACGTCATCGCCGCACGCAGCTACGGACAGATCGCGGCCGCGGTCGCCGCGACCGGTCGCTCACACCGACGCCGCGTCGCCGACATGCTGATCGCGGCAACCGCGCACGCCAACCAGCTCTCCCTCTACACCCGCAACCCCGACGACTTCGGCGGCCTCAGCACCCTCGTCGAAATCGTCGCCGTCTGAGTATCTCCGTCAAGCGTCAGCAGACGAGCCGCTCGAGGAGCTAGCGATCGCGCTCCATCACGGCGCGCACCCGTACCTCCTGTGGCGGCGCCGACGTTTTCAAAACGCGCGACCGGAAAAGCACGAGGTTTCCGTTGAACGGCGATTCAAGGGCGCTGCGGCGCCAACGTCACCAGCCCAAGGGAGACCCCATGCGGGAACGGGTTGCAATCGTGTTCATGACGGTGAACGTCATGGCGACCCTCGCCCTCGGCGGTGCCATCGCATATGACTTCTCGCATCGGGGCGGCGGTACGGCGCAGCCGGCTACGGCTGCGGTCGCCGGGCAGTCCTACACGGCCCCGTCGGGCAGCAGCTCGGGCACGGCAACCCCGGGCGGCAGCGCGACGCCGGCGAGTAGCGGCAGTACGCCGGTCGCGCAAGTCGCGAGCAGCGGCGCCGCGCCCAGCGGCCACGCTGCAAAGAGCTCGGGCGGCAAGACGGTCGCGCCGAAGAGCTCAGGCGGGAAGACCAGCTCGGGAGGCACAGGCGCTGCCCCGACCAGCACGACGCAGAGCCCCCAGCAAGGCGTGAACCACGGGGTCATCACCGTTGGCGGCATCTACGACGAGACCGGGCCGATCGACGCGACGGTCGAGCGCGACACCGTCCGCTCGTACTTCGACATGGTCAACCAGGCGGGCGGAGTCGACGGCTACAAGTTCCAGCTGATCGACTGCGACTCGAAGTACGACCCGTCGTCTGCGCACCAGTGCGCGCAGAAGCTGATCAGCCAGGGCGTGCTCGCCATCGTCGGCTGGCTGTCGCTGTCCGGCGAGCAGAACGAGACCACGTATCTGACCCAGCAGGGCGTCCCGATCATCGGCGGGCTCGGCGTGCCTTCGGAGTACGCATCGCCGCTTTCGTACCCGACGACGCCGAGCCTCATCACCGAGGGAACCGCGCTCGGCACGCACGCCGGCCAGATCGGCCTCAAGAAGCCCGGGGTCATCTTCCTCAACGCCAACTTCATCGCGCCGGTCGAGCAGTCGTTCCTGAACGCGATGAAGGCACAGGGGATCACACCGGTCGACGTCGAGACCGTCGACGCGACCAAGGCCGACTACACCGACATCGTGCTCAAGTTCCAGGCGAGCGGCGCGCAGTCGGTCGCCGCCTTCCTCGACCCGTTCTCCTACGCCCGCCTGTTCCAGGCGATGGAGCGTCAGAACTTCCACGTGCCGCTCCTCGGAGGAGGACTGGACAAGGCGTCGGCCAACCGGGAGTACGACTCCGGCTGCGGCTCGAGCTGCCCGGTCTACGGCGCCGACTCGGCGACGCCGGTGCTCGAGTTCCTCGACCACACGAACACGCCGGCGATCGCGCAGTACCTCAATGCCGTGCACACGTACTACCCCGGCCAGTACCAAGCGCTCGACACCTACTCGACCTACCAGTGGCTGGCCGCCGAAGTCTTCGTCCAGGCGGTCAAGAGCATCGGCAACGCTCCCGTCACCAGGCAGAGCCTCGTCAACGCGCTCAACGGCCTGAAGAACCTCGACGACGGCGGCATCACGACACCGATCTCGTACTCGGCCGGGAATAGCCACGACCCCTTGCACTGCCTCGAGTGGCTCCACAACTACAACGGCCAGTGGAGGACCACGTCCAACTGGAACTGCTTCGGATGAGCACCCTCGCTGCGGCCGACTGGGGCCTGCTTCCGGGGTACACCGTCATCGGGATAACGCTCGGAGGCATCTACGCCCTGGCCGCGATCGGCCTCGTCCTCATCTACCGCGTCTCGGGCGTGCTCAACTTCGCGCAGGGCGCGGTGTCGATGTTCAGCGCCTTCGTCGCCTATCAGGTCTCCACCGTCATGGGGGCGCCGGCGGCGGTCGGCCTGCTCGCCGCGATCGTCGCGGGTGGGGCGATCGGCTACGTCATCGAGCGCTTCACGATCCGTCCCCTGGCCGGGCGCTCGGCACTGAGCAAAGTCGTCGTGACGATCGGCTGGCTGCTCGTGCTGCAGACGGCAGCCGGATTGATCTGGGGGCAGACGGCGTACCACCGCCCGGTCCAGCTGGCGCCGATCCAGGGCTTCACGTTCCCTGGCACGTCCGTGGTCGTCGGCTGGGACGAGTTCACGACGATCCTCGTCGCTCTCGGCCTCGCGTTCGGTACCGCCGCCGTGCTCCGGTGGACGACCTTCGGCACCTCGATGCGGGCCGTCGCCGACGACCCCGACGCGGCCCGGCTGTGGGGGATCAACGTGAGCCGCGTCATGGCGGTCTCCTGGGTAGCCGGCTCCGCCATGGGCGCGATCGCCGGAGTCCTGATCACGCCGCGCATCAACTTCGACCCGATCTCGCTGACGATCGTGGTGATCGACGCCTTCACCGCCGCCCTCATCGGCCGGCTCACGAGCCTGCCCTGGACGGTGGTCGGTGCGATGTTCCTCGGCCTCGCCGAGACGTATCCGCGCATCTTCTCGTCGAATGCCGGCACCGGCCAAGCGGTGACCTTCGCGCTCGTCCTCTTGACGCTGGCGATCCTCTTCCGCCCCGGAGCGCGCCTCGCGCAGCACATCTCGGCCGCGCGAGAGTACGCGCCGGTCCCCGCCGCCGGCAACGCCCCACTCCGGCGCATGATCGTCGTCGAGGCGATCGGGATCGGGGTCTTCGCCCCTGCGCTCCTCTCGAGCTACTACCAGTCGCTCGCGGCGTACGCACTCATCGTCGGGCTGATCGTGCTGTCGCTCGTCGTCTTGACCGGACTGGTCGGCCAGGTCTCGTTCTGCCAGTACTCGTTCGCCGCGATCGGCGCCTTCACCGTCGGCTCGCTCGTCGGAGGCCACGGCTGGAACTTCTGGCCGGCCCTGCTGCTGGGCGTGATCTGCTCGATGGGAGTCGGAGTGCTGGTCGGGATCCCGGCGCTGCGATTGTCGGGCCTCTTCCTGGCGATCCTGACGATCGCGGTCGCGCTCTTTTTCGACCGCTTCCTGCTGGCGCCGGGAACGTGGGACTCGTTCTCGGGCGGCATCTCGTCGTGGACGCTCGGGCGTCCGAGCTTCCTCGGCATCTCGCTTGCCGGCGCCTACGCCTTCTATCTGTTCACCCTCGGGGTGTTCCTCCTCGCTGCGCTCGCGGTCTGGAACCTCAGCAGGTCGAAGACCGGCCGCGTCCTGCGGGCGATCCGGAACTCGGAGATCGCAGCCGCGACGAGCGGCGTCAACCTCACCGCGTGGAAGCTTGCTGCGTTCGGCGTTTCGGCCGGGCTTGCCGGCCTGGCCGGCGGCCTGCTCGCTCCCGCAATCGGTTCGGTGAGCGCGGGAGCCTTCACCATCCAGCAGTCGCTGACGGTGGTGGCGATCGCGATCGTGGTCGGTGTCCGCTCGGTCGGCGCGGCCGCGCTGGGCGGAATCTTTCTCATCTTCGGGCCCGAGCTGCTGACGCACACGCCGCTGTCGACGCTGTGGTTCCCGCTCATCGTGGGCGTGACCCTCATCGTCCAGGTCATCATCACCCCGCAGGGTCTCGTTCCCGATTGGCAGGAGCGAGTACGCAGGCGGTTCCCGCCCGCGCCGCGGTTCCCCGACAGGCCCGCGCCCGTAACGCGGCCCGGTCTCCCCGCGACCGAGGCGCCGACGATGGTGAAGGCCTGATGGCTTCGTTGTTGCAGGTCGACGGCGTCTCGATGAGCTTCGGCGGCGTCCATGCCCTCTCCGGCGTGTCC
>JBOGZQ010000013.1:0-7163 GCA_050697375.1 Gaiellaceae bacterium | reverse complement strand
TCCCTCGGCGCCGAGCCCGTTCGTTGGCGCCGCCCCGAGTCACGGGCCCAACTCGGAGGGGCGTCGCCTTCTAGCTCTTACGAACTAGGCAGCGAGTGCGAGATCACGAGGATTCGCATTTGATTGGTGCCGGTGGATTAACGAGGCCAACCGGCGACCTCGGCTTGCAGCTCAACCGGATGGATCGACCACGTCGAAACCAGGTCGCCCCCGTATGTTCAGTTCGCGAACAGTGTAGCTAGGGTGCCGCCGTGACACTCGACCGCCCCACGATCGAGCAGCCGCAGGGAGACATTCCGTTCGACCTCGGCGTCGAGGACGTCGTGGTGGGCGACGGCGACGAGGCGACGCCGGGCCGCAAGGTCACGGTGCACTACGTCGGCGTCGCCTTCCGCACCGGCGAGGAGTTCGACGCGTCGTGGAGCCGCAGCGAGCCATTCCGCTTCGCGCTCGGCAAGGGACAGGTGATCGCGGGCTGGGATCAGGGCGTCGCCGGGATGCGCGTCGGCGGCCGGCGGAAGCTGACCATCCCGTCGGCGCTCGCGTACGGCGCCCGCGGCGCGGGCAACGGCGTCATTGCGCCGCACGAGCCGCTCGTCTTCGTCGTCGACCTGCTCGCGGTCGACTAGCGGCGCCGCCCGAGCTCGCGCTCGATCTGCCGCTGCGCGTCGCGGGCGGCGATGTCGCGCCGCTTGTCGTGCAGTTCCTTGCCGCGCGCGACCGCGAGCTCGACCTTCACGCGGCCGTCCTTGAAGTACATCCGCGTCGGGACGAGCGTCACGCCCTTCTCCCGCACCTGGCCGTACAGCCGGTCGATCTCGCGCCGGTGGAGAAGCAGCTTCCGCGGCCGGTCGGGATCGTGGTTCGCGCGATTCCCCTGAAGGTATTCGGGGATGTGCACGCCGACGAGCCACGCCTCGTTCTCGCTCACCTCGCCGTACGCGCGCTGGAGCGACGTCTTCCCCTCGCGCAGCGACTTCACCTCGGTCCCGGAGAGCACGACGCCGGCCTCGACCCGGTCGCCGAGGTGGTAGTCGTGACGCGCGCGCCGGTTGTCGGCGATGAGCTTCTCTCCCTGCGGTCTCGCCATCGAGGGGCAAGTGTAGGCTCGCGCCCGTGGATCTCAGCCTCGCGCAGCTCAGAGAACTGGGCTCGTCTGGCCTCCCCGGCCTGCTCGGCATCGACGTCTACGACGTCGGCGACGGCGTCGCACGGGCGCGGCTCGAGCTCGCTCCCGTCCACCAGGCGCCGAACGGATTCCTGCACGCGGGGACGGTCGTCTCGCTCGCCGATTCCGCCTGCGGCTACGGCTGCATCCTCAACCTGCCCGATGGTGCGACGGGCTTCACGACGATCGAGCTGAAGACGAACTTCCTCCGCAGCGCACAGGCCGGCACGCTCGAGTGCGAAGCGCGGCTCGTCCACGGCGGCCGCACGACGCAGGTCTGGGACGCCACAGTCACCGACGCGGAGGGCCGGCCGATGGCGCTCTTCCGCTGCACTCAGCTTCTTCTGCGCGCGCGGTAGCCGCGCGCCATGAAGCAGCTGTCGCACAGGGTCGCCCACGGGGCCGTGCGCGCGCCGCATGCGCGGCAGCGACCGATCGTCGGATCCTCGATCTCGGCGCGCAGCTCCTCGACCACGCGTGCCGACGCGGCCTCTTCGAGTGCAGCAGCTTTCTCGATCGTGACGCCGGCGACGCCCGGGTACTGAAGCGCGAACCAGCGGAGGATGGACGCCTCCCGCGCGGCCTGCTCCGCCTCCTCGAGCCCCGCAGCGGCAAGGCGCGCGGGATCGAGGAGCCAGCCGATGATCGTCTTCTGCGGGTTGTCGCCGGCGAGCGCGCACGCGAGCGTCCCGAGGAGCCCGAGCCCGTCCTCGTCGATCGGCGCCTGCATGAGCTTCCACACGTCCGCGAGCTCGAGGCTCCTGCGACTGTGATGCAGCGCCTGGCGCACGGCGTCGAGGCGCGCGAGCAGCGGCTGGATCGACTCCACCGTCAGCCACCCGTCGACGCTCCAGTAGCGCAGCGCCGCGTGCCTCCACGCGGTCAGCGCCGACTCGAGGTCGTCGACCCGCGTCACGTTCAGGTCGGAGAGCTGCGGGCGCAGCCGACCCGTGTCGACGACGCGGTAGCCGAGGTGGCCGCCGGGAAGCTGCACGTGCGGCGTGAGTGCGTTGCGCACGAGCTCGGGATCCGGATCCGCCCACGGCAGGCCCGTCAGGACGCCGACGTGGCCGCGCTCGTGGAAGCCGAAGCGTCCCGCGCGACCCGCGATCTGCGCGATCTCCCACGGCTCGAGGTCGCGCCGCTCCTTGCCGTCGAACTTCTCCGTCTCGGCGAAGAGGAGCGTCTCGCACGGGAGGTTGACGCCGTGCCCGAGCACGTCCGTCGCAGCGCACACCTCGGCGGCGCCGGAGATGAAGCGGTCGATCTCCTCGCGCCGCGACGCGAGCGGCATCGCGCCGTACAGCGCCGCGACGCGCCCCGGGTGCAGTTGGTTGAGCTCACCGGCGATGCCGATCACCGCGCGTCGGCTGAACGCGACGACGACCGTCCCCGCGCGAAGGCCGGTGATCGGCCGGCGTCCCACCCAGTCGAGCGGCGCCTTCCGCTCGAAGAACTTGATCTCGACATCGGGAAACGCGTGCCGGACGAGCGGGAGCGCCTCGACCGCGCCGAGCAGGAGGATGTGGCGGTACTCGCCGCCGAGCATGAGCCGCGTCCATGCGGATCCGCGCTCCTCGTCCTCGGCCCACTGCACCTCGTCGAGGACGAGCGTCTCGCCCTGCATCGGCGCCATCTCGGCGGTGCAGCAGATGATCGGCGCGTCCGGGCTGACGCGCTCCTCGCCGGTGACGAGCCCGACGCGCTCGTCTCCGAGCTCTGCCGAGAGCCGGCGGTGCGCTTCCTGCGCGAGCATGCGGAGCGGCGCGGCATACACGCCGCGGCCCGTCTCGACGAGGAAGCGCAGTGCGTCGTGCGTCTTGCCGGAGTTCGTCGGGCCGAGGTGCGCAACAACCGACTCAGGCTCCGTCGTTCGGTGCGGGAGGCGGACCGTCAGGTCCGCGACGGGCCGGCGGCGCTCGTACCGCTCGGTGCGCGAAGGTCGTTTTTGGCGCCGCGAGGCCACGGCGCCACCGTAGCTACGAGGCCGGGCGCGCCAGGGTGCGCAGGGCCACCAGCAGCGCTTCGTCCTGCGGCGTGGCCGGATTGTCGACCGCGCTCAGCTCCGGCGTGACGCCGACGTGCGAGATCGACTCGCCGTCCGGCGTGTAGTAGCTCGCGACGGTGATGACGAGCGCGGCGCCGTTGTCGAGCGGGTCGACCGCCTGGACGACGCCCTTCCCAAATGTGCGTTCGCCGACGACGAGCGCGCGACCGCGCTCCTCGAGCGCTGCCGCGACGATCTCGGCCGAGCTCGCCGTATACCGATCGTCGAGCACGACTAGCGGCAGCTTCGTCGCCTTCCCGCGCGCCGCGTGGAACTCCTCGTGCACGAAGTGTGCGCCCGACAGCGAGACGACGATCCCGCCGTTCAGGAACACCGACGACACCGCGACCGCCTGGCTCAGGAGGCCGCCCGGGTCTCCGCGCAGGTCGAGCACGAAGCCGCTCGCACCCTTCCGAGTGAGCTGCTGCACGTCCTGCCGGACGAGCTCGGCGGTGCGGGCGCGGAAGCTGGCGACTCTGATGTCGCCCCAGCGTGCGCCGCCGTACAGGACGATGCGTCCCTGCACCGTCGGCGCGCTCACGACACCACGGTGGAAGTCGAGATGGACGATCGATCCCTGCCGCTGGAGGACGAGCGCGATCCGCCCGCCGGGCGCACTGACGACACGGTTGAGCGCCGCCGCTGCGTCGAGCCCGACGACGGAGCGGCCGCCGACGGCGACGATGACGTCGCCGCGCTGCACGCCAGCGTGCGCCGCCGGGCCGTGCTGCACGTTGACGACGACGAGTCCGCGCTCGGTCGGCAGCACCTCCACGCCGATCCCGGAGTAGCTCGCGGCGGTGTCGTGCTCGACGAGCTTGTAGCTCAGCGGTGTGAGGTACGCCGTGTACGGATCGCGCAGCGCTGACAGCATCGCATGCACCGAGCCGAGGCGGAGCACGCCGGCGGGCAGCGGCCGGTAGTAGCGGGCAGCGAGTGCCTCGCGCACCTCGGCGACCGCGGTGGGCAGCACGACCGGCGTCGTCCCATGGTCAGGGCGCGACAACAGGTATCCGGCCACGAACGGGCCGGCGAGGACGACGACCGCAGCCGGGAGGATCAGCGTGCGCCGCATCGAGTCGGCGGGAGCATACGGCCCCCGGCGGCCGGGCGCTAGGGGGCGCTAGACCTGGAGGAAACGGCGGAGGGTGAGGCCGGAGCCGGCGGCGCCCAGGAGCAGGCCGGCGGCGAGGAGCGCAAGCGCGTTCAGGACGAACGGCAGGGCGTGGACGTCGCTCGTGGAGTGGAGATGGCCGAGGATCGACGGCAGCGCGACCGTCTTCCCGAGGACGAGGAGGACGACCGCGAGCAGCGACCCGACGAAGCCCTGAAGGAGCCCCTCGAGCATGAACGGGCCGCGGACGAACCAGTTCGTCGCGCCCACGAGCTTCATCACCTCGATCTCGCGGCGGCGGGCGAAGATCGACAGCCGGATCGTATTCGCGATCAGCAGCGTCGACGCGGTGTCGAGCAGGACGATCGCGACGAGGAAGACGATCGAGATCACCTCGGCGACGGTCAGCACGCGCTTCGTCGTCTTGTCTCCCCACTTGATGTCGTTCACGCCGGGCCAGAGCGCCGCTTGCGCGGGCGTCCCCTTCACCTGCTTCTGGATGTCGCGGCCGATCTTCGGCGCGTCGTTCGGGTTCTTCGGCTTCACCAGGTAGGAGTCGGGCAGCGGGTTGGTCGGGACGTTCGCGTACAGCGCCGGATACTTCTTGGCCGATTCGTTGAAGGCAGTCTCCTTCGAGACGTACGCCACCGTCTTGACGCGGGAGTCCTTGCGTAGCTCCTGGCCGACCTGCGCCTCCTGCGCCTGCGTCGGCTGGTGCTTCCCGGTCGCGAAGTACACGTGCACGACGAGTTCCCGCTTGACGTGGTTCGAGTACGACAGCACCCACGTGCCGAGCGCGATGAAGAGGCCGAGCAGGAACATCGAGATGAGCACCGTGATCGTCGCCGCGAACGTCGTCGACACGTTCGCCGAGATCGAGGACCACGCCTCCGAGAAGATCAAGCGGACCTTGCTCACTCCGAGGCGTACCCTCCGCGGCGCTCGTCGCGCGCGAGCCGGCCGTCCTCGAGGGCGATGACGCGCTTGCGCATCTTGTCGACCATCTCGCGGTCGTGCGTCACCATCAGGATCGTCGTCCCGGCGCGGTTGATGCGGTAGAGGAGCTGCATGATCCCGACCGACGTGTCGGGGTCGAGGTTCCCGGTGGGCTCGTCGCAGACGAGCAGCGGCGGGTGGTTGACGACGGCGCGCGCGATCGAGACGCGCTGCTGCTCGCCGCCCGAAAGCTCGTCGGGGAACGAGTTCATCTTGTGCGCGAGCCCGACCATGTTCATCACCTCGGGCACCTTGCGCCGGATCGACGCGCGGCTCTCGCCCTGCACTTTGAGCGCGTACGCGACGTTGTCGGCGGCCGTGCGGCTCGGCAGCAGCTTGAAGTCCTGGAAGACGCAGCCCACGTTGCGGCGCAGAAGCGGCACCTTGTTGTGCTTGAGCCGCGTCAGGTCGCGCCCGCCGACCATGATCCGGCCGGTCGACGGCTCGATCTCCTTCAGGAGGAGCTTGATGAGCGTCGACTTGCCCGAGCCGGAGGCGCCGACGACGAAGACGAACTCGCCTTTCTCGATGACGAACGTCACGTTCTTGAGGGCCGCGACGTCGGGCTCGTACACCTTCGTCACGTCCTCGAAGGTGATCATCGAGCCGACGCCGATCGGCGCCCGCTCCACGGTGCCGACGTCCGCCGGCTGTTCTTCTATCTCGAGCTCTGTCACGTCCACAACCGGTCGCGTAGGCCCCGCACCAGAGAGCCGAGTCTAGCGGACGAGTCGGCGGGTCAGCTCCCGTTTCCGGCCGATTGCAGGAGATATGCGCGGATGAAGCGGTCGAGGTCGCCGTCGAGGACGCCCTGGGCGTTCCCCACCTCCAAGCCCGTTCGCGCGTCCTTCACCTGCTGATACGGGTGCAGGACGTAGCTGCGGATCGCGTTTCCGCCGAAGCCCATGTTGACTCCGCCGCGCTCGCGCGCGAGCTCGGCCTCGCGCTCCTCCTCCGCCTTCTCTGCGAGGCGGGAGCGGAGGATCTTCATCGCGACCTCCTTGTTCGCCGACTGGCTGCGCTCGTTCTGGACGGAGACGACGATGTTCGACGGCATGTGCGTGATGCGGACGGCGCTGTCGGTCTTGTTCACGTGCTGGCCGCCCGCGCCGGACGAGCGGAACGTGTCGATGCGGATGTCGTCGTCGTCGATCTCGATCGCGGCGGCGTCATCCAGAAGGGGCGCGGCGATCACCTGCGCGAAGCTCGTGTGGCGGCGGTGCGCGGAGTCGAACGGACTGAGGCGCACGAGGCGATGCTTGCCGCGCTCGGCCTTGAGGATGCCGTATGCGTTCTCGCCCTTGATCGTGAGCGTCGCCGATTTGATCCCGTACTCCTCCCCCGGGCTCGTCTCGAGGATCTCCGTCTTGAAGCCGCGGCGCTCGGCCCAGCGCAGGTACATGCGCAGGAGGATCTCGGCCCAGTCCTGCGCGTCGGTGCCGCCCGCGTCGGCCTGGATCGTGACGACGGCGTCGCCGGCGTCGTACTCGCCGGAGAAGAGCGCGTCCTCTTGGAGTTGCGCGAGCTCCTGATGCGTCTCGTGCAGGACGGGGAGCAGCTCCTCCTCGGGGAAGGTGCCGACGCCCTCTTCGAGGAAGGCGACGTTCGACTGCAGGCGCTCGTAGCGGTCGAGCTTGCGCTGCGCCCGCGTGTGCTCGGCCGAGAGCTTCGCGGCGCGTTGCTGGTCGTTCCAGAAGTCGGGTTTCGCGAGCTCCTCTTCGAGCTCGGCGATGCGGGCCGTCAGCGAAGCGACGTCAAAGGTAACCACGGACCCAGTCCAGCTGGGCCCCGATCTCCTCGAGCTGCTCTTGCAGCGTGCGTTCGCGCTCGTCAGCCAT
>JBOGZQ010000012.1:0-8546 GCA_050697375.1 Gaiellaceae bacterium | reverse complement strand
GCGCCGATGAATTCTCGCCCGACGATGAACGCCTGGGCGAGCCCCTCGGGCCGCGGCTGAACCGCATAGCGAAGCTTGATCCCCCACTTGGAGCCGTCGCCGAGCAGCTGCTCGAAGCGCGGCGTGTCCTGCGGCGTCGAGATGACCAGGATGTCGCGGATCCCGGCCAGCATCAGGGTCGAGAGCGGGTAGTACACCATCGGCTTGTCGTACACCGGCAAGAGCTGCTTGGAGACGACCTGCGTCACCGGATAGAGCCGCGTGCCCGAGCCGCCGGCGAGGATGATCCCCTTCATGCCTGTCCTCTCATGCCGTAGTTCCGCTCTACCCAGTCGCGATAGGCGCCGCTCGTAATGTCCTCCGTCCAGGTCCGATTGGCGAGGTACCAGCGCACAGTTTTCTCGACCCCGGACTCGAAGCTCTCCTGCGGCCGCCAGCCAAGGGTGCCGCGAATCTTCGCGCTGTCGATCGCATAGCGGCGGTCGTGGCCGGGGCGATCCTTGACGAACTCGATCAGGTCGGCGTAGCCGCCGCGGCTGCGCGGCTGCGCCCGGTCGAGCAGATTGCAGATCAGCCGCACCACCTCGATGTTGGTCCGCTCGCTGTTGCCGCCGACATTGTAAGTCTCGCCCGGGCGGCCCTGGTCGAGCGCGAGGCGCACGGCGGCGCAATGGTCAAGCACGTAGAGCCAGTCGCGCACGTTCTTGCCGTCGCCGTACACGGGCAGCGGCTTGCCGGCGAGCGCGTTGTGGATCACGAGCGGGATCAGCTTCTCGGGAAACTGGTAGGGGCCGTAGTTGTTCGAGCAGTTGGTGGTCAGCGCGGGCAGACCGTAGGTGTGGTGGTAGGCGCGCACCAGGTGGTCGGAGGCCGCCTTGGACGCCGCATAGGGGCTGTTGGGCGCGTAGGGCGTCTGCTCGCCGAAGGCGTGATCGTCCGCGCCGAGTGAGCCGTAGACCTCGTCGGTCGAGACGTGCAGAAAGCGAAACGACGCCTTCTCCGCCTGCGGCAGTTCGGTCCAGTACGCCCTCGCCTCCTCCAGCAAACTGAAGGTGCCGACCACGTTGGTCTGCACGAACTCGGCCGGCCCCTCGATCGATCGGTCGACGTGGCTCTCGGCCGCGAAATGCACGATCGCGCGCGGGCGGTGCTCGGCGAACAGCCGGCGTACCAGCGCCCGGTCGCAGATGTCGCCCTGCACGAACGCGTGGCGCGCGTCACCGTCGAGGGTGACCAAGTTGCGCAGGTTGCCGGCGTAGGTGAGTTTGTCCAGATTGACCACTGTCTCGCCCGTCTGCGCGATGCTGGAGAGGACGAAGTTCGAGCCGATGAAGCCGGCGCCGCCGGTGACGAGAAGCCGCATGGCGGAATGACTTTAGCCCGCAGCGCCGAAATCCGATTTGAAAATCAGCTAGCTTCGCCGTGCCCAAATGTCCCGTCTTCCCCTGATTCTGGCCGTTTCCGCGTCCCTCCTCGCCGCCGGGACGGCCTCCGCGTCCCCGCCCGACCTGCCTCCCGTGTGCGCCTCGGGGTGCGTCGCCGCGAAGGCCGGCACCGGCGCGCTCTTCCTCTTCAGCGGCCACGGCTGGGGCCACGGCATCGGGATGAGCCAGTACGGCGCGTGGGGCTACGCGCTCCACGGCTACGGCTACCAGCAGATCCTCGCGCACTACTACCCGGGGACGACCATCGGCACGACGCAGACGACGCTCATCCGCGTCCTCCTCGCCGACGGCAAGAAGACGCTCAAGGTCTCGAGCACGGTTCCGTTCACCCTTACCGACACGAACGGCGTCACCGAGCAGATCCCTGCCGGCGCGCTGACGCTCACCCCCAAGCTCGTCGTCGACGGCCGGGCGATGATGGCGCCGCTGACGTTCAACGCCGGCGCGGGCGGCTGGATGACGCTGACGCGGCCGTACCGCGGGCAGATCCAGGTCGACGTCGTGAACGACAAGCTGCGCGCGATCAACGTCGTCGGGCTCGAGGACTATCTGTACGGCGTCGTCCCGGCTGAGATGCCGTCGGCCTGGTCGCCGCCCGCGCTCCAGGCGCAGGCCGTCGCCGCCCGCTCATACGCGCTCGCAACGAAGAAGATCGCGGCGCCGTTCGACGAGTACGCGGACTCTCGCAGCCAGGTGTACCTCGGCGTCTCGCACGAGACCGCGGCGACGAACGCCGCAGTCGACGCGACACGCGGGCAGGTGGTGATGTACGCCGGCAAGGTCGCCGCGACGTACTTCTTCTCCAGCTCCGGCGGCGAGACCGAGTCGATCGCCGACGGCTGGGGCGTCGCACCCGTGCCCTACCTCGTCTCGGTCCCCGATCCGTTCGACGTCCTTTCGCCGTACCACAACTGGGGCCCCGTCCCCATCAGTGCGAAGACGTTCGCGAACGCGCTCAAGGTGAAGGGATCGATCCTCGACCTCCAGACGACCACCGATCCGGCGGGCCGGGTGAGCAGGGTGTCGGTGATCACGCTGCCGTCGCTCTCGGTCGGCTCGACGTCGGCTCAGTCGTTCGGCGGAGGCACCGTCAGTGGCGCACTCGGGCTACGCTCGACGTGGTTCAGCGTGTCGATGATGTCGCTTCAGCAGCCAGCTCCCGTGGCGCCGGTCCCGTTCGGGTCCTCGGTGACGCTCACCGGCCTCGTCCGGGGCATCGCCGGCGTCTCGCTCGAGCAGCGCGCTTTCGGCGGCTCGTGGTCGCTCGTCGGCCCGGTGACGCCGGCGGTGGACGGATCGCTGCTTCTGCCCGAGGCGCCGCTGGTAACGACGGACTATCGCCTCGCGACGCCCACAGCCGCGGTCGGCTACGTCCGCGTCCGCATCGCACCGCTCGTGCAACTCTCGACCCCGGCGCCCGGCCTCGTCGCCGGCACGGTGCAGCCGGTCCTCCCCGGCGTGCCGGTCGAGATCGACGTGCAGAACACCGACCTGTCGTGGACCCCGCTCGCGACCGGGACGGTCGCACCGGACGGGACGTTCTCGGTGCCCATCGATGTTCCGGCAGGAACGACGTACCGCATCGTCGTCACGCCCGGCCAGGGTTTCGCGGCGGGGATGACGGCGCCGCAGGTCTCGGCCGGATAATGCGCCGCCTCCTGTTGCTGCTCGTCACCGCGGCGCTGGCGGCGGCGGCCCCTGCTGCTGCGTTCACACCGCCGAACTCGCTCGCGCCACGGCAGTGGTACCTCCAGGACGACCACGCATTCGATGCCTGGGCGACACCGCCGACCGACCTCCAGCCAGTGACGGTCGCCGTCGTCGACTCCGGCGTCGACTGCGCGCTCCCCGATTTCGCCGGCCGGCTGCTTGCCGAGAAGAGCTTCGTCGGCGGAAGCGCGTGCGTCGACACAGAAGGGCACGGGACGTTCGTCGCCGGCGAGATCGCGGCCGACCTCGGATCGACCGGCATCGTCGGCATCGCATACACGGCGCAGCTTCTGATCGCGAAGGTGGTGACGCCCGACGGAACGATCCCGCTCGCGGCGGAGGCGGGCGCGATTCGCTGGGCGGTCGACAACGGCGCCCGCGTCATCAACCTCAGCCTCGGCGGTCTGCGCGACGTCGCGGATCCCGCGCGCGACACGTACTCGCCGATCGAAGCGGCGGCGGTCGCGTACGCGTACTCGAAGGGCGCCGTCCTCGTTGCGGCGGTCGGCAACGGCGACGAGGCGCCGTCGCAGCCGTGGCCGTACGCGAGCTACCCGGCGGCGCTCCCGCACGTCATCGGCGTCAGCGCGCTCACACGCGTGGGAAACGTGCCCGACTACTCGAACCGCGACCCGGTGTTCAACGACCTCTCCGCGCCGGGATCGTCGATCTTCTCGACGTTCCCGCGGGCACTGACGGGGTTGAACGCGGGCTGCCCCGACCAGGGGTACTCGGACTGCGGGACGGAGGATTACCGCAACGCCGAGGGTACGTCGTTCGCGGCGCCGCAGGTTTCGGCGGCGGCGGCAGTGCTCTTCGCCGTCGACCCGCTGCTGACGAACAGCCAGGTCGGATTCCTGCTCGAGCGCACCGCGGACGACGTCAACGCGGCGAACGGATGCCCCAAGTGCGGCCTCCTCCGCGACCCGCTGAGCGGCTGGGGCCGGCTCGACGTCGCGAAGGCGGTCGAGAACCTGGCGGGCCCGGTCCCGCCCGCCGACCGCGACGAGACGAACGACGACGCGGGCACCTCTGCGTGGACGGTCTGGGGGCACCGCGACAGGGTGCAGGCGACAATCGACTACTGGGACGACCCGGTCGATGTCTACCGCATCCAGCTGAGGAAGCAGCAGCTGTTGCGCGTACAGCTGGCCGCGACCGGCGGCCCGAGCTTGCAGCTCGAGCTGTGGAAGCCGAAGACAGTCCACGTCGACCGGCCTTCGTCGCTGGCCGACCGCGATGCGCAGTCGGTGACGAAGAAGCTGTCGTTCCGCGCACCGGCGCAAGGCTGGTACTACCTCGAAGTGCACGCGACGTCGCCGGGCTTCGCGCCGTACACGCTCCAGTGGACCAAGACGGCTACTGGTCCAGTAGCTCGTCGGAGCTGACGCTTCGCAGCACCCGCGCGGGATTGCCGACGACGAGCATCCGCGGGTCGACGTTCTTCGTCACGACGGCGCCCGCGCCGACGAACGCCTCCTCGCCGATCTCGATCCCGGGGCACAGGATGGCGCCGCCGCCGATGCGTGCGCCGCGCCGGATCGTCGGGCCTTTCATCAGCTCGTGCCGCCGCTCGGTCCGGCCCATGAAGTTGTCGTTGGTCGTGACGACGCACGGCGCGATGAAGACGTTGTCCTCGAGCGTCGAGTAGGCGGTGATGTACGCCTCCGCCTGGATCTTCGTCAGTGCGCCGATGGTGGTGTCGTTCTCGACGAGGACACCGCGTCCGACGACGACGTCGTCTCCGATCTCGACCCGCTCGCGAACACATGCCTGGTCTCCGACGATGACGCGCGCGCCGATGCGCGACCCTGCGAAGACGATCGCGCCGGTGGACACGATCGTGCCGTCGCCGATCACCGCCGGCGGCAGCGGCTCGCGCTTGGCCGTCGATCGGGGCGACAGCGACGGCTGCTTGCCGACGACGGCGTTCTCCAGCACCTGCACGCCTTCGCCGAGCACTGTCCCGGGATAGACGATCGCGCTCGGGTGGACCTCAGCCACTCAACGACTCCGTGAGGCGGTCGAGTGCGCGGACGACGCGGGCGCCGTCCTCGGCGACCTTGCGCCGGTCGCCCCCGCCGCCGATGAGGCGGAGGAACTCCTGGCACTCGAGCTTCAACGGCTCGTCCGTCGGGATCTTCGGGATGGAGATGTCGCCGGATCGCGTCTGCCACTCGCCGTAGCTGTCGGTCCGCTTCCACGGCGCCTTCTCGTAGATCGTCACCTTGCGCTCGAGCTCCATGTCGTCGAAGACGACCATCTTCTCGCGGCCCACGACGGTGATCCGCCGCATCTTGTGCGGGTCGAGCCACGAGAGATGCATGTGCGCGATCTTCCCGCTGGGGAAGCGCAGGTAGCAGAACACGACGTCCTCGACACCCTCGGTGAGGAAGTCGCGGCCGTGCGCGACGCAGAGCTCCGGCTCCTCGTCGAGGAGATAGAGCATCACCGACAGGTCGTGCACGCCGAGCGACCAGAGCGCGTTCTCGTTCGTGCGCACGATGCCGAGGTTCTGGCGGTTGCCGTAGACGCAGAGGACGTCGCCGAGCTCGCCGTCGTCGATGAGCTGCTTCAGCTTGCGGACGCCGGGGTGGTACAGGAGCAGGTGGCCCGGCATGAGGACGAGATCCTTCTCCGCTGCGAGCGCGACGAGCTCGTCGATCTCGACGCCGCGCATCGCCGGCGGCTTCTCGACGAGGACGTGCCTGCCAGCAGCGAGAGCGCTGCGGGCCAGGGCGTAATGCGTCGGTACCGGAGTGGCGATCACGACTCCGGACACCTCGTCGTCCGCAAGCAGCTCGCCGAAGTCCGAATACATCCGCGCGTTCGGGTAGCGCGATGCATAGCGCTCGCGCAGCTCCGGATCGAGGTCGCACAGCGCAGAGAGGACGCCGAGGTCGTCGAAGTTGCGCGCGAGGTTCGGCCCCCAATAGCCGAGACCGGTGACTCCGATCAAAGCTTGAACACCTTGTCCGACGCCGTGCCCTTCGCACCCGTCGCGTTGCGCAGGTCGACGACGAGCGGAGCCTCGTCGACGAGCTTGTCGTAGTCGATCGTCGAGTGCGCTGTCACGATCGCGATGCAGTCGTAGGCCTTCGGCTCGAGAGCCACCGAACGCAGACCGTCGAACTCCGGAACGTACGGGTCGTGGTAGGCGACGTCGGCGCCGGCATTGCGCAGCAGCTCGAGGACCTTCTCGGCCGGAGACTCGCGTACGTCGCCGATGTCCGCCTTGTAGGCGACGCCGACGAGCAGGATCTTCGAGCCCTTGAGCGACTTCTGCGCGCCGTGGTTGAGCGCCTGCGAGATCACCGAGCGGCAGAAGTACGGCATGTTGTTGTTGATCTCGCCCGCAAGCTCGATGAAGCGCGTGTTGAAGTCGAACTCACGCGCCTTCCACGCGAGGTAGTACGGGTCCAGCGGAATGCAATGCCCGCCGAGGCCCGGCCCCGGCTGGAACGGCATGAAGCCGAAGGGCTTCGTCGCCGCCGCGCCGATCACCTCCCACACGTCGATGTCCATCCGGTCGCAGAGCTGCGCGAGCTCGTTGACGAGCGCGATGTTCACCGAGCGGAAGATGTTCTCGAGCAGCTTCGTCAGCTCCGCCGCTTCTGCGGTCGAGACCTCGTGCACGTCGTCGAGCGCCGAGCGGTAGAGCTCCGCCGCAGCCTTCGTCGAGGCGGCGTCGATGCCGCCGACGACCTTCGGCGTCGACTTCGTCGTCCAGTCGGTGCGGCCGGGGTCGACGCGCTCGGGTGCGAAGGCGAGATGGAAGTCGGTGCCGGCCTTCATCCCGCTGCCCGCCTCCAGCACGGGCTGCAGGATCTCGCGAGTGGTGCCCGGATATGTCGTCGACTCGAGCACGACGATGTGGCCCTTCTTCAGGTTCGGGGCGATGGCGCGCGCGGCGCTCTCGATGTGGCGGAGATCGGGCTCGCGCTGGGGCGACAGCGGCGTCGGCACTGCGATGACGACCGCGGCACAGTCGCGGACGACCCCGTAGTCGGTCGTCGCCGAGATCGACCCGGCGTCGACGAGCCGCTTCAGATCGTCGGACGGGACGTCCTCGATATGGCTCTCGCCGCGGTTGATGCCATCGACGACCGCCTGCTGGACGTCGACGAGGACGACGCGCTTGCCCGCCTCGGCGAACGTCTGGGCGTGCGGCATGCCGACGTAGCCGGCCCCGATGATGGCGATGTCCGGATTCACGCCGCGGCAAGGCTAGCTGCGACCCGTGGAGCCGCCGATCCGTCTCCGTAGAGCGGCGGGCGCTCGTCCGGCATGCGCGCGGACGCGACCGCCTCGGCGAGCAGCGCGGGGTCGTCGTCCACGAGCACGTTGGCCCCGACCTCCACTGTGTCCACCCACTCCGTCGACGGGCGGGCGGTGACGCAGGGGACGCCGTACCAGTACGCCTCCTTCTGGAGACCGCCCGAGTCGGTGACGATCACCCGGGCCTGCGAGCTGAGCGCCGCCATGTCGAGGTACCCGAGCGGCTCCACGACGCGAACGTTCGCTGGCACATCCGTCAGTCGCGCGCGCGTGCGCGGGTGCGCAGGGAAGACGACGGGCTCACCGGTGCGGTGGAGTCCGTCGACGATCCGAGCCAGCCGGCCGGGCTCGACGTTCGCCTCCCGGTGGATGGTCGCGACGAGATAGCCGCCGGGCTCGAGCTGGAGCTGCCCGAGAACGTGCGAGCGCTCGCGGGCGATCGGCGCGAGCCGGAAGCTCGCATCGGCCATGACGTCGCCAACCACCTCGATCGCGCCCGCCACGCGCTCTTCCATGAGTGTCGCGCGCGAGCGCTCGTCCGGGCAGAGCAGGAGCGCCGAGACACGATCGACGGCGATGCGGTTCCGCTCCTCCGGCATCGACAGATCGCCGCTGCGCAATCCCGCCTCGACGTGCGCGACGCGGACGACGCCCGCGGCCTCGGCGCCGGCGCGGGTCGAGTTCGTGTCGCCGAAGACGAGCACCCAGTCGGGGCGCTCCGCCTCGACGGCGGCCGCGATGCCCGGCCGCATCGCCTCGGGGTCGGCGGTGTGCACGTCGAGCCGGTACGCGGGCGCGCCGAGCCCGAGCTCTTCGAAGAAGACCTCCGACAGCTCGCGGTCGTAGTGCTGGCCCGTGTGGAGGACGACTTCGTCGATGCCCGCATCGCGGAGCGCGACCGACACCGGCCCGGACTTGATGAACTGCGGGCGGTTGCCCACGACCGAGAGAACGCGCACGGCCACGAGGCTACAATGGCCGCCGCTTCGGGCCGTTAGCTCAGCTGGTAGAGCAGGGGACTCTTAATCCCAAGGTCGCAGGTTCGATCCCTGCACGGCCCACTTTTTCGGACATTGCGCAAACCAGTGCCCGCGATAGGCCACGTCACTTTAG
>JBOGZQ010000011.1:0-3393 GCA_050697375.1 Gaiellaceae bacterium | reverse complement strand
GCGCGAGGCGCAGGCGCGGCTGGCGACGTATCAGCCGGGCCCCACGCCGACGCTCGACCTCAGCACGGGGCTCATCCCGCCCGCGCCCCCGTCGCAGTACACCGGCGTCGTCGGCATCGCGATGCAGTACCTCGGCGTTCCGTATGTCTGGGGCGGCGCGAGCCCGAGCGGCTTCGACTGCTCCGGGCTCGTCATGTACGTCTACGCGCAGGTCGGCGTCTCGCTCCCGCACTACACCGGTGCGCAGTGGCAGATGGGCGTACCGGTCGACCCAAGCGACCTCGAGCCCGGCGACCTCGTCTTCTTCGACGGCCTCGGCCATGTCGGCATCTACATCGGCGGCGGCGAGTTCATCCACGCGCCGCACACCGGTGACGTCGTCCGCATCGACAGCCTCTCCGAAGGCTGGTACGCCGCGACTTACGACGGCGCGCGCCGCATCGTCTCCGGCTAGCTCGGCCCCGAGCTACCCGGGCGGCTAGGCCGAGTACAAGCTCTCGATCTCGTCCGCGAAGTGCTCGTGCACGACGCGGCGGCGGAGCTTGAGCGTCGGCGTCAGCTCGCCCTCCTCCTGTGAGAAGTCGCGCGGGAGGATCGAGAAGCGCTTGATCTGCTCGACGCGCACACGGTCGCGATTCACCGAGTCGACGAGCTCCTGCGCGAGCTCCTGCGGATCGCGTCCGCTGCCGTTCACCTCGTCCCAGTCGAGCGTGAGCAGGGCGGTCACGTACGGGCGGCGGTCGCCGACGATGAGCGCCTGCGACACGAACCGCGACGCCTTGAGCGCGTTCTCGAGGTTCTGCGGAGCGATGTTCTTGCCGCCGGCGGTGATGATGATGTCCTTCTTGCGGTCGGTGATCTTGACGAAGCCGTCGTCGTCGATCTCGCCGACGTCGCCGGTGCGGAAGAAGCCGTCGTCGGTGAACGCGGCCGCCGTTGCCTCTGGATCCTTGAAGTACCCCATGAAGACGCTGTCGCTGCGGACGAGGATCTCGCCGTCGGCGTCGAGCTTCACGTCGGCGCCTTCGACGACGCGGCCGACGGTGCCGAACTTGTAGTCCTCGGGGTCGTTGACGCTGAGCGAGCTCGACGTCTCCGTCAGCCCGTAGCCCTCGACCACGAGCATGTTCAGCGACTTGAAGAACTCGAGCACGTCGATGCCGAGCGGCGCCGCGCCGGAGATGCCGAGCCGCAGGCGCCCGCCCAGGCGCTGCCGCACCTTCTCGAGCACGAGCGCATCGGCAATACGTCCCTGCACGCTCGTCGGGCTCTTCGTCGCGCCGACCTTCAGCGCCCAGCGGCCGATCGCGCGCTTCGCGCCGCTCGAGCGCTCGATCTCGCCGACGATATTCGCATGGACCTTCTCGTAGACGCGTGGGACCGCCGGCAGGATCGTCGGCCGCGTGCGCTGCAGCGCTTCCGGCACGCGCGCGACGTCGGACACGAGCGCGAGCGTCGAGCCGTGGTACGCCGCGCCCTGGTGGACGATGCGCGCGAAGCTGTGCGCCATCGGCAGGAAGAGAAGAACGATGTCGGTCTCGTTCTGGAGCTCGTTGCGCACGCGCATCACCGCGTTGACGAGATTTTGGTGGCTGAGCATGCAGCCCTTCGGCGGACCGGTCGTCCCGGACGTGTAGATGAGCGTCGCGAGGTCCTCCTCGCGAACGTGCTCGGGCCGGTCGCCGCCGGCGCTGCGCTCGAGGTCGGGGATCTCGTCGAACCGGACGACCGGGCCGGCGAACACGGACGCGAGCTTCGCTTGCTGCTCGTCGTCCTCGACGAACACCAGCACCGCCTCGGAGTGGTGGAGGATGTACTCGCACTCGGCGGCGCTCGACGTGGGGTAGAGGCCGACGACGACGGCGCCGATCGACATGATCGCCCAGTCGAGGAGGATCCACTCGAGCCGCGTCCGCGCGAGGACGGCGACGGGGTCGCCGCGCTTCACGCCGCGGGCGAGGAGCGCCCGGGAGAGGGCGTCGACACGGCGGCCGGCCTCGTCCCAGGAGACCTCGCGCCAGCCGTCCGGCTGCTCCTCCAGGTAGGCCGGGCTCGCGAGCCGCTTCTCCAGGATGTATTGCCACAGGGCGGGCGCAGTCCGCGTTTCCAGTGCCACGCGGGCCATGCTAGGTCAAAGGAGATGGGCTGCACGACTAGAATTCGTGTGATCCCATGAGGACGATCTGGAACGGATCGATCAGCTTCGGGCTGGTCAACATCCCGATCGGGCTGGCGCTCGCCACCCAGCGGAGCGACGTCGCCTTCAGAACGCTGCACCGTGAGTGCGGCACGCCGATCAAGCAAAAGCGGTGGTGCCCGTTCCACGAGCGCGAGGTCGAGGCGGACGAGCTCGTCAAAGGCTGGGAGGTGGCGAAGGGCGAGTTCGTCATGGTCGAGGAGTCCGACCTCGAGTCGGTCGCGCTCCAGCGCTCGCAGGCGATCGACATCCTCCGCTTCGTGAAGCTCGAGGACGTCGATCCGGTCTACTTCGACCGGACCTACTACCTCGCGCCTGCCGCGGCCGATGCGCAGCGGCGCCCGTACGTGCTGCTCCTTCGCGCGATGCAGGAGTCGGGGATGGCGGCGGTCGGCAAGTTCGTCCTCTGGGGCAAGGAGAACCTCTGCCTCATCCGTCCGCAGGGCGACACGCTCGCGATGGAGACGCTCTTCTTCTTCGACGACGTGCGCTCGAAGTCGGAGATCGAGGAGCAGGTCGAGGCGACCGAGGTGAAGAAGGCCGAGCTCTCGCTCGCGAACCAGGTGATCGACAGCCTCGCGGGCGAATGGAACCCGGAGGACTTCGAGAACGAGTACCGGCGCGACCTGAAGGCGATGCTCGACGCGAAGCTCGCCGGCCACGAGATCACGCGGCCCGAGCCTGCGCCGGAGACGCCGGTCATCGACCTCATGGAGGCGCTGCGCCAGAGCGTCGAGGACGTGCAGGGCCGGCGCGCGGGCAGCGGCACCAAGAAGACGAAAGCCGCCTCGTCGGGCGGCTCTCGTCGAAAAGCGCCTGCGCGTAAAGCGTCCTAGCGTCTTCGCGCGACCACTCGCGTGAAGCCGAGGTTCCGTCCGGCGTCCACCCGCATCGTCTCGATCCACTCGGGCCGCTCGCCTGGGAACCGCGCCGATTCGACGCCAAGCGTGAACGACGCTTCGTCCCAATCGAGCCAGTACTTCCAGCCGTCCGGGACCAGGTCGGCACGCTCGACGTCGACGAGCCCCGCCTTCTCCCAGTGGCGCCGCCACCAGTCGGGACTGTGGAAGCTCCAGAAGTCCCAATACTTGCGCCAGTGAGGTGCCAGGTGTGCGGGCGGATCGGCTGTCCATTCGTTCGCGATACCCGGAAGAACGATCCCGATTTGGCCCCCCGGTTTCACAAACCGCAGCAAG
>JBOGZQ010000010.1:0-12939 GCA_050697375.1 Gaiellaceae bacterium | reverse complement strand
CGCGTTCACCGCCGCGCAGCTCGTGGTCATCCGCCTGCGCATGACGCGTCCCGAGCTGCGGCGCCCGTTCCGCGTTCCGTTGAACGTGCGCGGCATTCCCGTGCCGTCGGTCGTCGGGGCGTTGTGTACCGCAGCCGTGTTCGTCGGCGCGATGATCACGCACACCGGCGCGCGCTACGGCGGCTCGGCCTGGCTCGCCGCCGGGGTCGTCGTCTATCTCGTCGTGCGCAAGGCGCGCGGCGCCGGCCTGCTCGAGCACGTGATCGCGAGCGACGAGCAGGTCCTGCCGCAGGCGCAGTTCTCCAAGATCCTCGTGCCGATGAAGCTCGGCGAGATCGGCGAGGAGATGGTCGCGACCGCCGTGAAGCTCGCGCAGGAGCGGGGCGCCGCCGTCGAGGCGCTGTACGTCATCCGCGTGCCGCTCGACGAGCCGCTCGACGCGCCGATGTACGACGCGGAGGAGCGGGCGTCGGCGTCGCTAGCGGAAGCGGCTGCGCTCGGCGCCGACCACGGCGTGCCCGTCGTCGGCAAGACGGTGCGCGCCCGCTCGATCGGCGAGGCGATCGTCGAGGCGGCGGAGAACGACGGCGTCGACCTCATCGTCCTCGGCTCGTCGCCGCGCTGGCGGCGTCAGTCCCGCTTCTTCTCGCCGACCGTCGACTACGTCCTGCGCCGCTCGCCGGCCGAGGTGCTCATCGTCGCCTTCCCGCAGGGATCGCTCGAAGCGGTCGAGCCGGCCTAGCCGGCTTCGACCTTTTATGGTCGGCGTCGCGAGCGACCGCCTTAGAGACCCCTCCGGCGCTACGCTCTGACGCGGATGAACGCCCTGATCATCGGCTGCGGCCGCGTCGGATCGTCCATCGCCCTCCAGCTCCAGCGGGAGGGCTGGGACGTGACCGTCGTGGACGAGAACGAGGACGCGCTCGCGCGCCTCGGCGAGCACTGGCCCGGGGCCTTCATCGTCGGCCACGGCATGGACGTGACCCTCCTCCGCGAAGCGGGGATCGAGGACGCGGACGCCGTCGTCGCCGCCACGGACGGCGACAACACGAACATCGTCATCGCCCAGGTGGCGCAGAAGCGCTTCGACATCAGCTGCGTCGTCGCCCGCGTGCTCGATCCGGCCCGCGCCGACTTCTACACCAGCCGCGGGCTGCGCACGGTCTGCCCGACGAAGACGGCGATCGATGCCCTCATGGACGCGGTGCGCAGCTGCGGCATCGTCCCGCCCGCGAAAGTCGCAAGCTGATGTACGCGATCGTCGCAGGCGGCGGCAAGGTCGGCGCGAACGTCGCGCGCTCGCTCCTCCGGCTCGGCAACGAGGTGACGCTCGTCGAGCAGGAGCGCGACCGCTTCGAGCGGCTCGAGGACGAGTTCGAGCATCAGGTGCACCGTGGCGACGCGACGGAGCTGCACGTGCTCGAACGCGCAGGCATCGGCCGGCCGCCGGACATCGTCCTCGCGCTCACCGGTGACGACGAGGACAACCTCGTCATCGCCCAATTAGCCAGGGAAAAGTACGGCGTGGAGCAGGTGATCGCGCGTGTGAACGATCCGCGCAACCAGGCGCACTTCGACCTGCTGGGGATCTCGCCGACGGTCTGCGCGACCTCGAGCATCATGGCCCTCGTCGAGCACGAGGTACCCGAGCACGACCTCATCCACCTGCTCGAGCTGCGCAGGGAGAACCTCGAGATCGTCGAGGTGGCGATCGACCGCGACTCGCCCTCGGCGGGCAAGCGCGTCGAGGCGCTCGAGCTGCCGGACGGCGCCCGGCTGATCTCGGTCATGCGCTCCGGGCGCGCCGAGATCGCGGTGGGCTCGACGCAGTTGGAAGCCGGCGACCAGGTGCTGGCGATTCTCGAACCGGGCAAGGAGGACGAGCTCCGACGCGTGCTCTTGCGGCGTTAGCAGCTGTTGCATCGCTGCTGATCGGGGGGACCGCTCGGACGACGACAGGCCAGACCTGGCCGACGTTCGACTACACGTCGTCGCGCACCGGCGTCTATCCGTCTGCGACCGGGATAACGGCGGCGAACGTGAAGTCCCTGACGCTGCGCAAGGTGACGCTCGACGGCACCGTCGACTCGTCGCCGATCTACCTGAACGGCGTGCTGTTCGTCACGACCACGTACGGGAAGACGGAGGCGATCAACGCGTCGACCGGCGCGGTCAAGTGGCGGTTCACGCCTCTCGGCTACTCGTCGTGGGCGGGGAGCGCGCAGATCACGACCGCGACTCCGGTCCTCGACCCGAGCGGGTCGTATCTGTACGCGTCGTCGCCCGGCGGCCGCATCTACAAGCTCGCGACCTCGAACGGGCATGCGGTCTGGAGCGTCTCGATCACGAAGCTGCCCTCGCGCGAGAAGATCGCGGGCGCACTCAACTTCTCGAGCGGCCACGTGATCGCGGTCACGGGCGGCTACATCGGCGACACCCCGCCCTACCAGGGCCACGTCGTGGTGATCGCGGCGAACAACGGGCACCTGCTGCACGTGTGGAACTCGCTCTGCTCGAACCGGAGGAGCTTGATCGTCCCGAGCACGTGCGGCGCGAGCGATTCTGCCATCTGGGGGCGCTCCGGCGCCGTCGTCGACCCGTCGACCGGCGACCTGCTCGTCGCCACCGGCAACGCGCCGTGGAACGGGACGACGAACTGGGGGGATGCCGTTCTGCGGCTGTCGCCGGACGCGAGCCGGCTGCTCGGCAACTACACGCCGTCGAACACCGAGCAGCTCAATTCCTCCGACCTCGACCTCGGCTCGACCTCGCCGGTCGTCCTCGACTCGAACCATCTGGCGCAGGGGGGAAAGGACGGGCACATTCGCGTCCTTTCGGTTTCGCGCATGCGCGGCACCGCGCCGCACCAGGGCGGCGAGCTGCAGATCGTGCCGACTCCGTCCGGAACGGATCTCTTCACCGCGCCGGCGGTCTGGCACACCGGCTCCGGCACCTGGTTCTTCGCCGCCGACAACGGCGGCACCGCCGCGTGGCGATACAGCGGCGGCCACCTGCGGCAGGTGTGGCAGCACGCCACCGGCGGCACGAGCCCGCTCGTCGCCGGCGGCCTCCTGTGGGTCTACAACCCGGGCGGCGGTCTGAACGTCTACCGGCCGGGGACGGGGGCGCTTGTCGCGACGCTTCCAGCCGGCGGCGGCCATTGGAACAGCCCGATCGTCGTCGACGGCCACGTTGTCCTCCCCGAGGGGAACGCGAACGACCACGCCATCTCGGGGGTGCTCGACATCTGGACCGCTCGCGCGTAGCGTTCGGATCTCATCGACGCAGGGGGACGCCGAGACGTAAGAGGTCGGCGGTTCGGCCGCCGACCGCTCCGCGAAGCGGAACCTCGACTTAGCCGGTTCTGCGGCGGCGCACGTTCGGCGCCTGCGAGCCGAGCGCGGCGTACGCGAGCGCCTGGAGCGACTCGTTCAGCGTCGACAGCTCGCGCGTGAGACGAAGGAAATGCTCGTCGTTGTCGAGCCGCTTGCTCACCTTCGCGAGCTCGTCGCCGATGCGGTCGAGCCGTTCGAGCAGGACTTCGAACCTGCGATCGGAGTCAGCGTCCATCGTCCTCCAATTGTAGGGCTGCGAGCTCGTCTCGCGATCGCACGACGACGGCGCCGGGGCCGAGCTCGCGCAGCACGTCATCGAGCGGGCCGACGACGACGACTCGCCGGGCGGCTCCCGCGTGCGCGAGCGCCACGTCGGCGAGCTCGCGCGGCACGTCGGTGAAGACGCCGATGCGCACGCCCGCGCCTTCGAGCCGCCGCAACGCCGCGCCTGTGTCCGCGCGCGGGCGGAAGTGCAAGGGGCCGCGATCGGCGGCGAAGCGCTCCAGGAGCGGCCGCCAGTCGCCGAGCCGCTCGTCGAGCTCTGCGGCGGCCTCGTTCCGATCCTCGGGAACGTCGAGCTGCACGCGGGTGCGACGGGAAGCGTCCTCGAGCCAGTCGCGCCACAGCGGGCGCGTGTCCGCGAGGACTGCGTCGAGATCGAGCGCGACCGCGTCCACCTTCGACCAATGCTAGAGTCGCGCTCCAAACCGGCGAGCGGTAAGGGAACTCCGGTGCAAGGCCGGGACGGTCCCGCCGCTGTAAGGGGAGACGCTTCCCCACCACAAGCCACTGGGCCTCGGCCTGGGAAGGCGGTGGGGGAGGGAGCCCCGAGTCAGAAGACCTGTCGCCCGCCGCGCACCCCGAACCCCTCGCGGAAGGAGGATTCGTGCTTCGCCGTTCCCTCGTACTCGTGGCCGCCCTCGCGGCCGTTCTCGCTCCGTCGTCGGCAGCCCGGTCGCACGCGGCTGCGTTCCCGGTGACGATCCATGCCGCCAACGGCAACGTCGTCATCAAGACCAGGCCCACACGCATCGTCTCGCTGTCGCCAACCGGCACGGAGGATCTCTTTGCCGTCGGCGCCGGCACCCAAGTGATCGCCGTCGACAACGACTCCGACTACCCGAAGAACGCGCCGCGCACGGCGCTCTCCGGGTACACGCCGAATATCGAGGCGATCGCCGGCTACAACCCGGACCTCGTCGTCATCTCGAACGACATCGGCGGGGACGTCGCGTCGCTCCAAAAGCTCGGCATCACCGTCTTGCTCGAGCCTGCGGCCGACAACCTCGCGCAGGCGTACGACGAGATCCGACAGCTCGGCACCGCAACGGGCCGCGTGCAGCAGTCGACGAAGGTCGTGACCGGGATGGAGCGCAGCATGACGAAGATCCTGCGCAGCGTCCCGAAGGCGCAGCGCCACCAGACGGTCTACCAAGAGCTCGACCCGACGTACTACTCAGCGACGTCGGCGACGTTCATCGGAAAGATCTACAAGCTCTTCGGCTTCAAGAACATCGCCGACGCGGCGGACGCGACGCACTCCGGTTATCCGCAGCTCTCTGCCGAGTACATCGTCTCGGCAAACCCGGATATCGTCGTGCTCGCCGATTCCGTGTGCTGCGGGCAAACCGCGGCCACGGTGGCCGCACGTCCCGGGTGGAGCGGCATCTCCGCCGTGAAGCATCATCGCGTGATCGCGGTGAACGACAGCGTCGCGTCGCGCTGGGGGCCGCGCATCGTCGACTTCGCCCGCGAGATCGCAGCGGCGGCCCGAAAGCAGTAGTGGCGGCCGTCGGCTCTGCGGAGGCAACCGTCCGGGCGCGGGGCATCCCGCGCCCGTGGGGGCTCCTCGCTTGCGCGTTCCTCATTGGCTCGCTGCTCATCGGCCTCGGGGTCGGTCCGCTCGGCATCGGCGTGACCGGGATCGTCGAGTCGGCGCTGTCGCACGTCCCGTTCCTGCACATGCACTCGCCGCTCAGCTCGCTGCAGGAGGGCGTGTTGTGGCAGATCCGTGCGCCTCGCGTCGTGCTCGCGGCCATCGTCGGCGGGATGCTCGCCGTCGCGGGGTCTTCGTACCAGGGCGTCTTCCACAACCCGCTCGCGGACCCGTATCTCCTCGGCGTCGCTGCGGGCTCCGGACTGGGGGCGACCTTCGCCATCGTCTATGCGCACGTCGGCACCGACGGACAGCTGCTTCCGCTTGCCGCATTCGTCGGCGGGCTGACAGCTGTCGCGGCCGCGTATGTTCTGGGCCGCTCGGCCGGCTCAGTCCGCGCCGCCGGTGCGCTCGTCCTCGCGGGCCTGACGGTGACGCTGTTCTTCACGGCGATTCAGACGTTCGTGCAGCAGCAGCACACGAACACGCTGCGCGACGTCTACTCGTGGCTGCTCGGCGGCTTCTCGACGGCGACGTGGGGACAGGTTGCGGTCGCGGCGCCGTACATCGCCGTCAGTTCGGTCGCGATCGTCTTACATCGTCGCGTGCTCGACGTCCTCAGCGTCGGCGACGAAGAAGCGGCAAGCCTTGGCGTCAACGTCTCGCGGCTCCGCCTCGCGATCGTCATCGCAGCGACCGCAGGCACCGCCGCCGCTGTCGCGGTCAGTGGTCTCATTGCATTCGTCGGGATCATCGTCCCGCACACGATCCGGCTGCTCGTATCGACGAGCTATCGCGCGGTCGTTCCTCTCTCGCTCGTCGTCGGGGCGGGCTTCCTCGTGCTCGCGGACGTTCTCGCACGCACGATCATCTCGCCGGCCGAGCTGCCGATCGGCGTCGTGACGGCGTTCTTCGGAGCGCCGTTCTTCGCGATCGTGTTGCGGACATCGAGGTCGATGCGGTGATCGAGCTGCGCGACGTCACCGTGCGGTTCGAGCGGACGGAGGCCGTTCGCTGCATCTCCTTCGATGTTGCTCCGGAGGAGTGGGTGATGCTCATCGGTCCCAACGGCGCGGGAAAGACGAGCATCCTGCGTGCGCTCTGCGGGCTGATCCGGTTCGACGGCGAGGCGCTTCTCGACGGTCGCGGCGTGCGCGAGATCGGGCGTCGCGAGCTCGCTCGCCTGATTGCGTTCGTGCCCCAGAACCCGGCGACTCCGCCGGAGCTGACCGTCGGCGAGTATGTGCTCCTCGGCCGCACTCCGCACCTGGGCTATCTCGCGAGCGAGGGCCGGAGCGACCGCCGGGCAGCAGCGCGGGCGCTCGAGCGGCTCGATCTGCTCCCGTTCGCCGAGCGCGGCCTCGGCTCCCTCTCTGGTGGAGAGCTCCAGCGCGCCGTCCTGGCCCGAGCCCTGGCACAGGAAGCGCAGGTGCTACTGCTCGACGAGCCGACGACCTCGCTCGACCTTGGCCGTCAGCAGCAGGTGCTCGAGCTCGTCGACTTGCTTCGCGGCGACGGGCTCACCGTCGTGTCGACGATGCATGACCTGACGCTTGCCGGGCAGTACGCCGACCGGCTCGTCCTGCTCGATCGTGGCGAGATCGTCGCCGAGGGCGAGCCTGCGGACGTGCTCTCCACTGCGAATCTCGCCGCGTACTACAACGCGAGCGTGCGCGTCGTCTCCGACGAGAGCGGGACGTTCGTTATTCCGCAACGCCGATGACCCTCGTTGTTCTCGTCGGCGGCGCTCGGAGCGGAAAGTCGTTGCTCGCGGTCGAGCGCGCACAGGCCGAGGGCAAGCCGGTGACGTTCGTCGCCACCGGCGAGGCCGGAGACGAGGAGATGGCCGAGCGGATCGCGCGCCACCGGGCCGAGCGTCCCGCCGGCTGGACGACGATCGAGGAACCGCTCGACCTCGAGCGTGCGCTTGCATCGGTGCCTGCCGGCGACACCGTGGTCATCGATTGCCTTTCGCTCTGGATCGCGAACGGAGGGGCCGGCACCGTGCCTGCGCCGCGCGCCGGATTGACAATCGCCGTCACGAACGAGGTTGGCCTCGGGATCGTCCCCGACAACGCGCTCGCGCGGTCATATCGCGATGAACTCGGCCGCGTGAATACGGAATGGGTCGAGGCGGCGGACGAGGCGTACTTCGTCGTCGCCGGGAAGACGCTGAGCCTCGCGTGAGCGCCTACGACGACGCACGGCGCGCGTACGACGGGAAGACGAAGCCGCGCGGAAGCCTCGGCCGGCTCGAGGACCTCGGCAGCCGCCTCGCCGGGATCCGCGGCTTCGTTCCCGAGCGGCTCGACGCGGCGATCGTCGTCGCGGCAGGTGACCACGGCGTCGCGGCCGAGGGCGTGTCGGCGTACCCGCAGGAAGTGACCGCGCAGATGGTCGCGAACTTCGCCGCCGGCGGAGCCGCGATCAACGTGCTCGCGCGCCAAGCCGGGGCACGGCTCCTCATCGAGGATCGCGGCGTCGGCATCGGGACGCGCAACATGACGCACGGTCCGGCGATGACGCCGGACGAGGTGCAGCGGGAGCTCGCGGCCGGTGGGGCGATCGTCGACGAGCTCGACGTCGATGTCGTCGGCCTCGGCGAGATGGGGATCGCAAACACGACGTCCGCGAGCGCACTGACCGCCGCGCTCCTCGTCGTCGACCCCGTGCTCGTGTGCGGACGCGGCACCGGGCTCGACGACGACGGCGTCGCACACAAGGTAGACGTCGTTCGCCGCGCGCTCGCGGTGAACGGCGGTACGGATCCGCTCACGTCGCTCGGCGGCTTCGAGATCGCCTTCCTCGCCGGCGTCGTCCTCGGTTGCGAGCGGAAGCACGTCGCTGTCTTGCTGGACGGTTTCATCACCGGCGCGGCCGCACTCGCCGCCGCGCGGATCTCGCCGTCGGCGGTGGACGTGATGATCGCTTCACACCGTTCCCCCGAGCCCGGGCACGCGCTCGTGCTCGAAGCACTCGGCCTCGACCCGGTTCTCGACCTCGGCCTTCGGCTCGGCGAAGGAAGCGGCGCGGCGCTCGCGCTGCCGCTCTTGCACGCATCGGTCGCGATCCTCGCCGAGATGGCGACCTTCGGCGACGCCGGTGTCACCGATGCCGGGCGCTGAGCTTCGGGGCTTCGCCGCCGCGGTCTCCTTCCTCACTCGCGTGCCGGTCGGGCGCTGGATCAAGCTGGACGCCGCCGACGTCGCGCGCGGCGGCGCGCTCTTTCCGCTCGTCGGAGCAGGGATCGGAGCCGTCGTCGGGGGCATCGCGCAAGCGGCGGGCGGTCCGCTCACTGGGCCGATCGCGGCGCTGCTCGCGGTGGCTGCTGGCGCCGTGCTGACCGGCATGCTGCATCTCGACGCGCTCGCGGATACGGCCGATGCGCTGTCGGCGCCGACGCGCGAGCGCGCGCTCGGGATCATGCGTGACCACGCGGTCGGCGCGTACGGCGCCGTCGCGCTCGTTCTCGACGTGGGACTCAAGGCAGCGGCGCTGGCGGTGCTCGTCGTCCACCACGACGCACTTCGCGCCGCTGTGTGTGCGGCCGCCGCGGCCCGTGCCGTCCCAGTCGTCCTCTCGGTGCTGCTGCCGTATGCGCGTTCGACGGCCGGGCTCGGCCGCGTGCTCGGCGGGACGGGTCGGTGGCGCGGGCTCTTCGCGGTCGTCGTTGCGGTCGTGTTCTGCGTCCTGCTCCACGCCGCGGTGCTCCTGGCCGTCGTCGCGGGCGTCGGCGTCCTGTGCGGTCTCTTCGCATGGCGCTGGCTCGGCGGCGTCACCGGCGACGTGCTCGGTGCGGCCGCAGAGCTCGCGGAAACGGGCGCGCTCGTCACCGCGGTTGCGCTCCTGTGAGTCGGCTCGTCCTCGTCCGCCATTGCGAGCCGGAGGAGGATGCGCGCGGTCGATGCTACGGCAGCCTCGACGTCGGCCTGTCCGACGCGGGGATGCGGCACGCTCGCGAGCTGCTGAAGCGCATTCCCCCGCGCGAAGCCGTGTGGACGAGCCCGCGGCTGCGCGCGCGCCAGACGGCGGAGCCGCTGGACGCATCTCCGCTCGTCGACGACGACCTCCGCGAGCTCGACTTCGGCGATCTCGAGGGCCGGACGTTCAACGAGATCGCGGACACGCAGCCGGAGCTCTACCGGGCGTGGATGGAGACGCCGACGCGCGTCCATTTTCCCGGCGGCGAGAGCTACGCCGACCTGAAGGAGCGGTGCGTCCGCAGCCTTGAGCGGATCTGGGCCGAGCACGAGACCGCAGTCGTCGTCACCCACGGCGGCGTCATCCGCGCAGGCCTCGCGACGTGGCTCGACATCCCCGACGAGGCGATCTTTCGAATCCATCTCGCATACGGCGGAATCACGATCGTCGACCGCATCGAAGGCACGCCGATCGTCCGTATCGTGAACGGCTGATGGCGACCGCTGCGATCCTCACCATCGGAAACGAGCTCGTCTCCGGCGACGTCCCGAACTCGAACGGCTCATGGCTCGCGCGGCGCCTTGCGACGCTCGGCGTGTCGGTGCGGCTCATCGCCGCGGTGCCGGACGAGATCGACGCGATCGCGGAGTTCATTCGCCGCGAGGCGCCGCTCGCCGACTTCCTCATCGCGACCGGGGGTCTCGGCGGCACGCCCGACGACATCACGCGCGAGGCGATCGCGCACGCGTTCGCCGTCGAGCAGGAGGAAGTGCCGGAGCTCGCCGCCGACCTGCGCAGCCGCTTCACGGGCGATCCCGACTATGCGGCCGCGTGGGCGCGGCTGCCCGCAGGCAGCCGCCCCCTCGTGAACCCGCTCGGCGGCGCGCCGGGCTTCGCGATCGAGAACGTCTACGTCATGCCGGGGCTGCCCTCGGAGATGGAGGCGATGTTCGACGCGGTCGCGGAGGAGTTCCGCCGCGGCGAGCCGATCGCATCGTGGCGGCGCATGTATCGCACGCGCGAGAGCACGATCGCGCCGCTCCTCGTCGAGGCGGGCGAGCGCTGGCCGAGCGTCCTCATCGGCTCGTATCCGATGTTCCCGCTCGACGGCCCGCAGGTCGAGGTGGTGGTGAAGTCGAGCGACGTGGCCGCGCTCGCGGCAGCCTCGAAGTGGCTCGCGTCAGCGATCGAAGATCGCGGCTGACGGCAAGTAGAACGCGGCGATCGCGAAGGTGAGGATCACCGCGGCCAGCGGGCTGAAGAACGCGATGACGAAGACGATGCCGTACATCGGGACGCCGGGCGCGTACGCGCGGTCGACCGCCTTCAGCGCCGCCTCGGGGACGCCGTCGCCGATCAGTCTCCGCCCTCGCCGCGCGTACTGCCACCAGACCTGGTGCAGCAGCGCCATGACGACGAGCGTGCCCGCGTACGCGAGAGCCGCCGCCTGCTCGCCGTCGCGGTGGAGGTAGTCGCCGACGAGCTTCGTCGGGAACGGGAGGAACGCGATCGTCAGCAGCAGCAGGTTGTTGACGAACAGCATGGTGCGATCCGTCCGCCCCATGAGCGATACGGTGTGATGGTGGTTGATCCAGATGATCCCGATCGTGACGAAGCTCGTCACGTACGCGAGATAGGCGGGCCAGAGATGGACGAGCTCGTGGCTCAAGTTGCGTCCCGACCCGACGCCGAACTCGAGCACGAGCAGCGTCGCCGCGATGGCGAACACGCCGTCGCTGAAGGCCTCGAGCCTGCCCGTTCCTTCCATGCGGGGAATCGTGGCGATGGGGGAGGACGGCCTTGAGCTTCGTCACCGTCATGCTGCTGCGTCCGGTCCTGTTCGCGCTCGCAATCGTCGGCGCCGTGGTGACCGGCGAGCGCGAGCATTCCGCCTGGGTCGGCCTGCTCGCGTTCTTCGTCGCCTCCGGGCTCGCCCGGGTCGTCCGCCGCCTTCTGCGCGGCCGCCCGCACGGCGCCTTCCGCGCCCTCCTTTGGCCTGCCTTCGCCTCCGGCTTCGTCGTCCTCTACCACTGGGCCGGCCTCCCGACCTGGGCGGCCGTGATCCTCGCCTTCATCAGCGCAGGCATCGCGAAGAACGTCCTCGCGACGCTGTTCTTCGCCCATTTCACGTGGCGCCGCCTGGACGAGTGGGGGATCCCCGGCCGGGACGACGTCGTCGAGGCGCGCTGGACGGAGCTGAGCTAGCGAAAGACACCGGGCTCCGGCCGCATCTCACTGGACATGAAGCTCGTCGTCGCCGCGGCGCTCCTGGTCGCGCATTTCACCGCGACGTCGGTGAGCGGGACCGCCAGCCGCACGTGCGGGACGGTGATTGCGACGAGCGCGACGTACTCCGGGCCGGCGATGACGATCCGGGCGCGCAGCACGATCGACTCGCGGACGGGCATGGGCGTCGTCTCGGGGACATTGAAGTCGCCGACGATGACTGCACAGTTCTCGGCGGTCTACGACCACGGTGTGGTCAGTGGTACGGCATCGGGCTCGATGGGCGCTCGCACCCTCGTCTCGAGTCTCTCCGCGGCCTTCAGCCCGACGGGCGGATTCACACACGGAGTGCTCGGCGGGCGCGGGTCGACCGGCCCGGCCGTCGTGCTTCCCGGTTGTGCGGCGCCGCCGCAGAAGACCCTTCGTCACGCGCAAGGGATCATCGCGTCCGCGAATGCCTCGGAGGTCACGATTCACGGCCTGACGTGCAAGGTGCCGCCGAAGCTCGCGATGGGCGTCACGGTGAACTACCCGGACGGGTCGTGGGCGTCGATGACGTGCTCGGTGTCGAACGGCGTGACGACGCTCGTCACGATCCGAGCGAAGCGATGAACCGAACCGGCTCGAGATCCGTGTGTTGGAGGTGCTGGAGCATCGCCCGCTCGCACCCAGCACGCTCGTAGTCGAGCAGGCGCGTCGCGACCTCGTCGACGGAGCCGACGACGGCGCGCTCCGAATACGCGGCGAGCCAGTCGTCGAAGCCGGCGTCGCGCGGCCGCCGCGCATACAGCGCTTGCGCGCGCTCGATCGCGTCGGCGTGCGTCTCGCCGATGATGCAGCCGATCATCACCGAGTAGGGGAGCGGCTCGACCTTCGAGCGGATTGCGGCCGCCTCCTCCGGCGTGACGAACGGCGAGTTGTACTCATCCGCGAACCGCAGTGCGGGCTCGACCGTGCCGCGCTTCCCGCTGCCGCCCACGAGGATCGGAGGATGGGGTTTCTGCACCGGCTTCGGCAGGCCGGGAGCATCCTCGAGCGTGTAGTGGCGGCCGTGGAAGTCGACGCGCTCCTCCGTCCAGAGGCGGTGCACGACCTCGAGCTGCTCGGCGAACATCTCCATCCGCACCTGCGTCTCCGGGAACGGGAAGCCGAACGCGCGGTGCTCGCGATCCATCCAGCCGGCGCCGATCCCGAGCTCGATGCGCCCGCCCGAGACATGGTCGGCCGTCGCCGCCGCATTCGCGAGCAGCGCCGGTGCGCGGAACGTGACCGGCGAGACGAGCGTGCCGAATCGAAGGCGCGTGGTGCGAGCCGCGAGAGCGGTGATCGTCGTCCAGGCGTCGTGCGCGACGTTCGCGTCTTCGTCGCCCTGGGAGATGTAGTGGTCGGAGCGGAAGAGCGTGTCGACGCCGTGCTGCTCGCACGCATCCGCGAGCGCGCACCACTGCTCCCATGTGACGCCCTCCTGGCCCTCGATCATGAGCGCGAGCTTCATGGGCGCAGCGATTCTAGGAGGCCGACGTCGTGTTGGTGGCGGTCGAGGTCGACCGGCTCGTAACCGGTGTGGCAGAGGAGTTGCGT
>JBOGZQ010000009.1:0-7851 GCA_050697375.1 Gaiellaceae bacterium | reverse complement strand
CCCTTGTACGGCTCGGGCGGGCGGACCTTGCGAATCTCTGCGGCCGTCTGGCCGACCTGTTGCTTGTCGGTGCCCTTGACGACGACCTGCGTCGGCGTCGGCACCTCGAAGCTGATGCCGGTGCGCGGCTTGATCGTGACCGCATGCGAATAGCCGACGTTCAGCTCCAAGTCGGTGCCCTTGAGTGCGGCTCGGTAGCCGACGCCCTGGATCTCGAGGCGCTTCTCGAAGCCCTTCGTCACGCCCTCGACCATGTTGGCGATGAGCGTGCGCGTCAGTCCGTGCAGCGCGCGATCCTCGCCGCGCTCGGTCGGCCGCGTCACGGTGACCGTGTCTTCCTCGTGCGCGACCGCCATGCGGGCCGGCACCGCCTGCTGGAGGGTTCCGAGCGGTCCGGCGACGGCCACGCGCCCAGGCTCCACCGACACCGTGACGCCGGCGGGGATCTCGATTGGCTTTCTTCCGATTCGGCTCATTCGCTCACCAGATGAAGCAGACGACCTCGCCGCCGATCCCGCGCTCCTGCGCGGTCCGGCTCGTGACGAGCCCGGAGGACGTGGACAGGATCGCGACGCCCATCCCGCCCAGCACGCGCGGGAGACGATCCTTCCGCGCATAGACCCTGCGGCCCGGCTTGGAGACGCGCTTCAGGCCAGAGATGACCCGCTCGCGATTCCGGCCGAACTTGAGATCGATGACCAGGGTATCGAAGGATTCGCCTTTCTCGACGTGATAGTCCCGGATGTAGCCCTCCTCCTTCAGCAGGCGGGCGATCTCCACCTTCATGCGCGACGTCGGCATCACGGCC
The DNA here is from genome assembly GCA_050697375.1 of Gaiellaceae bacterium. Taxonomy (GTDB): domain Bacteria; phylum Actinomycetota; class Thermoleophilia; order Gaiellales; family Gaiellaceae; genus Palsa-739. The sequence goes on along the minus strand of JBOGZQ010000009.1, from coordinate 7,043 downwards.
TTGTCGTGGAGCGCCTTGTTGGCGTTCCGGATGCGGGTCAGCATGTCTGCGACTGGATCGGTCAGCATCAGTGCCCCTTCCGGGAATGGTTTCGCGTTCCGGGCGCGCGAAAAGCGAGCGATTCAAGGACGCAGGGAGCGTCGATAGCCGTAGCTATCGGCGCGACTGAGGACGCCGCAGCGCGACGCTTTGCAGCCGCCAGGGACGCCCTAACTATTTCCGGACGGGGCACCATCACCAGCTCGATTTCGTCATTCCGGGGATTGCGCCCTGATGCGCGAGCTCGCGCAGGCAGATCCGGCACAGGCCGAACTTCTTGAACACGGCGCGCGGGCGGCCGCACCGGTTGCAGCGCGTGTAGTTGCGCACCTTGAACTTCTGCGGTCGCTTCTGCTTCACGACCAGGCTGGTCTTTGCCAACGCTACGCGTCCTTTGTTCTGGTCATTGCGAGAATGACCGATTTACACGTCTTGTTCATTCCGGCCTCCTGCCCTCGCCGAACGGCAGGCCGAGGGCCTGCAGCAGCGCGCGGGCGTGATCGTCGGTCTCGGCGCTGGTCGTGATCGTCACGTCGAGGCCGCGAACGTTCTGGATGTCGTCGTAGTTGATCTCCGGGAAGATGATCTGCTCGCGCAGGCCGAGCGAATAGTTGCCGCGGCCGTCGAACGAGCCCGGGTTGAGCCCGCGGAAGTCGCGGATGCGCGGCAGCGCGATCGAGACCAGGCGGTCGAGGAACTCGTACATGCGCGCGCCGCGGAGGGTCACCTTCGCGCCGACGGGCATTCCCTCGCGCACCTTGAACTGGGCGATCGACTTGCGGGCGCGGCGGATCTGCGCGCGCTGGCCCGCGATCGTCGTCAGCTCCTCGACGGCTGCGTCGAGGAGCTTCGCGTCCGTTTTCGCCTCGCCCACGCCCATGTTGAGCGTGATCTTCTGGAGGCGCGGGACCTGCATGACGGAGTCGAGCCCGAGCTCGTCCTTGAGCTGCGGGCGGATCTCGCGCTCGTAGCGCTGCTTCAGCCGCGGCGTGTACGTCTCGGTCGTCGCTGCGCTCACTTGTCGATCTCCTGGCCGCAGCCCGGGTGCTTGCACACGCGGACGCGCACCGTCTTGTCCTTGACCTGCTTGATGACGGTGCCGACGCGCGTCGGCTTCTTGCACGTCGGGCAGACGACCATCACGTTCGACACCGGCAGCGGCGCCGACTTCTCGATGATCCCGCCCGGGATGATCTGCGGGCCGCCCATGCGGCTCGCGTTCTGGATCGGACGCGGGCGCTGGTGGCGCTTGACCATGTTGACGTTCTCCACGAGCACGCGGCCGTCCTTCGGCATGGCGGCGATGACGCGGCCTTCCTTGCCGCGGTCCTTGCCGCGAATGACGTGCACGATGTCGCCCTGGCGGATCTTCATCGTCTGTGACATCTAGAGCACCTCCGGGGCGAGCGAGACGATCTTCATGAAGTTCTTCTCGCGCAGCTCGCGTGCGACCGGCCCGAAGATGCGGGTGCCGCGCGGGTTGCGCGCGTTGTCGATGATCACGGCGGCGTTCTCGTCGAACGCGATCGTCGTGCCGTCGACACGGCCGAACGGCTTGCGCGTGCGGACGACGACGGCCTTCACGACCTCGCCCTTCTTCACCGCGCCCTGCGGCGTGGCCGTCTTGACCGTGCCGACGATGATGTCGCCGACGCGTGCGTAGCGGCGGTGATGGCCTCCGACCACGCGGATGCAGAGCAGCTCGCGCGCGCCCGTGTTGTCGGCCACCTTGAGGCGGGATTCCTGCTGGATCACTTCGCAGCCTCGACGATCTCGGCAAGCCGCCAGCGCTTCGTCGCCGACAGCGGCCGCGTCTCGACGATGCGGACGACGTCGCCGACGTTCGCGGAGTTCTGCTCGTCGTGCGCGTGGAACTTGACCGAGCGCCGGACGACCTTCTTGTACCGCGGGTGGGACTTGATCACGTCCACCTTGACGACGATCGTCTTGTCCATCGCGCTCGAGACGACGACGCCGCGGCGCTCCTGCGTGCGGCCACGGTCGTGCTCGGGCTTCGGCAGGCGGACGATCGGCTTGCGCTCGGCCGCGGGCACGTGGACGCGGCGCCCCTTCTTCGGGCGCTCGGAGCGGGGAAGGATCTTCCGCTTCTTCTTCGGCCCGGACTGCGGAGCGGGTGCCGCAGGCTCTTCAGCCTCAGCCGGGGCGGCGGCCTCCTCGACGGCAGGCTCAGCCGCGGGGGCCTCGGCCTCCGTGGTGTCCACAGCCGACTCCGGCGAAGCCGGAGTCTCCTCAATCTCTTCGCTCATACGTGTCCCTTTGCAGCTTCACGTTCATTTACGACAGTAAGAATCCGTGCGATCTCGCGCTTCGTCAGCTTGAGGCGCGCGCTGTTCTCGAGCGCGCCCGTGACCGACTGGAAGCGCAGGTTGAACAGTTCCTGCCGGCGCTCGGTGAGCCGGTGATCGAGCTCGTCGTCGGTGAGCTCACGCAGTTCGCTCGGCCTAGTCAAAGAGCTCGCCCTCCCTCGTCACGATCTTCGACTTGATCGACAGCTTCTGGCCCGCGAGCGTGAGCGCGTCCTTCGCGAGCGGCTCCGGCACGCCGGCGAGCTCGAACATGACGCGGCCCGGCTTGATCACGGCGACCCAGCCCTCCGGGGATCCCTTGCCGGAGCCCATGCGGGTCTCCGCCGGCTTCTTCGTGTACGACTTGTCCGGGAAGACGTTGATCCAGACCTTGCCGCCGCGCTTGATCTTGCGCGTCATCGCGATACGGGCGGCCTCGATCTGCCGGTTCGTGATCCAGCCCCGCTCGGTCGCCTTCAGGCCGTAGTCGCCGAACTGCACGGTCGACTGGCCCTTCGTCTCGCCGCGACGGCGGCCGCGGTGCACCTTGCGGAACTTCGTCTTCTTCGGCATCAACATCGCTTACTTCTCCTCGGTCTTCTTGCGCGGAGCCCGCTTCGGCTTCTCCTCGGCGGGAGGAGCAGCCGGCGTCTCGGGAGCCGCGGGTGGTGCCTGCTCGTCGATGGGCTTCGGCGTCTCTTCCGCAGCGGGCTTCGGCGGAGCCTCGCGGCGCGGACGTCCACCGCCACCGCCGCCGCCGCTCCCCGCCGGGCGCGCGCCCTGGCCGGGACCGCGGCGCTGACCGGGACGGCCGCCGCCTGCACCGCCGCCACCCGGGCCGCGCCGCCTGCCGGGGCGCACCGGGCCGAGGCCCTCGCGGTCGGGACCGCGACCGCGGCCGCTCTCGCGCGACGCGCCGAGGCCTTCGACCGCGCCGCCTCGGCGGCGCTTCGTGTCCTGGTCGCCGAGCCGCTGGTCGCCGGTCGAGATCCCCTCGTAACCCTCGGGCATGATCTCGCCCTTGTTGATCCAGACCTTCACGCCGATGCGGCCATACGTCGTCTTCGCCTCGACGAAGCCGTAGTCGATGTCCGCGCGAATCGTGTGGAGCGGAACGCGCCCCTCGCTGTAGGTCTCGCGCCGGCTCATCTCGCCGCCGCCGAGGCGGCCCGAGCACTGGATCTTCACGCCGGCGGCGCCGGAGCGGATCGCGGACGCGAGCGCGCGCTTCATCGCGCGCCGGAACGCGACGCGGTTCGAGAGCTGCTCGGCGATCGACTGCGCGACGAGCTTCGCGTCGAGCTCGGGACGCTTGATCTCGTTGATGTTGATGTGGACGTTCTTCTGCGTCAGCGCGTGCAGCTCGCGACGAAGCGCGTCCACCTCGACACCGGACTTGCCGATGACGATGCCCGGGCGCGCGGTGAAGATGTCGACGGTGATCCGCTGCTTGTCCTTCTGGATCAGGATGTCGGACAGCCCCGCATGCGCGAGCTTGCGATAGATGTGCTCGCGGATCTTGACGTCCTCGAGCAGGTACTCCGGGAACTCCTTCTTGCCCGTGTACCAGTTCGACTTCCAGCGGTGGATGATCCCCACGCGCAGGCCGCCGGGATGAATCTTCTGACCCACTAGCCCTCACTCCCGTTGTTGGCCGCCGGCGCGAGGACGACGGTGATGTGGCAGGTCCGCTTGAAGATCTTCGACGCGCGGCCGCGAGCGCGGGCACGCCAGCGCTTCAGCGTCGGCCCCTCGTCGGCGTACGCGGTGACGACGACGAGGTCGTCGCCGTTCCAGTGCAGGTCGGGGCGCGACTCGGCGTTGGCGATCGCCGACTTCAACACCTTCTCGACGTCGCGCGCGACGGCGCGCTGCGAGAACGCGAGGATCGTGCGCGCCTCCGGCACGGAGCGGCCGCGAATGAGGTCGGTGACGAGCCGCGCTTTGCGGGCGCTCGAATTCACGCGCTTCGCCTGGGCGCGCACCGTGTTCTCTGTCTCCATGACCGCCATCTACCGCTTCACCTTTGCGCCGCGATCGCCCGAGTGGCCGCGGAACGTCCTCGTCGGCGCGAACTCGCCCAGCTTGTGGCCGACCATCTGCTCGGAGATGAACACCGGCACGTGCTTGCGGCCGTCGTGGACCGCGATCGTGTGCCCGACCATCTCCGGGAAGACCGTCGACGTCCGTGACCACGTCCGGACCATGTTCTTCTGGCCCGCGTCGTTCATCGCGGTGATGCGGTCGAGCAGCCGCTGCTCGACGAAGGGGCCCTTTTTACTTGATCTACTCATTCTCAAAGCCTTTCTTCGTCTCTGACGAGCGAAGCGAAGTCACAAACCCGACCCCGGGAAAATGCGTCAGCATTTTCACGGGACTAGCCTCGCTTCCCCTTGCCGCGCCGGCGGGCGCGGACGATCAGCTTGTCCGACTCCTTGTGCTTGCGGCGCGTGCGCTTGCCGAGCGTCGGCACGCCCCACGGGGTGACCGGATGCCGGCCGCCCTTCGACTTGCCTTCGCCGCCGCCGTGCGGATGGTCGACCGGGTTCATCGCCGATCCGCGCACGGACGGGCGCTTGCCGCGCCAGCGGCTGCGTCCGGCCTTGCCGCCGGTGATGTTCTGGTGGTCGACGTTCCCGACCTGCCCCACCGTGGCGCGACACGTGAGCGGCACGCGGCGCATCTCGCCTGACGGGAGGCGCAGGACCGCGAAGCCTGCGTCCTTCGCGACGAGCTGGATGCCCGAGCCGGCGGAGCGGGCCATCTTCGCGCCCTGCCCCGGCTGGAGCTCGACGTTGTGCACGAGCGTGCCCGTCGGGATGTTCTCGAGCGGCAGCGCGTTGCCGACCTTGATGTCGGCGTTCGGACCGGACTCGACGGTGGCGCCGACGCGCAGCTGCGCGGGCGCGAGGATGTAGGCCTTCGCACCATCGGCGTAGTGGAGCAGCGCGATGCGTGCCGACCGGTTCGGGTCGTACTCGATGGAGGCGACCTTCGCCGGCACGCCGTCCTTCTGGCGCTTGAAGTCGACGACGCGGTAGAGCCGCTTGTGACCGCCGCCCTGGTGGCGCGTCGTCACGCGGCCGTTGTTGTTGCGGCCGCCCTTCTTCGGCACCGGCGTCGTCAGGCTCTTCTCCGGCTTGCCCTTCGTGATCTCCTCGAACGTCGAGACCGACATGAAACGGCGTCCCGGCGAGGTCGGCTTGAACTTTCTCACCGGCACTAGAGCTGAGCCCCCTCGAAGATCTCGATCGAGTCGCCGGCCTTGAGCTCGACGATCGCCTTCTTCCAGCCGGGGCGCGTGCCCTTGTAGAGACCGCGCCGCTTCGGCTTCGGCTGCACCTTGACGATGTTCACGCGCACGACGGTGACGTCGAAGAGCTCCTCGACGGCCTGGCGCACCTGCGTCTTGTGCGCGTCCTGGTGCACCTTGAACGTGTACTTGTGCTGCGTGATCTGCTCGTAGCTCTTCTCCGAGATGACGGGACGGAGGAGCACCTGCGCGGGATGGAGGCTCATGACGCCCTCCGTTGGAGGGCGTCTAGGGCGCTCTCGGAAACGAGGAGGGATTTCGCCCACACCACTTCTGCGACTTCGAGATCCTGCGGCGTGGTGACGATGACGCGGTCGAGGTTGCGGAACGACTTGCCGAGTGTCGCTTCGTCGTCGTTCACGACGACGACAGACGGCGCTTCACCGCCCCACTTGGACATGAGCTCCAGCGCGTCCTTCGTCGAAGGCGCGTCGAACGCCGTCGTGCTGAGGAGCGCGAAGCTGCCCGCCTGCACGTGGTCGCTCAGCGCCGCGCGCAACGCGGCACGCGCCGCCTTCTTGTTCACCTTCACCGAGAAGTCGCGCGGGCTCGGCGGGAACACGACGCCACCGCCCGTGAACTGCGCGGCACGGATCGTGCCGGCGCGGGCGCGGCCGGTGCCCTTCTGGCGCCACGGCTTCGAGCGGCCGCCGGACACGAGCCCGCGGCTCTTCGCCGCGCGCGTGCCTTGACGACGCTCGTTCATCTCCGCGCGCACTGCCTCGTGCACGAGGTGCGGCGTGATCTCGGCGGCAAAGACGGCCTCGTCGAGCGAGACCTCCTTCTTCGCCCCTCCGAGCAAGGGTGCCTTGGGAGCCGCCATCAGCGCACGTCCTCCCGAATCTCGACCAGTCCGTTCTTCGGGCCCGGAACGGCGCCCTTGACGAGCAGGAGGTTCCGCTCGGGATCGACCGAGTGGACGGTGAGCCCCACCTGGGTGACGCGCTTGCCGCCCATCCGGCCGGCCATCTTGATCCCCTTGAAGACGCGCGACGGCGTCGCCGACGCGCCGATCGAGCCCGGCTTGCGGACGTTGTGCGAGCCGTGCGTGACCGGGCCGCGGTGGAAATTGTGCCGCTTGATCGTGCCCTGGAAGCCCTTCCCGATCCCGATGCCCGAGACCTTGATCGGATCGCCGGCCTCGAAGAGCTGGACGGTCACGGTCTCGCCTTCGACCGCGCCGTCGATCCCGCCGCGGAACTCGACGAGCATCCGGTGCGCGCCGACGCCGAAGCGCTTCAGGTGCCCGAGCTCCGGCCGTGTCAGCTTCCGGTCCGGCACCGCGTCGAACGCGAGCTGGACGGCGTCGTAGCCGTCGGTCGCCGTCGTCTTGACCTGGACGACCGGGCACGGGCCCGCGGCGATGACCGTGACCGAGGTCACAG
>JBOGZQ010000008.1:0-2431 GCA_050697375.1 Gaiellaceae bacterium | reverse complement strand
ACCCAGACGCAGCGCATCTCGGGCTTCACTTCGCAGTTGCCGTTCGGGCGGACGCCGCCGCACGGGCCGTTGCGGAGCGTCTTCGGGCATTCCATCGGACAGGTGAGGCCGGTCGAGTGCAGCACGCATTGGCCGCACATGTGGCAGCCGAAGATCGGCTTCTTCACCGCCGCTTCGACGAGCTCGATCACGCGGGGACGGCGCTCCGTCTGCGTGCGATCAGATCCTTCGCGAGGCGGACGGCGGAGGATGCGTCGGCCGCGTATCCGTCCGCTCCCACCGCGTCGGCGTACTGCTGCGTGACGGGCGCGCCGCCGACCATGACAATGACGTCGTTGCGGATGCCGGCCTTCTCGAGCGCGTTGATGTTCGCCTTGAACATCGGCATCGTCGTCGTGAGGAAGGCGGAGAAGCCGACGATGTCGGGCTTGTGCTCGGTGATCGCCTCGATGAACTTCTCCGGCGCGACGTTGACGCCGAGGTCGTGCACGGTGAAGCCGGCGCCCTCGAGCATGATGTTGACGAGGTTCTTGCCGATGTCGTGGACGTCGCCCTTGACGGTGCCCATGACGTAGGTGCCGACCTGCTGCGCGCCGGTCTCCGCGAGCAGCGGGCGGAGGATGTCGAGCGCGCCCTGCATCGCGCGGGCGGCGATGAGCATCTCGGGGACGAAGAAGTCGCCGCGCTCGAAGCGTGCGCCGACTTCCTCGAGCGACGGGATGAGCGCGTCGTAGAGCATCTTCTCCGGGTCCATGCCGTCGGCGAGGCCGGCGTTCGTCAGGTCCTTCACCTCGGGCGCGTTGCCGATGAGGGTGTTGTCGTAGAGGCCCTGAAGGATCTCGTCGTGCGTCATGTGGCACCTCGCAGTTGGAGTGAGAGGGAATTCGCCTCAGCCTTCAATTGCTCAGCAAGTTCATCGATGCGGGACTTCAGTCGGGACGTTGGTCCGGAAATCGATAACGCCGCGATCGCGGCGCCGTTCGCGCCGAGGACGGGCGCGGCCATCGCGGTGAGCCCGACCTCGAGCTCGTCGATCGATGTCGTGTAGCCGCGTGCGCGGATCTCTTTCGATTGCGCGCAGCCCGCGCCGCCGAAGGCGAGGAAGCACTTGCCGTTGGCGGCGAGCTCGAACGGAACGCGGCGGCCGACCCAGTCGGTGACGCCGACGAAGTGCGCGGTGTCCTCCTGCGCGAGGTGCTCGACGCCGTCGGGGCCAGGGATGGCGAGGTTGATCGTCTCGCCGGACGCGTCGGCCAGGCGGCGAAGGGACGGCGCGGCGAGCTCGACGAGCGTCTGGGAAGCGTCCTGACTTCTGTACCGAAGAAGGACGGGCCCGGGCCTCAGCCGGCCGCGGTCGCCGAGCCGCTGGACGAGCCCCTGCCGCTCGAGCGCCGAGACGAGGCGCGAGGTCGTGCTCTTCGGCAGCCCGGATCCGGCCGAAAGCTCGCCGATCGACGGTGGCTCGGCGGACTCGACGACGCGCACGAGCAGCTGCGCCGCGCGGTCGATCGCCTGGGTGCCGGTCGGGTCGCTCGCCATCTCAGATGATGGAACTGCAGTTCCATCCAATCTTGGCGACTCGAGCTGCCGCCGTCAATGACCGAGGACTAGCGGCGATCTAGCTCGTCCAACCGAAAGACCCGAGCGGGCTCATCTGCGAACCAGGCCAGGGAGTTCCATGCCAACTCCCCGACCGTCTCCCGGAACACTCGATCGCTCCGGGAGCGATAAGCCGTCACGAACTGGCATCGGTCCGGCGAGACGCCGCGCGCGGTGGCCCAGGCCAGAAGATCCGCTCGTCGCCCCTCATGAATCGGTCCGCCAGTGACCACTACCTCGATGAACCAGAACGTCCCGTCGGCTGCATCGATGAGCATGACGTCCGGGAGTGCCAAATCGCGATCGAGCGAGAGGCCGACCTTGTCAAGCTCCCGCGCATCTTCAGCAGCCACTGGATCTCGGGAGTGACAGATCGCCAACGGGTACGGCTTTTGCAGCAGCCGAGGGCCGAGTTCAGAGATGACCTTCGCGGTGATCGCGCTCGATGAGCCCGGCGGCAGGTGCCGATCTCCACGTCCCGGGAGGGAAACGACGACTGAGTCGGTGTGCTCGTCCAGTTTCCTGAGCGCGTCCAGACGAGCTTGTTCACCTGCGCCAAGATGATCCGAGCGCCACCGCTCAGCGCGCGTTTCGAACTCCGTCTCGTCGATGTCCGCATCGAAGAGAGCTGCAAAATCGTCGGCCAGCGTGAGTGCCGGCGATGCATCGCTCGCGGCGACCCCCCGACGACGCAGTACGGCGCCGTACCGCTCGTTGAGCGGACGGATGATCTCGTCCCGAATCGGTTCGCGGCTGTTATCGGCATACCAGCGCTCCCATTGAATGCCGTGGGTCACCAAGAACGCGCGCAACGCCAACTGACCGCGCGATG
>JBOGZQ010000007.1:0-29175 GCA_050697375.1 Gaiellaceae bacterium | reverse complement strand
CCGCGCGCGCATGGGGAAGTGATGCCCGCACTGCGCGCACACCCATTGGGCCCGCTGGAGCTCGTCGTCCCGGTAGTGGGAGTGGCAGCTCGGGCAGGTGTTCGGGTGCTTGGGCGGCGGCGCCGGCTTATCCTCGGTCTCGATCGAGAGGTCGATCTTGGCCACGTCGCTAGCTTAGACCGGCCCGGCGCCGAGGAGTTGCGCGGCCCTAGAGGCCAAGGGCGGCGCAGAGCCGCTCGAGCGGCTCGACGTTGGCCCGATCCGGCGTGAGCCCGGTCAGCCCTGCGCCGGCGATCGTCACCCCGCTCTCTCGGATCCGGCCGAAGATCCGCTCGAGGTCGCCGAGCTTCGGGCCGTCCGGCTCCGGCATCCACACGTTGAGCTCGTCGGGATCGACGACGTCGCAATCGAGCGCGACGTAGACGGCGGAGACCTGCCCGAGCACGCGCTCGACGTCGTCGTCGATGCCGTTCGCCGCGATGAACTCGACCTCACCCGGATCGAGGTTGCGCGCGCCGACGAGCGCTACGTCCTCGACGCCGATCGCGTCGCCGTCGAGCAGCATGCGCAGCGGCATGCCCCACTGGTTGCCCGACGGGGAAGTCTGCGGCGTGTTGAGGTCGCCGTGCGCGTCGAGCCAGATCACGCCGAGTCGCTCGTGGCGCGCGGCGAGGCCCTCGACGGCGCCGATGTGCGAGCAGCAGCAGCCGCCGAGGATGAGCGGCCGCGCCGGCAGGTCGGAGGCGACCGCGAGCGTCTGCGCGACGAGCGAGTCCTCCTCGACGACCGATGCCTCCGGATAGTCGAGCGGCAGCCCCGCCGCCTCGACCATCTCCTCGCCGCCATCGCCCCAGGCCCGCGGAACGCGCACGAGTCCGGCCGCGAACGTGCGCCCGCACGAGTGGCACTCGTAGCCGTCGCCGACTGCGACGGCGGTGTTCGCCCGGCACGTCGGGCACTTCGCGCGGAGGATGCTCATGGCTTCTCGACAGCGACGCTGCATGACTCGACGTGCAACCCCACCCGTTCGTAGAGGTGCGTCGCGCCGGTCTCGTTCTGCGCGTCGACGTCGAGCGTGACCCGCGGCGTCCCGCGTCTCCAGAACTCGGCGAACGTGCGGTAGAGGAGCACCTTCGCGAGACCCCGGCCGCGCCAGCCGGGACGCACGCCGATTGCGCCGACGTAACCGCCGCCGTTGACTTTCGCGTCGTTGCGCGTCACCGCTGCGAGCTCGTCGCCGTCGCGGACGACGAACCACAGAGGGCCGTGCTCGTCGTGGTGCTGGCCGCGCCGCAGCTCGATCCACTCGTCGAACGGCTTCGGGTGCCACTCCCAGTGATCCTGGAACGCGTCGTTCAATGCGTCGTAGAACGCACGCATCTCGTCCTCGCGCAGCTCGTCGAGCACGAGCCCGCCGGGAAGCGCCGGGACCGCGGGCTCCTCCTGCAGCTCGATCGCCATCTCCCAGAAGCGGCGGACCTCGTGGTAGCCCCTGGACTCGAACAGCCTGCGCGCCCCGTCGTCCGGCTCGGCAAAGCCGGCGTGGACCCTCGCCATGCCGTTCGCCCGCGCGAATTCCTCGCCTCGCTCGGCGATCTGCGTGCCGATGCCTTTCCCTTTGTCCGCGACGACGCCGCGAATGTTCGCCGACTCGCCGTGTACGCCGTACGCCGCGCTCGCGACCACGCGTCCTTCGTCTTCGTAGATCCAGTGCTCCTTCGAGTACTTCCCGAACATGAGGATGTCCGACCCCGTCAGGCGTCCGGGACGGTCGTAGAACGCCTCGGTGTCGCGGTTGAGGAGCGCTGCGACCGCGTCGGCGTCGTCCTCGGTGAACGGACGGACGTTCACGAGGCGAACGAGTCGAGCGAGTCCGCGAGGCCCGTCAGCGTCTTCAGCTCGATGTCGGGGCGCGGATGCGGCTCCTCGCCGAGACGGTTGATCCAGATCGTGTGCAGCCCGAGCTCGCGCGCGGGCGCGACGTCATGGAAGAGGCTCGCCGCGACGTGCACGTGGCCGCCCCGGTCGGCGCCGGTTTGGGCCGCGAACTCCTCCCAGTGCCGGTGCGCCGGCTTGTACGAGCCGATCTCGGACGCGACGATCGCGAGCTCGAAGGGGACGCCGATGCGCTCCATCGACGCGTCGATGAACTCACGGTCGGTATTCGAGAGGATCGCGAGCTTCCAGCCGCGGCTCCGCGCCTCCTCGAGCGAGTCGCGCACCTCCGGGAACGGCTGCCACGACGGAAGAGAGCGGCCGAGCGCATCCTGCTCGTCCACGGGAACGTCGCCCAGCCGCGCGAGCGTCAGCGCCAGAACCTCGCGATAGCTGCGCGTCGGCTCTTCCCGCTGGACCTCCGGCTCCACCTCGTGGTAGCGGTGCAGCATTTGCGAGGCGCGATCGACGCCGAACAGCCGCTCGAGCTCGCGCCCGATGCCGCCGTTCCAGTCGATCAGCGTGCCGTAGCAGTCGAAGGTCGCCCACCGGTCCATACTGCGCATCATGGCTGATCGAGCAACGCACCACCGCTGGGACGACCTGCCGCGCGAGGAGCTCAATCCGCTCCTCGGCCGCCGCCTGATCACGGGCGGCGACATGATGATCGCGCACGTCTACCTGAAGCAGGGCTGCATCGTCCCGAAGCATGCGCACCACAACGAGCAGCTGACGTACGTCCTCGAGGGATGCCTGCGTTTCCGGCTCGGCGAGGACGGCGACGAGACGATCGACGTCCGCGCCGGCGACGTGCTGTGCATCCCGCGCGACCTCCCGCACGAGGCGGAGGCGCTCGAGGACACGCTCGACGTCGACGTCTTCAACCCGCCGCGCCAGGACTGGCTCGACGGGTCGGACTCCTACCTCCGCGCTACGCGGCCGGCCTGAAGGCGAGCAGCTCGGGGCCGTGGCTCGTGAGCCACGCCTTCTGGTCGCGCCAGTTCGGACGCCTGGTCTCGACGAGGCGCCAGAACCGGCGCGAGTGATTCGCCTCGCGCAGATGGCAGACCTCGTGCACGACGACGTAGTCGAGCACGTCGAACGGCGCGAGGACGAGCCGCCAGTTGAACGACAGGTTGCCGTCGGGCGAGCACGATCCCCAGCGCGTGCGCTGGTCGCGGATCTGGATGCGGTTCACCTCGACGCCGAGCGCATCGGCCTCCTCCTCGACGAGCATGTGCACGAGCTCGCGCGCTGCGCGGCGTCCCTCCACCTCCGAGACCGTGCGGCGGTCGAGGCCGAGGCGCGGACGCTGCTGCGCGCGCTCGGTTGCAATCCAATCGCGGTGTGCGCGTAACACGCGGTCGATCTCCTTGTCCGACATCCCGAGGGGAACGGTGAGGCGCGCGGGCTCACCCCACGGCAGGTCGATCGTCCAGCGTTTCGCACGCCGCGAGCGGCGCACCACGACGAGCTCGTCCAAGAAGAAAACGCTAGTGGTACTTACGGATGACGACGCACGCGTTGTGGCCGCCAAAACCGAATGAGTTGTTGATCGCGATGTCGACCTCGGCCTTCCGCGCCTCGTTCGGCACGTAGTCGAGATCGCACTCCGGATCCTCGTACTCGTAGTTGATCGTCGGCGGCAGCACGCCCTCGTGGACGGCGAGCGTCGTGAACAGCGCCTCGACCGCGCCGGCGCCGCCGAGGCAGTGGCCGGTCGCGCCCTTCGTTCCGGAGATGGCGATGCGACGCGCGTCTTCCTCGCCGAGCGCGAGCTTGATCACGCGCGTCTCGCTCGAGTCGCCGATCGGCGTCGACGTCGCGTGTGCGTTGACGTAGTCGATCTGGCCGGACGTCACGCCGGCGTCGGCCATCGCCATCTTCAGCGCGCGCGCCGGATTGACCCCGGTGGGATCGGGCTCGGTGATGTGGCTTGCATCGGCGGACACGCCGTAGCCGGCGATCTCGGCATAGATCTTCGCGCCGCGCGCCTTTGCATGCTCGAGCTCCTCGAGCACGAGGACCGCGCCGGCCTCGCCCATGACGAAGCCGTCGCGCCGCGCGTCGAACGGACGCGAGGCATGCGTGGGATCGTCGTTCCGGCGTGAGAGCGCGCGCATCGCGCCGAAGCCTGCGATGCCGACCTTGTTGATCGCCGCTTCGGTCCCGCCGCAGAACATCACGTCCGCCCGGCCGAGCCGGATCGCGTCGGTGCCGTCGCCGATCGCCATGTTCGAGGCGGCGCACGCAGTGCACTGCGACGCGAGCGGCCCCTTCGTTCCGAGCTCCATCGAGACCCACCCGGCGCCCATGTTGGGGATGATCGCGGGGATGGCGAATGGGTTGACGCGGTCGGGGCCGCGGTCGCGGAGCGTGTCGTAACAGTCCTGGTACGACTTCAGCCCGCCGATTCCGGTGGCGATGGCGGCGCCGACGCGATCCGACTCGGCGGCGATGTCGAGACCCGAGTCCTGCTCGGCCTGGCGCGCCGCAGCGACGATCAACTGCGCGAAGCGATCCATTCGCCGCGCCTGCTTGTGGTCGATCCAGTCGGACGGGTTGAAGTCCTTCACCTCGCAGGCGAACTCCACCGGGAACCCCTCGATGTCGAACTGGGTGATCGGCCCGGCGCCGGATTCACCGCGGATGAGCGATTCCCAAGACGAGCGAACGTCGTTTCCGAGCGGCGTCAGCGCACCGAGACCGGTGATGACGACGCGCCTGCGCCCGTTGAGTGACCCGTTTTCGCTGCTCACATTCCCATTCCGCCGTCGACGAGGATCACTTCACCCGTGATGAACGATGCCGCGTCGGAGCAGAGGAAGCGTACCGCGCCTGCCACGTCCTCCGGCTTTCCGGCCTTGCCGAGCGGTGTCGCCTGGATCATCGCGGCCGTCGCCTCGTCCGGCAGGACGTCTGTCAACTGCGTCGTGATGTAGCCTGGCGCGACGACGTTCGCGCGCACGTTGCGGCTGCCGAGCTCGCGTGCGAGCGCCTTCGTGAAGCCAATGATCCCCGCCTTCGATGCGGCGTAGTTCGTCTGGCCCCAGTTGCCGTGGACGCCGACGACGGACGAGATGTTGACGATGGAGCCTGCACGCTTCTTCATCATCGGCCGCGTCACGGCACGACACGTGTAGAAGACGGACGAGAGGTTCGTCTCGATGACGACACGCCAGTCGTCGTCCGACATGCGCGCGAGCAGGCCGTCACGCGTGAGGCCGGCGTTGTTGACGAGCACGTCGACGTCGCCCGCCGCTTCGACGAGTCGCGCGGCGTCCTCGGGGCTGGAGACGTCCGCCTGCACCGCGCGGCCGCCGATCTCGGACGCGAGCGCTTCCGCTTCGTCCTTGCCGGAGCGATATCCGATCACGACCGACGCGCCGGCTTCTGCGAGCGAGGCGGCGATCGCACGGCCGATGCCGCGCGACGCGCCCGTGACGAGGGCGTTCTTCCCTTCGAGTGAGGCGAAGACCACTAGGACTCTGCCGAAGGCGACGCTTGCGGCGCCGACCAAAAGAGGAAGCGCCGATTCACTCGGCGCTTCCGCTCAAGAGCACGTCGTGCAGCTCGTCGAGCGTGGCGAGGCTGTTCACCGACACCGCCTTCACGCTGCGGTCGATGCGCTTGACGAGGCCGGAGAGCACGTTGCCCGGGCCGACCTCGACGAAGGTGCGCACGCCTTCGCGCATGAGCTCGCTCGCCGCCTGCGTGAAGCGGACGGGAGCGGTGAGCTGGTCGACGAGCAGCGGTCCCATCCGCTGCGCCGACTCGAGCCGCGCGGTCACCGTCGACATGAACGGAGCGACCGGCTCCTGGAACTTGACCTTGTCGATCGCCGGGCGGAGCCGATCCGCCGCGCGCGCAACGAGAGGCGAGTGGAACGCGCCCGACACCTTCAGCTTCACGGCGCGGCGCGCGCCCGCCTCCTGCGCGAGCTCGCAGCACTCGTCGACGGCATCGTTCTCGCCGGAGACGACGATCTGCCCGGGGCAGTTGTAGTTCGCCGGCCACACGCCGAGGATCTTCCGGCACAGCGTCTCGACGACCTCGTCCTCGAGGCCGAGGATCGCCGCCATCGATCCGGGGTGACGCGCGGCCGCCTCCGCCATCGCGATGCCGCGCTCGCGCACGAGCGCGATCGCCTCCTCGTCGGTCATCGAGCCGGCGGCGGCCAGTGCGGCGAACTCACCGACCGAGTGGCCGACGACGTAATCGGGCTCGATGCCGCGCGCACGGATTGCGGCGAGAACGGCAAGCGACGTCGCGACGAGTGCGGGCTGCTGCACTGCCGTGTCGAGCAGCTCCGACGCATCGCCGTGGAAGCAGAGACGCTCGAGATCGAGATTGGCCGCGCCGCTGCCGCGCGTGTACACAGCGCGCGCTTCGGCGACCGCCTCGGCGATGTCGCGGCCCATGCCCGGCTCGACCGAGCCCTGGCCCGGGAAGCAGAAGGCGACCTTCATGCGGTGTGACCTGTCCAGCCGCATTGTTGGATGCACGGTACGGCAGCGCCGAGCGATGCAAGGACGCAGGGAGCGGGCGTAGCCGTAGCTACGGACGCGACCGAGGACGCCGCAGCGCGACGTGCGATGGCGCGCCGTGCGCCGACTGATGCGGCCGGGCAGGTCACGTAACCCCGTTCATGGTCCAGCGCATGACGGCGCTGCCCCAGGTGAGGCCCGCGCCCATGCCGGTCATGAGCACGACCATCCCCGGCTCGAGGCGCCGGTCCGCGATCGCGTCGGCAAGGGCGAGCGGGATGGAGCCCGAGGAGGTGTTGCCATACCGGTCTACATTGATCACAACCCGGTCAGACGGCACACCCAGCTTCCGGGTTGCGTGGTCGATGATCCGGACGTTGGCCTGGTGGGGGATGTAGAGATCCACGTCGTCGATCGTGAGCTCGCACTTGGCGAGGACGTCCTCGGCCGATTGGACGAGGATCCTCGTGGCGAATTTGAACACTTCCCGGCCGTTCATCTTCACGAACCGCTCGGGACCGTCGAAATGGCGGGATCCGCTGCCGGGCAGCCAGAGCGAGTCCCCGCCGGCGCCGTCGGCGCCGAGCTCGAAGCCCAGGAAGCCCTGCTCGGGCACCGCCTCGAGCACGACCGCTCCGGCTCCGTCCCCGAAGAGGACGACGGTGGAGCGGTCGGACCAGTCGAGGATCTTCGAGAGAACGTCGCCGCCGATGACGAGCGCGCGCTGCGCGAGGCCGCCGGCGAGCATCCCGTACCCCTGCGCGAGCGCGTACATGAAACCGGTGCACCCGGCAGAGAGGTCGTACGCGGCCGCGTCGGTGGCACCGAGCGCGTCGGCGACGATCGCCGCCGTCGACGGGAACGTCATGTCGGGCGTCACCGTCGCGACGATGATCAGGTCGATGTCCTTGCCCTCGAGGCCGGCCTGCGCAAGGGCGTCGCGTGCGGCGGGAAGAGCGAGATCGGAGAGCGCCTCTTCGACGGAGGCGATGCGGCGCTCGCGGATGCCGGTGCGCTCGCGGATCCACTCGTCGGAGGTGTCGACGTGCTTCGACAGCTCGTCGTTCGTCACCACCCGGTCGGGCACCTTGCATCCGAGGCCGGTGATCGAGACCTCGAGCCCCGCTTTAGCGCGTCCGATCATTCGCCGACGAAGACTGTCAGAAGCGCTTCGGCGGCGAGCTCCCCGTCGACCGTCGCGCGGCCCTCGCCCTTCGCGATCGGCCCGCGGACGCGGACGAACTCGCACTCGAGCGTCAGCACGTCGCCCGGCTCGACGATGCGCTTGAAGCGGCAGTCGTCGATGCCGGCGAAGAACGGGATCTTGCCGCGGTTCGCCTCGTCGGCAAGGACAGCGACAGCGCCTGCCTGCGCGATCGCCTCGATCGTGAGCACACCCGGCATCACCGGCCGCTCGGGAAAGTGACCCGCGAACCACCAATCGTCCGCGCGAATCTCCCGCCGGCCGACGACGCGCTTGCCCGGCTCGAGCTCGACGATCTCGTCGACGAGCAGGAACGGCGGTCGGTGGGGGATGAGCGACTCGATCACGTCCCGGCCGAACGGCGCGACCGGTGGGGTCACGCGACGTCTTCCAGCTTCGTGCGAAGGCGCGCGCGGCCGCGATGCGCATGGCACTTGGCGGTGCCGACGGGCATGCCCGCCGCCGCGGCGATCTCCTCGAAGGAGTAGCCCATCGCGTCCTTGAGCACGATCACCTGCGCCTCGCGCGCCGAGATCCCTGCGAGCGAATCGCACAGCTCACGCCGCAGCTCGGACATCCCGGCCTCGCGCTCCGGATCGGCGGCAGGGCCCGCGCTGAGGTCGTCGCCGAGCGGCTCGTGGGCGCGCGACTTGCGCCGCTCGGCGGCGTCGCGGCACGTGTTGACGACGAGCCGGTGGAGCCACGTGGAGAACTGCGCGTCGCCGCGGAACTGCGGCAGACGCACGCACACCTTGGCGAGCGCTTCCTGCGCGGCGTCGCGGGCGTCCTCGGGATCGCGAAGGAAATGCCAGGCCAGGCGCTCGACGCGCGGAGCGTGCCGTGCGAGCAGGGCCTCGAGAGCCAGGCGGTCGCCGTCCTTCGCCCGCGTGACGAGGATCGGGTCGCTGAGCTTCTCGTAGACGGGCAGGGCCTGCGGACGCAGCGGCTGCCGAATGGCTTTCACAGCGGGACTAGTCTAGTTGCGCGTGTCGGATCTTTCGCCCGAGCTCGTCGTGCCGTTGTTACGCGGCCGACTGGGACAGCCGTACCGCTTCCTTGCCGAGACGCCGTCGACGCAGCGCGAGATAGCCGACGACGACCCGGAGGGCGCAACGGTCGCCGCCGACCACCAGACCGAGGGACGCGGCCGGCTCGGGCGTGTCTGGAAAGACGCGCCCGGCCGGGCGCTCCTCTTCTCCGTGATGCTGCGGCCCCCGCTCGAGATGGCCCGTTGGCCGGAGCTGTCGATCGTCGCCGGCGAGGCAGTTGCGGCCGCCGTCGGCGCGGGCGCCGTCGTCTCCGCTCCGAACGACGTCATGATCAGCGGCCGCAAGGTGGCCGGCGTGCTGCCGGAGGCGACGACCGGCCGCGTCGTCCTCGGCATCGGCGTCAACGTGAACCAGCGGGAGGACGAGCTGCCGCCCGACGCGGTGAAGCCGGCGACGTCGCTCTCCGTCGAGCTTGGACGCGAGCTGGAGCGGGCGCCCCTGCTCGCCGCGATCCTCTCTGAGCTCGAGCGCCGGTACGACGTCTGGTCGGGCGTATCCTCATAGCCATGCGTGGAGTGCTCGTCGCGCTCGCCGCCCTCATCCTCGCCGGCTCCGCCGGCGCGGCGACGAAGCCGCGCGTGCTTGCGATCCAGTTCGGCCCCGACCTCGACATCAATCCGGTCACGCAGGACTACCTCACCGGCCAGCTTTCCCGCGCGGCCAGAGATCACTACGACGCGGCGGTCATCGTCCTCGACACGCCGGGCGGCCTGTCGACGTCGATGAAGGCGATCTTCAACGCCGAGCTCAACGCCAAGCTCCCGGTCATCGTCTACGTGTCGCCGAACGGTGCGCGCGCAGCATCGGCGGGCGTATGGGTGTCCGAGGCGGCGGACGTGCTCGCGATGGCGCCGACGACGAACATCGGCTCGTCGACGCCGATCGACTCGAGCGGGCAGAACATCGGCTCCGACCTGCGGCGCAAGGAGATCAACGACTCCGTCGCATCGCTCACCGCACTGGCGGAGGCGCATCACCGCAACACGCAATGGCCGGCGAAAGCCGTGCGCATCGCTTCCAACCTCACGGCGTCGAAGGCGCTGAAGATGAACGTCATCGACATGATCGCCCCGACGCTGCCTGCGCTGCTGAACCGCCTGAACGGCTACAAGACGAAGGACGCGCAACGTCCGTACACGCTTCACCTCGCGGGCGCGCAGATCGACACGGTGAAGCCGGGATTCGTCACGCGCTTCCTCAACACGATCATCGACCCGAACCTCATCTCGATCTTCTTCCTCGCCGGCATCGTCGGGCTGATCTTCGAGGTGCTGCACCCGGGGATCGTGCTGCCCGGCGCGCTCGGGGCGGTGTGCCTCGTCATCGCGCTGTACGGCTTCTCGGTGCTGAACCCGAGCTGGGGCGGCGTCGCGCTCGTGCTCCTCGGCGTCGCGTTGCTCGTCATCGACCTCCACGCGATGACGCACGGCGCGCTGACGATCGGAGGCCTCATTGCGCTCGCATTCGGCCTTGCGCTGCTCTACCAGAACCAGCCGGCGCCGTATCACGTGAACACCTGGCTCATCGTCGGCATCGGGAGCGCCATCGGCGCGTTCTGGGCATTCGCGATGACCAAGGGCTTCGCCGCGCGGCGGCAGCCGGTGAAGGTCGGCCCGCAGTCCATCGTCGGGCGCAAGGGAGAGGTGCGCGCACCCGGCCTCGTCTTCGTCAACGGCGAGCTCTGGCAGGCGCATGCGGGGGACGACTCCGAGCTCGTCCCCGGCGAAGAGGTCCAGGTCGAATCCGTGCGCGGGCTCGAGCTGACCGTCAAAAGATAGGATCCACACATGCTGGGCTTCGTCCGCATCTTCCGGGAGTACGAGCGCGGGATCATGTTCCGCCTTGGACGACTGCTCGATCCGCCGCGCGGGCCGGGCGTCGTCTTCAAGATCCCGATCGTCGATCAGATCGTGAAGGTCGACCTGCGGACGATCACGCTCAACATCCCGCCGCAGGAAGTGATCACGAAGGACAACGTGCCGGTGCGCGTCAACGCGGTCGCGTACTTCCGCATCGTCGATCCGAACGCGGCGATCGTGCAGGTGGAGAACTTCATGGTCGCGACGTCGCAGATCGCGCAGACGACGTTGCGCGCCGTCCTGGGCCAGCACGTGCTCGACGAGCTGCTGTCGGAGCGCGAGAAGATCAACGCGATCCTGCAGGAGATCATCGACAAGTCGACGGGGCCGTGGGGCATCAAGGTCTCGATCGTCGAGGTGAAGGACGTCGAGATCCCGCAGGGCATGCAGCGCGCGATGGCGCGGCAGGCCGAGGCAGAGCGCGAGCGGCGCGCGAAGATCATCAACGCCGAAGGCGAGTTCCAGGCGGCGGAGCGGCTGAAGGACGCGGCGATCGTCATCGAGGAGCACCCGATCGCGCTTCAGCTGCGCTACCTGCAGACGCTGCTCGAGATCGGCGGCGGTGCCAACTCGTCGACGATCATCTTCCCCGCGCCGATCGACCTCATCAAGCCCTTCCTCGAGCGCGGCGATTCGACGAAATGAGCGGTCTCCTCGAGAAGATCAAGAGCTGGTTCCGCGGCGCGGAGAACGTCGCCGAAGGCGCGGAGCCGGCGGGCGCGTCGGAAGATCGCGAGACGTCGACGAACGCGCAGGTCGCAGGCGCCGCCGGCGAGCCCTACCCCGGCAACGACTGACGCCATCGCATTCGACCGGCGTGGGCCGCTCCTCGACGAGGAGGTGGTCGAACTCGAGCTATAGCACGGCGGCAAAGACTGCCCGGATGGTGGGATCGCATCCGACCGCACAGCCTCGGCTGGGTGACTGCGCGCGACGCCGACGGCTTGCTCGTCGGGTTTGTGAACGTCGCCTGCGACGGCGATTGCCACGCGTTCCTGCTGGATACAAAGACGCGAGGCACCATGCAGCGCCGTGGGATCGCGTCACGTGTCGTCGCGCTCGCGGTTGGGCAGGCTCGAGCCGCCGGGTGCGAGTGGATCCACGTTGACTGGGACCCGCCGCTCGCGGCGTTCTACGTCGACGCGTGCGGATTCCCGCCCTGCGGAGCGGGACTCACCAGGCTCGTCTGACAAAAATGCGCGTCAAGGCCGCCGAAAGACCGAAGAGGACGGCGGCTTCGCCGTCGTCCGCTCCCGCGAAGCGGGAACCTTCATCGCGAGAAGAGCGAAGCTCTTCACGCGTTTTGGTCGCGAAAGCGGCGGGCGGCGTCGATCGCGGCGCCGAGGTTCAGGCCCTTGTCCTTCGCCTGCTTGATCAGCATCACGGTCTCGAGGGCGTCGATGTCGTAGATGCGCTGCTTCTTGCCCTTCGTCGGGATCTGGGCCTTGTTCGTCCAATAGTCGAGCTGCATCTTCGAGATGCCGGCGATCTGGCAGACCTGGCCGAGATAGAGCTCCACCTTGCCCAGGTGGTCGGTCAGGTTGATGGGTTCGAGAAAGTCGACTTGCCTGTTGATCGCCATGAGATCCCGCCTCGCGCCGTGTTGCGACCCCGCGGTTGAGAGTTATAGAAGGGATCGTTGCGTTTTGGAAGGGGAAGCTTCCGAAACCTCCCCCTTTCGGGGGAGCGAACCGCTTACTCCTCGGCCGGTTCGACCGGTTCAGCCACGTCGGTGACGACGTCCGTGGCGTCGTCCGACTCGACGACCGGCGCGAGCGAGGAGACCCGCTCGTCGCCGCGGAGACGCATGACGATGACGCCCTGGGTGGCGCGGCCGAGCCGCTTGACCTCGTCCACCGGCATCTTGATGACGGTGCCGCCGGTCGAGATGAGCATGACCTGGTAGCCGTCGCGGACGACGCGGGCGCCGGCGAGCGTGCCCTTCGCCTCGGTCAGCTGGATCGTCTTCACGCCCATGCCGCCGCGCCCCTTGCGCGGATAGCCGGCGACACGCGTCCGTTTGCCGTAGCCGTTCTCGGTGACGACGAGCAGGTCGGAGTCGTCCTGCGCGATGTTCACCGAGATGACCTCGTCGTCCTTGCGCATCCTCATGCCGGCGACGCCGGAAGTGTCGCGGCCCATCGCGCGCACTTCGTTCTCGTGGAAGCGGATCGCCTGCCCGAGCTTCGAGATCATGAGAATGTCGTCGTCGCCGGACGAGTGGCGCACACCGACGAGCTCGTCTCCCTCGCGCATCTTGATCGCGATGATCCCGTCGGCCCGCAGCGGCGTGTTGTACGAGGCGAGCTCCGTCTTCTTGACGACGCCGTTCTTCGTCCCGAAGACGAGGTACCTGGCTTCGCCGAAGTCGCGCGTCTGCACGACCGCGCGCACCTGCTCGCTCTGACGGAACGGAAGGAGGTTGACGATCGCGCGACCCTTCGACTGGCGCGACCCGAGCGGTAGCTGGTGCACTTTCAGCCGGTAGACCTTGCCGACGTTCGTGAAGAAGAGGATGTAGTCGTGCGTCGAGGCGACGAACAGATGCTCGATGTAGTCCTCGTCCTTCAGGTCCATCCCCATCACGCCGATGCCGCCACGCTTCTGCTCGCGATATGCCGTCACGGGTAGACGCTTGATGTAGCCCGAGCGCGTGATCGCGATGACCATGTCCTCCTCCGCGATCAGGTCCTCGAGCTCGAGCTCCTCCTCCGCCGCGACGATCTCCGTGCGCCGGTCGTCGTTGCGGCCGTAGATCTGCTTGATCTCGAGCAGCTCCTCGCGGATGAGCCCGTCGATCCGCGTCGGGTCGCCGAGGATCTCGCGGAGCTCGGCGATGCGCTCCAGCTTGTCCTTGTACTCCTTCTCGACGGTGTTCCGCTCGAGCGCGGTGAGCGCGCGCAGGCGAAGGTCGAGGATGGCCTGCGCCTGGATCTCGCTGAAGCCGAAGGTCTCCATCAGGCCCGAGCGCGCCGCGTCAACGTCCTCGGCCGCGCGGATGAGCGCGATCACCTGGTCGAGGACGTCGAGCGCCTTGAGGTAGCCCTCGAGAACGTGCACGCGCGCTTCGAGCGTGCGCAGCTCGTTCTTCGACCGCCGGGTGATGATCTCGCGCTGGAACTCGAGGTAGTGGCGGACGAGCTCGAGCAGCGACAGCGTCCTGGGGACGTTGTCGACGAGCGCGACGGCGTTGTAGCCGAACGTCGCCTGCAACGCGGTGTGCTTGAACAGCTTGTTGAGCGCGACCTGCGGCACCGCGTCGCGCTTCAGCTCGACCTGGATTCGCATGCCAGTGCGATCGGAATGGTCGGCGAGATCCGAGATCTCGGTGAGCACCTTCTCCTGCACGAGGTCGGCGATCTTGCGGATGACGCCGGAGTCGCCGCCTTTCTTCACGCCGTAGGGAAGCTCGGTGACGACGATGGCCGACTTGCCCCCGCGCAGCTCCTCGATGTGGGCGCGCGCGCGCATGACGACACGACCGCGTCCGGTGCGGTAGGCATCGCGGATACCGGCCCGTCCGACGATGAACGCACCCGTGGGGAAGTCGGGCCCCTTCACGTGCTTCATCAGGCCCTCGACGTCGATGTCGGCGTCGTCGATCATCGCGACGACCGCGTCGATGATCTCGCCGAGGTGGTGCGGCGGCATGTTCGTCGCCATGCCGACGGCGATGCCGGCGGAACCGTTGACGAGCAGGTTGGGGAAGCGTGACGGAAGCACGCTCGGCTCCCGGCGCGACTCGTCGTAGTTCGGCCCGAAGTCGACCGTGTCGGCATCGATGTCGCGCAGCATCTCGGTCGCCATGCGCGACAGGCGCGCCTCGGTGTACCTCATGGCGGCCGGCGGATCGTCGTCGACCGAGCCGAAGTTGCCCTGACCGTCGACGAGCGGGTAGCGCAGCGAGAACGGCTGCGCCATCCGCACGAGCGTGTCGTAGATCGCCGCGTCGCCGTGCGGGTGATACTTGCCCATGACATCGCCGACCGTCGCTGCCGACTTCTTGTACGGCCGGTTCGGCTGGAGGCCGGCCTCGTGCATGCCGTAGAGCACGCGACGATGCACGGGCTTGAGGCCGTCGCGCACGTCGGGCAGCGCGCGCCCGACGATGACCGACATCGCGTAGTCGAGATAGCTCGAGCGCATCTCCTGCTCGAGCTCGCGCGGCTCGATCCGCCCCGAGCCGAGCGCGCCCGTCTCGACCTCAGACATCGAGGAACTTCACGTCTTTGGCGTTCTCCTCGATGAAGATGCGCCGCGGCTCGACCTGGTCGCCCATGAGCATGGACATGAGCTGGTCGGCGGCATGGGCATCCTCGACGTCGACCCTGATCAGGAGCCGCTTCGTCGGGTCCATCGTCGTCTCCCACAACTGCTCGTGATTCATCTCGCCGAGGCCCTTGAAGCGGGAGAGCTGGATTCCGACCTCCTTCGACAGGTCGAGAGCGTTCTGGCGCAGGTCGCTGAACGTCTCGGCAGCCGCGCTGCGCTTTCCGAGCGCGAGCGTGAACGGCGGCGGTCCGACGACCTCGACGAGCTTCGCGTACGCCTTGCGCAGGTTCGCGTAGATCGGGGACGAGAGGAGCGCAGCGGAAAGCGCGATCGTCTGCGCGGCCGAGGTCTCCTCCTCGACCACCTTGACGCGAAGGCCGTCGGCGTCCTGCTCGAGCACCGACAGCGTGTAGCCGTTCGCCGGCAGCTTCGCGATCGCCGTCTCCATCGTGGCGGGCGTTATCGCGTCGAGCTCGACGAGCCGGTGCGACACCGCCAGCTCGGCTGCGCGAGCTCCGTAATCGGCGCGCAGACGGGCAGACCACCCCTCGAACTCGGCGAGCGCGCTCGTAAACCGCTTCCACCGCGCCTCGGTGAGCTTCACCTGCTTGCCGTCGCGGTCGTGCACGTCGATGTCGCCGAAGCGCTCGCGCACGAGCAGCTCCTCGAGCTGCGCTTCCTTCTCGAAGTAGAACTCCTGGTTGCCGAGCTTGACCTTGTACAGCGGCGGCACCGCGATGTACACGTGGCCGTTCTCGAACAGCTCGCGCATATGCCGGTAGAGGAACGTCAGCACGAGCGTGCGAATGTGCGCCCCGTCGACATCGGCGTCGGTCATGACGATGACGCGGTGATAGCGCAGCGCCGAGAGGTCGAACTCGTCGCCGATGCCGGTGCCGATCGCGGTGATCATCGCCTGGATCTCGTTGTTCGACAGCACCTTGTTGATGCGGTTCTTCTCGCTGTTGATGATCTTGCCGCGCAGCGGCAGCACCGCCTGGTACGTCCGGTCGCGGCCCTGCTTCGCAGGCCCGCCGGCGGAATCACCCTCGACGATGAAGAGCTCGGCCGCCTCCGGGTCGCGAATGGTGCAGTCGGCGAGCTTGCCCGGCAGCGACATGCTGTCGAGTGCGGACTTGCGCCGCGTCAGCTCGCGAGCCTTCCGCGCCGCCTGGCGCGCGCGTGCGGCGGCGATCGCCTTCGTCACGACCTGCTTCGCGTCGGTCGGGTTCTCCTCGAGGAACTCGGAGAGGCCGGCGTTCACTGTCGCCTCGACGAAGCCGGCGATCTGCGGATTGCCGAGCTTGCCCTTCGTCTGGCCTTCGAACTGCGGGTTCTGAAGCTTGACCGAGATGACGGCCGCGAGACCCTCGCGCACGTCCTCGCCTTCGAGGTTCTCCTCCTTCTCCTTCAGGAAGCCCTTGTCGCGCGCGTACTTGTTCAGCGTGCGCGTCAGGGCGGAGCGGAAGCCCTGCATGTGCGTCCCGCCCTCGATCGTGTGGATGTTGTTGGCGAAGGAGAAGATCGAGTCCTGGTACGAGCTGTTCCACTGCATCGCCACCTCGGCGATGCCGACGTCGCTCTCGTTCTCGAAGTACGCGATGTGCCGGTGGATCGGCTCCTTCGACTCGTTGACATAGGCGACGAAGTCCTTGATGCCGCCCTCGTAGTGGAACTCGACCGTCTTACCGTCGGCGCGCTCGTCGACGAGCTTGATGTGCAGGCCCTTCGTGAGGAACGCGGTCTCGCGCAGGCGCTGCGTGATCGTGCCGGCATCGACGTCGAGCTCTTCGAAGATCTCTGCGTCGGGCATGAACGTGATCGTCGTGCCGGTGTCCGTCGCCTCGCCGACGACGTGCATCTCGCCTTGCGGGACGCCGCGCGCGAACTCCTGCCGATAGACCTTGCCGTCGCGGCGCACCTCGGCGACGAGCCATTCGGACAGCGCATTGACGACCGAGGCGCCGACGCCGTGCAGGCCGCCGGAGACCTTGTAGCCGCTTCCGCCGAACTTGCCTCCGGCGTGGAGCTTCGTGAGAATCGTCGTAAGAGCGGACTCGTTCGTCCCCACCATCGCATCGACCGGCATGCCGCGACCCCAGTCGACGACGGTCACCGAATGGTCGGGATGGAGCGTGACCTCGATGCGGTCGTTGGAGCCCGCGAGGGCTTCGTCGACGGAGTTGTCGACGATCTCGTAGACGAGATGATGGAGGCCCCGGAGGCCCGTCGAGCCGATGTACATGCCCGGGCGAAGCCGGACCGGCTCGAGGCCCTCGAGGACAGTGATGTCCTTTGCGGTATAGGTCTCTTCAGTCATGAAAAAAGCCCTGCAAATCCCACATTTGCGGGCTGCCCGAAGTGTATCAGAACGAGCGGTCGTTCGGCGTGTTTGCGAGCGCGTTTTCGATCGTTTTTGTAACGATTTTGCGCAGGTCTTCGTCGGCGATCTCCGCGGCGATTTCTTCCGCTCGCCGACGCTGTTCCGGGGAGGCGACCGCTGGGGCGGTCGCCGGTGTGGAAACCTCCTCGGCCGACGCCTCCGGCAAAGGTCCCGGCACGAACTTGAGCCCGCTCACTCCGTCCAGGCGCTCTTGAATCTCCCCTGCACGTTGCGTCAATTCGAACGCCCAGATCGAGTCGCGCGTGTGCACGACGAGCGTGCCGTCGCGCTGGAAGCGCGCCGGCCACGCGCTGCGCGCGATCTCCGCGCCGACGGCGTTCGGCCACGCCGCCACCGTCTCGCCCATCGCGCCCTGCGGGCCGAAGCGGCCGAGCTCGCGGCGCACCTCCTCACCGAGCGGATCCAGCGCGCACCTCCACCAGCTGGCCGGGATCGGCCGGCAGCATCGCCGGGTCGGTCGCGGTGACGAGCGTCTGGCCGCGGCCGGCGACGCGCTCCGCGAGCGTGCGCCGGCGGGCGGGATCGAGCTCGGAGAGGACGTCGTCGAGGAGGAGCAGCGGCGGTGCGCCGCGGCGATCGGTCACGAGATCGGCCTCGGCGAGGAGCAGCGCGAGCACGGCCAGCCGCTGTTCGCCCTGCGAGCCGAAGCTCCGGAGATCGCAACCGGCGGCGGTGACGAGCACGTCGTCGAGATGCGGTCCGGCGCCGGTGAGGCCGCGATCGAGGTCACGGGCGAGCCGCTGCTCCAGTTGTTCCACCGTCGGCGGCTCGCCGTCGTACCGCAGCTCCGCCTCGTCGAGACCGAACGCGGCGGCATGTTCTGCAAACGCGGGCGCGAGCAGTTCGAGCACCTCGCGCCGCGCCGCGACGAGCTGCGTCCCGAGCTCGGCGACCTGCTGCGTCCACGGCGCGATCGCGTCGCGCGTCGAGACGCCGACCGCAATGCGGCGTAGCGACGCGTTCCGTTGCGCAACGGCTGCGCCGTAGTCCGCGGGCAGTTGCGCTCGCACCGGTGAGAGCCGTGCGAGCGCGCGGTCGAAGTACGAGCGGCGCGCAGCAGGCGCGCCCTTGACGACACCGAGACGGTCCGGCGTGAACACGAGCGTCGTCAGCTCGCCGCGCAGCTGCTCGACGCTGCGGAGCGGCGCACCGTTCAGCGACGCGTGCTTCGCAGCGCCCGCCTCGAGCTTCACCTCGACGCCGACCGGCGCATCGGCGCGGCGCCCCTCCACCGCGACCCGCGCGGCGGTGTCGCCGAAATGGATCAGCTGCCGGTCGTTGCGCGTGCGCGGGGAGAAGCCCTGCGTGCCGACGTGCAGCGCCTCGAGGAGGTTCGTCTTGCCGGCGCCGTTCGGGCCGGTCGCGAGGATGAGGCCCGGCCCGAGCGCGAGCTCGAGCCGCTCGTACGAACGGAAGCTGCGCAGCGAGACGGAGTCGACTATCAGCTAGCCGGGCAGCCGGATGGGCATGACGAGATACGTGAAGTCGTCGCCGTCGCCCTGGATCACCGCCGGCCGCAGCGGGCTGATGAGCTTCACGCGCACGTCGTCGCTGTCGAGCAGCTCGAGGCCGTCGCGCAGGAAGTCGGCGTTGAACCCGATCTCGAGCGGCTCGCCGGTGTACCCAACGGGCATCGACTCGCGCGACTCGCCTACTTCATGCGTTCGCGCGACGACGGTCAGCTCGCCGTCCGCGAAGCGCAGCTGCAGCGGCGTCGCCCGCTGGATCATCACCGAGGCGCGCCGGATGACCTCGAGCAGCTCCACGCGCGGCAGCGTCAGCTCGTGCTCGAACGCTTCCGGCAGCAGCTGCCGGTAGTTCGGGAACTGGCCGTCGATGCGGCGCGTCGTCAGCCAGATGCCATCCGTGGAGAAGAGCACTTGGTTCTCCTGCACGCCGATCTCGACCTCGTCGCCGGAGTTCGCGATGCGCGCGAGCTCCTGCAGCGCGCGCCCCGGGACGATCGCCTCGAGGTCGGGCACCGAGCTGCTGAATGTCGTCTCCTTCACCGCGAGGCGGTAGGAGTCGGTCGCCGCCATGATGAGCTTGCCGCCGGTGAACTGGACGAGGATGCCGGTGAGTACCGGGCGCGACTCGTCTCGCGACGCGGCACGGGCCACGCGGCTGATCGTCTCGAGGAGCGATTCGCGTTTCACGCTGAACGTCGAGACCGCGTCGAGCTCGGGTAGGCGCGGGAAGTCCTCGGGGCTGTAGGTGTTCAGCGTGTAGCTCGCGCTGCCGGCGGTGACGTGCACCACCGACTCGGCTGGGCGATGCTCGATCGTCACCTCACCGCCCGGAAGCAGCCGGGCGATGTCGACGAACGTCTTGCCGGGAAGAACGATTGCCCCATCGCCTTCGATCTGCGCGGCGACGGTCGCGCGCAGCGACAACTCCATGTCGGTCGCCGCCAGGCGCAGCTCGCCGGCACGCGCTTCCAACAGGACACCCGAGAGAATCTGCACAGACGTCCTCGTCGACAGTGCGCGCGAAACGACGCCCAGAGCTTGGGCGAGCTCGTCCTTCGCGCACGTAATCCTCAGTCCTGCGCTCACCACGATGTCAGTCTCAATCATCTAGAAAACCTTGTAGAAGTAGTAGGGCATGTGGATGACGGGGAGAGTGCTCGGATTCCGCATGGCTGCCGCGAATCGGGTGGTGGTAGCGGCTGGGGAGAATTCTTGCGGTCCCACAGGTTGTTTCGCTATCGGACCTGTCTGACCCGAGCTGTCAGTTCCTGGACGAGGTTGTACACAGACCTGTCCTCACGGATCAGACGGGCGATCTTCGAGGTGGCGTGGATGACCGTCGTGTGGTCGCGACCGCCGAATTCCTTGCCGATCTTCGGGAGCGACGAGTCGGTGAGCTCGCGCGACAAGTACATGGCGACCTGGCGGGGATAGACGATGTTCTGGGAGCGCTTCTCGCCGCACAGCTCCTCGAGCGAGAGGCTGAAGCGCTCGGCGACGAGATCCTGGATCCGCTTGATCGAGACCTCCGCCGCTTCGCCCTGGGGGAACACGTCCTTGAGGACGTCCTGCGAGAGCTCGACCGACATGGCGCGGCCGGTGAGCGAGGAGAACGCGACGACGCGGGTGAGCGCACCTTCCAGCTCGCGGATGTTCGTCGACACGCGGCCGGCGATGAAGGTCAGCACCTCCGGCTCGGGCACGTGGATCCCGTCGGTCTTCACCTTCTTCCGCAGGATGGCGATGCGCGTCTCGAGATCGGGCGGCTGGATGTCGGTGATGAGGCCCCACTCGAAGCGGCTGCGCAGGCGCTCCTCGAGCGTCGCGATATCGCGCGGCGGCCGGTCGCTCGACATGACGATCTGCGAGCCGGCCTCGTAGAGCGAGTTGAAGGTATGGAAGAACTCCTCCTGGATCCGCTCCTTGTGCTCGAAGAACTGCACGTCGTCGATGAGCAGGACGTCGTAGGTGCGGTAGCGCTGCTTGAAGCCTTCGATGCGTTTGTCGCGGAGCGAGTTGATGAAGTCGTTCATGAACGTCTCGCTCGTGACGTAGCGGACGCTCATCTCCCGCGAGTGCTCGCTGACGTACTGGGCGACCGCCTGGAGCAGGTGGGTCTTCCCGAGGCCGGTGCTGCCGTAGATGAAGAGCGGGTTGTACGCCTGCGCGGGGGCTTCGGCGACCGCGAGCGCGGCCGCGTGCGCGAAACGGTTCGACGACCCGATGACGAACGAGTCGAAGGTGTACTTCGCGTTGAAGCCGCCGCTCTCGGGGCGGTGTGGGACGAGCCGCTCCACGGCGGCGACACGTGGCGCCTGCGGCTGAGCCGGATCGGCCGGCGCCTGTGCACCGCCTCCCTCCGCCACCTTGAGCTCGACGGTGCGATCGCCCCCGGTGACCTCGCGGATGGCCGCGCCGATCAGCTCGAGGAAGTGGCCCTCGATCCAGTCGCGGGTGAAATCGTTGGGGACGCCGACGACGAACCGGGTCTCGTCCAGCGCGACGCCGGTCGTGTGTGCGAACCAGGTGCCGTACGTCGTGTCGTTGAGGGCGCTCCTGAGCCGACCGGAAACGTCATTCCACAGGCTCTCCGCAGTCAGCTCGATTTGGTCCGCCACTCCGACGCCAGCCCCTCCCTCGATGAACCAGCGGCGAGCCTAGCAGGGCGCCAATTGCGTTCAAAAAACGGCACTTGAGCAGGCACTTTCACACCCCTTGAAATCCCTCCACACCTGTGGAAAGCCGTGGGGGAAACTCTGCTCGACCGTACGGTTGCGCGGCGTACGCCTGTGGACAAGTCGGTGGACACCGGACGGCTATACTGCGCGCTCGCGCCGTCGCGCGGCGCCTTTTTCACGATGAAGCGGACCTACCAGCCCAACGTTCGACGCCGCAAGCGCAGGCACGGCTTTCGCGCGCGGATGTCGACGCGCGCCGGACAGATGATCCTGAAGCGGCGCCGGCTCAAGGGCCGCGCGAAGCTCTCGGCGTAGCGCGACCCCGCGTACGCTTACGCCGTGAAACGCGCGAACCGTCTGTCCCGCTCGCGGGACTTCGACGCTGTCTACCGCCAGGGCCGGTCGGTGTCGTCGCGCTTCCTCGTCCTCTACTGGTTCGGGCAGGAGGAGCCGGCGGAGCCGCGATTCGGCATGTCGGTTCCGCGCGCGGTCGGCAACGCGGTCGCGCGCAACAAGCTGAAGCGCCACCTGCGCGAGCTCTGGCGCGCGCGCCTCGATTGCGTGCCGACCGGCCGCGACTACGTGCTCATCGTCCGGCCCGGCGTCGCCGAGGCGGTCGCGGCCAACGGCTCGGACTGGCTCGGCGAGCGCATCGACGAGGTGCTCGACATGACGAAGGCGGCCGCCTGATGTATCGCGTCGGGGTCGCAGCGGTCTGGCTCTACCGGATCAGCTGGGGTGCGCTCTTCCCGACGACGTGCAAGTACCACCCGTCCTGCTCGCAGTACGCGATCGACGCGGTGCGGCAGAAGGGGCTCCTGCGCGGGAGCGCCCTTGCGGGCTGGCGCCTGCTCCGGTGCAATCCTTGGAGCCGCGGAGGCGTCGACCCGGTCCGATGATCCACTTCTGGCTCCTCTTCTCGCCGATCACGCCGCTCGAGAACGCGATGCGGCACGTCCTCAACTGGTTCCACGGGACGCTGCATCTGCCGTGGGCGTGGGCGATCGTCGCGACCACTGTTGTCGTGCGGTGCCTGCTCGTCCCGCTGACGGTGAAGCAGATCCACTCGATGCAGAACCTTCAGCGCTTCGCGCCGCAGATGAAGGAGATCCAGAAGAAGTACAAGGGCGACAAGCAGAAGCAGAACGAAGAGTTGATGAAGTTCTACCGCGAGAACAACATCAACCCGGCGGCCTCGTGCCTGCCGATGCTGTTCCAGCTGCCGGTCTTCATCGCGCTCTACTACTCGCTGAAGCACTTCGCGAAGCACCCGCCGAGCGGCAATCTCTCGTTCCTCCACTTCATCCCGTCGATCGCCGCGCACACGACGACCCACTGGGGCGGCTACGTCCTCCTCGTCATCTACGTCGCGAGCCAGATGGCGTCGACGTTCTTCATGGCGGCGACCGCGGACAAGATGCAGCGCACGCTGTTCCTGCTGATGCCTGTCGTGTTCGTGTTCGTCATCGCGCGCTTCCCGGCCGGGCTCGTCCTCTACTGGGTGACGACGAACCTGTGGACGGTGGGCCAGGGGTTGATCACGCGGCGGCTGATGCCGAAGACGCCGCCGCCCGACCTGTTCAAGCGCAGCTCGCGCACGCCGCCGAAGGACGACGCCGGCGGTGGCAACGGCACGTCGCCCGACGCTCCGGAGCAGCCGAAGGCCGCCGCTCCGCGGGCCGCCGGCGGGCCGCCGCGCCGCGTGCGGCGGAAGAAGGGCACGGCGCGACGGCGATGAGCAACGTGACCGTCGAAGCCACGGGGGAGACGGTCGGCGAGGCGAAGTGGGCGGCGCTGCGCGAGCTCGAGCTGCGCCATCCGGGCCTAGACAAGACCGCAGTGCAGTTCGAGGTCGTCTCCGAGGGCGAGCGCGGACTTCTCGGCGTCGGCTATGCGCCCGCTCGCGTCGTCGCCAGCGTCCCCGAGGCTGCGCTTGCGGTCGTGGCGACGGACCACTCCGATCTCGCGGCCGACGTTCGTCTTCTGCTCATGCGCTTCACCGATGCGCTCGGCGTCGACGCGCGCGTCGACGTGCGCGAGGACGACGGGACGGTGACGGCGACCTTCGTCGCGGCGGACGCGGGCCTTCTCATCGGCCGCCACGGCCAGACGATCGACGCGGTCCAGTATCTGCTGAACGCGATCGCCCACCGGCGCGGCGAGGAGCCGCGCAAGGAGGTCGTCGTCGACGCAGCGGGCTACCGCGAGCGGCGACGCGCGACGCTCGAATCGATGGCGCTGCGGGCGGCGGAGCAGGTGCGCGCCACCGGTGCGCCGGTCGAGCTCGAGCCGATGACGGCGGTGGAGCGCAAGGTCGTGCACCTCGTGCTGAAGGAGCACGACGGCGTCGAGACGCGCTCCGAGGGACTGGAGCCGAACCGCTACGTCGTCGTCGTTCCCTCCGAGTGAGCGATCTCTACACAGATCTCGCCGACGTCTACGACGCAGTCTTCGACTGGGACATCTCCGGCGAGGCCGACTGGCTCGTCGAACGCCTCGGCGGACAGTGCAAGCGCGTGCTCGAGCCCGGCTGCGGAGCCGGGCGGATGTTCGGCCCGCTCGCCGAGCGCGGGCTCGACGTCACCGGCATCGACAGCTCGCCTGCGATGGTCGCACTCGCGCGCCGTCGCGGCCACGCAGTGCTTGCCGACATGACCGACTTCGACCTCGGCACCTTCGACGGCGCCGTTTGCCCGATCAACACGCTCGGTCATCTTTCGCCGGCCGAGCTCGATGCGCATCTGCGCGCGATGGCGCGGGCGCTCGTGCCGGGCGCGCGCTACCTCGTGCAGCTCGCGCTCTCCGCCGACGAAGGTGTCGAGTCGAGATGGGAGATCGAGAGAGACGGGATGCGCATCAGCGCGAGCTGGCTCGTCGAGTCGCGCGACGTCGCACGCCGCACGGAGCTGCACCGCTCGGTCTTCGAGGTGCTCGCGGGGCCGCGCGCGGGCGAGCGGCACGAGCAGGTGCACGAGATGACGCACTGGACGCCGGAGACGTGGGGAGCCGCGGTCGCGGCGTCTCCGCTCGAGTGGGCCGCGGTCTACGACGGCGTCAGGGGCGGATGGCCGCGCCTCGGCTTCGCCGCCGTCGGCGGGCTGCTCTGGCACGAGCTCGTCCGTCCGTGACCGACGCGCTCGGCGCCTGGCTCGATGCCGTCCTCGCGACGCCGGGGTTGACGGCGCTGCGCGATGCGGCGGAGGCGCGCGCGATGCTCGCCGACGACGCGCTGCGCGCCGTCGAGCTCGTGCGCGGCCTCGGAGGCCCCATCGTCGACGTCGGCTCCGGCGGCGGCTCGCCGGGGATCCCGCTTGCACTCGCACTGCCTGACCGCGAGGTGACGCTGCTCGAGGCGGGGCGCCGGAAGTGCGACTTCCTCGAGCGCTGGGCGCCGCCGAACGCGCGCGTCGTCTGGGGCCGCGCCGAGGAACAGGAGCCCGACACGTACGGCGTCGCGCTCGCGAAGGCGCTCGCCCAGCCGCCGGTGGCGGCGGAGCTCTGCCTCACGCTTCTGCGGCCGGGCGGCGCTGCCGTGCTCTGGGTCGGGCCGAGCGCGGATCTCTCCGTCGTCGGACGGGTCTCCTCGCTCCTCGGCGGCGACGTGCCGGAGGAGCGGAACGGGCTCGTCGTCATCCGCAAGCTCGCCCCCACGCCCCCGGGCTTCCCCCGCCGCGCCGGCATGCCCAAGAAGCGACCGCTCGGCTAGTGCGACGTCCTTCGGCAGGATCTCCCCCTGTCCGGCGCTAAAGCAACAATGAAGCCCCGATGGCCAGGATCTACGCACTCGCGAACCAGAAGGGCGGAGTCGGCAAGACGACCACCGCGATCAACCTCGCCGCCTGCCTCGCGGCGGCCGGCGAGCGGGCTCTCGTCGTCGATCTCGACCCGCAGGCGAACGCAACCTCCGGGCTCGGGATGCGGGCGAACGGGACGTCGAGCTACGACCTCCTCGACGGCGCTCCGCTCTCGGAGCTCGCCAAGCACACGGCCTTCGCGAACCTCGACCTCGTCCCGTCGAAGCCCGACCTTGCGGGCGCGGTGGTCGAGCTGGCGGCGCGGGAGGACGGGGAGCGGTACCTCGCGCAGGCGCTCGCGTCCGGGACGTCGCAGTACGACTTCGTCTTCGTCGACTGCCCGCCGGCGCTCGGCCCTCTGACCGTGAACGCGCTGGCCGCGGCCGACCGCGTGCTCGTGCCGGTGCAGGCCGAGTACTACGCGCTCGAGGGGCTCGCGCAGCTCATGCAGTCGATCGAGCTGATCCGGCGCCGGCTGAACCCCGGCCTCGGCGTCGGCGGCGTCCTCCTGACGATGGTGGACGCGCGGACGCGGCTCGCGCAGGACGTCGAGGCGGAGGTGCGACGGCACTTCGGCTCGCTCGTCTTCAGGACGTCGGTGCCCCGCTCCGTGCGCCTCGCGGAAGCGCCGAGCCACGGGCTGCCGGCGATCGCCTACGACCGCCGCTCCGCCGGAGCGGACGCGTACTGGAAGGTGGCGATGGAGCTTGTCGAGCGCAGCTAACCGCAGAGGACTGGGGCGTGGCCTCGAGCTGTTGATGGGCGGCGTGGAGCCGAGCGCGACCGAGCTGCTCGAGCTTCCCGTCGACGCCGTCCACCCGAACCCGCGGCAGCCCCGCAAGCGCTTCGACGGCGAGGCCGGCTCCGGGCTCGCGGAGTCGATCCGCGCGCAGGGCGTGATCCAGCCGCTGCTCGTGCGTCCGCGCACCGCCGGGGGCTACGAGATCGTCGCGGGCGAGCGCCGCTGGCGCGCGGCTCGCGAGGCGGGACGCCCGACCGTTCCGGCTGTCGTCCGCGAGGCGGACGATCGCGACACGCTCCTGCTCGGTCTCGTCGAGAACGTCGCGCGCGAGCAGCTGACCGCGGTGGAGGAGGCGCGCGCGTACGCGGTGCTGATCGACGAGTTCGCTCTCTCGCTCGGCGACGTCGCCGAGCGCGTCGGCCGGTCCAAGCCGTCGGTGTCGAATCGCATCCGCCTGCTCGAGCTTCCCGACGACGTGCTCGGGATGGTCGAGCGTGGGCAGCTCAGCGAGGGGCACGCACGCGCTGTTCTTGCCGTGCCCGATCACGACGGGCGGCGCCGGCTCGCGCGCGAGATCGTGCAGAAGGGCCTGTCGGTTCGCGTCGCCGAGCAGCGGGCGAAGTGGGCCGGCGCGAAGCAGAAGCCGCGCGTGCGGGCGACGCCCGTCGATCCCGCAATCGCGGCACGCGTGCGCGAGGGGCTCCAGCGCATCACCGGCTTCCATGCAAAGGTGACGAGCAACCGCGTCGAGATCGTCTTCGCCGACGAGCACGAGCTCGAAGAGCTCGCGGAAGCGCTCGAGGGCTCCCGCTAGTCTCGGAGCGTGGCCGATGCAGGCGCGCTCATCCATGCACGCGGGCTGACGAAGCGCTTCGGCGCGCTCACGGCCGTCGACGCGGTCGACTTCGACGTCCGCAAGGGCGAGGCGTTCGGCTTCCTCGGGCCGAACGGCGCAGGCAAGAGCTCGACGATGCGCATGATCGGGTGCGTGTCGCCGGTGACTGACGGCACGCTGCGTGTGCTCGGCCTCGACCCGGCGACGGACGGGCCTGCGATCCGCGGACGCCTGGGCGTCGTGCCGCAGCTGGACACGCTCGACAACGAGCTGACGGTGCGCGAGAACCTCGTCATATACGGCCGCTACTTCGGCCTCTCGCGCAAGGAGCTGCGCGTCCGCACGGATGAGCTGCTCGACTTCGTGCAGCTGTCCGAGCGCGCGAACGACCCGGTCGAGCCGCTCTCCGGTGGCATGAAGCGCCGCTTGACGATCGCGCGCTCGCTCGTGAACGACCCCGATGTGCTGCTGCTCGACGAGCCGACGACCGGCCTCGACCCGCAGGCGCGGCACGTCGTCTGGGACCGCCTCTTCCGGCTGAAGCAGCGCGGCGTCACGCTCGTGCTGACGACGCACTACATGGACGAGGCGGAGCAGCTCTGCGACCGGCTCGTGATCATGCACCAGGGGACGATCGCGGAGGAGGGCTCGCCGGTCGAGCTCATCCAGCGGCTGTCGACGCGCGAGGTGGTCGAGCTCCGCTTCGCCGGCGAGACGCCTTCGGTGGAGGGCGTGTTCGACGGCCAGGTCGCTCGCATCGAGGAGCTTCCGGACCGTGTCCTGCTCTACACCGACGACGGCGACGCGCTCGTGCCGCTCGCGCACGAGCGGCTGAGCCCGCAGAGCGTGCTCGTGCGCCGCTCGACGCTCGAGGACGTCTTCCTCCGGCTCACCGGCCGCACGCTGGTGGACTGATGACGGGCGCGCTGCTGGCGTACGAGCACTGGGTCGCGTCGTACAAGCGGCTGTGGCGGGCCAGCATCTTCTCGAGCGTCCTCAACCCGGTCCTCTACCTCACCGCGCTCGGCATCGGGCTCGGGAAGCTCGTGAACCACGGCGCCCACCCGCTCGGCGTCTCGTACGTCACGTACGTCGCGCCGGGAATGCTCGTTGCCGCCGGCATGAACGTCGCGGCGTTCGAGAGCACGTGGCCGGTGATGGCGGCGATCAAGTGGACGCGCGTCTACCACGCGATGCTGGCGGCGCCGCTCCGGGTGCGAGACGTGATGGTCGGACATCAGCTGTACTTCGCGTCCCGCGTCGCGACGTCGACCGGGCTCTACCTCGTCGCGCTCGCCGCGTTCGGCACGCTGCACTCGCCGTACGCGCCGCTCGCGTGGCCGGTTGCCGTCCTCGTCGGTGTCGCGTTCAGCGCGCCCCTCGCCGCATTCGCGGCATGGGCGCCGAAGGACAGCTACCTCGCAGCGGTCTTCCGGTTCGGCGTCGTCCCGCTCTTCCTCTTCTCAGGGACGTTCTTCCCCGTGACGCGCCTGCCGGAGGGACTGCGCCAGCTCGCCTACGCGACCCCCCTGTGGCACGGCGTCGATCTTGCACGGCATCTGACGCTCGGCACGGTGACCTGGGGAATGGCGGTCGTGCACGTCGTGTATCTCGTCGCGTTCGCCGGCGCCGGTTTGTGGCTTGCGGAGCGCGCGTATGCGAAGAAGCTCGTGCGATGACGACGTTCGCCGGCACGCGCGGCCATCTGCTGTTCGAGCGCAACCTCATGGTGTACCGGCGCTCGTGGCTGATCATCTTCAGCGGGCTCTTCGAGCCGCTCTTCTATCTCGCCTCGCTCGGCTTCGGGCTCGGCCACTTCGTCGGCCGCGTGAACGGCGTCTCGTACGCGAGCTACATCGCGCCGGCGCTGCTCGCGTCGTCGGCGATGAACGGCGCA
Source organism: Gaiellaceae bacterium (assembly GCA_050697375.1). Taxonomy (GTDB): domain Bacteria; phylum Actinomycetota; class Thermoleophilia; order Gaiellales; family Gaiellaceae; genus Palsa-739. The sequence continues at coordinate 550 of JBOGZQ010000007.1, read as the reverse complement.
ATCTACGACGCGACGACGAACGTCTTCTGGAAGCTGTGCTACGCGAAGGTGTACGACGCGGTGCTCGCAACGCCGCTCGGCCCGACCGACGTGGCGATCGGCGAGACGTCGTGGGCGCAGTTCCGCGGTCTCCTGTACGCGGCCGGCTTCGTCGTCACCGCCGTCTCGCTCGGGCTCATCCACTCATGGTGGGGCCTGCTCGCGCTGCCCGCTGCGGTCGTGGTCGGCTTCGGGTTCGCCGGGATGGGCATCGGCGCGTCGACGTTCATCCGCTCGTGGCAGGACTTCGATCTCGTGCAGCTCGTGCAGCTGCCGATGTTCCTCTTCAGCGCGACGTTCTATCCGCTGAGCGTCTACCCCGTCGCGATCCAGTGGGTCGTGCGGTTCTCGCCGCTCTACAACGCGATCGTGCTCGTCCGCTCGTTCACGCTGGGAACCGTCGGCCCGACGAATCTGCTCAACGCGGCCTATCTCGTCGCGCTCGGCACGTTCGGCATCTGGATCGCCCGCCGGCGCATGGCCGGCCTCCTCCTCACCTAGCGAGAGCTAG
>JBOGZQ010000006.1:0-73729 GCA_050697375.1 Gaiellaceae bacterium | reverse complement strand
GGCTGAGATCCACCTAGCTCTTGCGCCAGCGGCCAAAGACCAAGCCGCCGAGCGTAAAGCCGAGACCGAACGTGCCCACCGCGAACGCGCCGATCGCCGCCACCTTGCGCGCGGTCGAGAGCCGCCCCCAGCGGCTGAGCGCCTCTTCCTCCTCGTGCGTGAGCTCCTCGCCGCGCCGTTGCTTGCGCAGCGCGCCCCCCGCCCGAAGGCCGAGGTAGAGGTCGTCGAAGATCTCCGCGGACTCGTCGCCCATACCTGAATCTATAGCCTCATTCGCTCGTGGCCGCACGCATCCTCCATGTTTCCGATCTTCACATCGGTACACGCGAGGACCCGCTCGTCGAGCAGGCGCTCGTCCGGCTGGCGGGCGAGGTACGGCCCGAGGTGGTCGTCGCCTCGGGGGATCTGACCAACCGAGGTCGCCGGAACGAGCACGAACGAGCCCATTCGCTGCTCTCGTCGCTCGGCGCGCCGGTTGTCGCGGTACCGGGAAACCACGACCTCCCCTACACGTTTCCCGCGCGGTTCACATCGCCCTGGCGCGAGTTCGAGCGGATGTGGGAGACGACCGAGCCGACATACGCCTCCCCCGCCATCCACGTTGTCGGGCTCAATTCGGCGCGGCCCTACCGCCACCAGAGCGGCGCGATCCGGGACGCGCAGCTGCGGGGTGCCGCCGACCGGCTGCATTCGGCGGCCCCGGGCGCGTACCGGATCGTCGTCCTCCACCACCACATGATCGGCGCTCCATGGCGCACGGCGCGCAAGCGCCCGGTCGCCCGGCGGAATCACGTGCTGCGCGAGCTCGTCTCGGCCGGCGCCGACCTCATCGTCGCCGGTCACATCCACCAAGCCGCAGTGAGCGAGCGTCATGAGTTCGAGGTCGTGAGCGGCGATGTGCCGTCGGTCGTCGTCTCGATCGCGCCCGGCCTCGGGCAGCCGCGGCCGCGCCGCGCCGGCGAGGCGCGCGGCCTCCATGTCTACGACGTCGCCGGACGCACGCTCACGGTGCAGACGCACATCTGGCGCGGCGACGACTGGGTGCCGACGGCGACGCGGACTTTCTAATGTGGCGGTAGCTGCCGCGCGCCCGGCCCGGTGAGCGGGCGGTGCTGGACGAAGCGTCGATGGAGATACAGGATCACGGTGGCGCCGAGGAGCGAGAAGATGATGCCGCCGACATGGCCGAGGAAGATGTCGGACACGATGCCGCCGAGGAACGTCCCGACGAGCCCGAGCCCGATCGTCATTGGGATGCTCATCGGGTCAGGCCCCGGCAGCGCGAGCCGCGCGAGCCCGCCGACGACGAGGCCTTCGAGCACGAGCACGATGATGTACCACAGGACCACCGCAGCCTCCTAGTTTCGCAGTCGTTCGAGCAGACGCGTGCGCGCGGCGCCGTATTCCTCGTCGTCGAGCACGCCGGCATCGTGCAGCTCGTCGAGCAGTCGGATGAAATGCGCAGGGTTCTCCATCGGCTCCTCAAGCGTCGGACCCTGCGGGGGCGGCGTGGCAGCCCCCGGGACGACAGGCCCCCCGGTGCCGATACGGTCGGGATCGATGCCCGCGCGCTGCAGACGCTCGCGATAGGTGTCGACGCCGATGCCGCGCTCCGGGAAGCGATATGCATCGCGACCGAGCACCGGCCGGCGCTGGACGAAGCGCCTGTACGCGACGACGAGTGCGATCGCGACCCCGAAGCCGACGAGGCTGATGACGAATGGGCTGCGTGCCCCTGCCGCGTACGCGAGCCCGCCTCCGCCGAGCGACCCGCCGAGCCCGATGAGGATCGTCAGCCACGCAGGCATCGGGTCGGGGCCGGGCACCGCGAGCCGCGCGAGCGCGCCGGTGACGAACGCGGAGATGAGCACGCCCACGACTTGGCCGAACGTGACCGACGCGAGGATCACGCGGTCGCCTCGACCGCCTGGAGCTCTCGGCGCAGCTCCTTGATCTCGTCGCGGAGCTTCGCCGCGTACTCGAAGCGGAGCTCCTCCGCAGCGACGAGCATCTCCTCTTCGAGCGTGACGACGAGCTTCTCGAGCTCGGCGCGATCCATGCCCTCGACCTTCGACGAGCCGCGCCGGCGGCGCCCGGGCACGTGCGGCGCGTCGAGGGAGAGGAACTCGGCGATGTCGGAGACGCCCTTCGAGATCGACGCCGGCGTGATTCCGTGCTCCTCGTTGTACGCAACCTGAATCGACCGGCGGCGCGTCGTCTCGTCGATCGACTCCTTGATCGCCTCGGTCTGCTTGTCGGCGTACATGAGAACCTTTCCATTCACGTTCCTCGCTGCGCGGCCGATCGTCTGAATGAGAGAGGTTCGCCCGCGGAGGAAGCCCTCCTTGTCGGCGTCGAGGATCGCGACGAGCGAGACCTCCGGCAGGTCGAGGCCTTCGCGCAGGAGATTGACGCCGACGAGGACGTCGTACTCGCCGAGTCGCAGCTCGCGCACGATCTGGATCCGCTCGAGCGTGTCGATCTCGGAGTGGAGATAACGGGCCTTCACACCGGACTCGAGCAGGTAGTCAGTGAGGTCTTCCGCCATCTTCTTGGTGAGCGTCGTGATGAGCGTCCGCTCTCCCGCCGCCTCGCGCTGGCGAATCTCGCCGAGCAGGTCGTCGATCTGATTCCGCGTCGGTCGTAGCTCCACGGCCGGGTCGACGATGCCCGTCGGGCGGATGAGCTGCTCCGCCATCCGCGTCGAGTGCCGCTGCTCGTACGGGCCCGGCGTCGCCGACACGAAGACCATCTGCGGAACCTTCGCGAGGAACTCGTCGAAGCGCAGCGGGCGGTTGTCGAGAGCCGACGGAAGGCGGAAGCCGAAGTCGACGAGCGTCTGCTTCCGCGAACGGTCGCCTTCGTACATACCGCCGACCTGAGGGACCGTCTGGTGCGACTCGTCGATGAAGACGACGAAGTCGGAGGGGAAGTAGTCGAGCAGCGTGTGAGGCGCCGATCCCGGAGGGCGTCCGTCGAGGATCCGCGAGTAGTTCTCGATGCCGTTGCAGAAGCCGAGCTCCTTCATCATCTCCAGGTCGTACTCGGTGCGCTGCCGGATCCGGTGCGCTTCGAGCATCTTCCCGTCGGCCTCGAACTGCTTGACCTGCTCGTCGAGCTCGTGCCGGATCTCACCGAGGGCGCGCTCGATCGTCGGCTTCGAGGTCACGTACTGGGTCGCCGGAAAGACCGTGATCGAGTCATACCGCGAGAGAACCTCGCCCGTGAGCGGGTCGAAATGCGTGATCTGCTCGACCTCGTCGCCGAAGAACGACACGCGGTACGCGGTCTCGGAGTACGCGGGTTGGATCTCGACCACATCTCCCTTGACCCGGAATTTGCCGCGGCCGAGCAGCGTGTCGTTGCGGACGTACTGGATGTCGATCAGCTTCCGGAGCATCAGGTCGCGATCCTGCTCCTCGCCGGCGTTGACGAAGACGACGCGCTCCTTGTACTCCTCCGGCGAGCCGAGGCCGTAGATGCACGACACGGACGCGACGATGATCACGTCGCGCCGCGAGAGCAGGTTCGACGTCGCCGAGTGGCGCAGCCGGTCGATGTCGTCGTTCCGCGACGAGTCCTTCTCGATGTACAGGTCGGCCTGCGGGACGTACGCCTCCGGCTGGTAGTAGTCGTAGTAGGAGACGAAGTACTCGACCGCGCTCGCCGGGAAGAACTCCCGGAACTCGTTGCAGAGCTGCGCCGCGAGCGTCTTGTTGTGGGCGATGACGAGCGCCGGCCTGCCGACCTCCTCGATCGTCCAGGCCATCGTCGCCGTCTTGCCGGTCCCGGTCGCGCCGACGAGCGTCTGGAACCGCTCCCCCGCGCGAAGTCCCTCGGACAGCTCGGCGATCGCCCGCGGCTGGTCGCCGGTCGGCCGGTACGCATCGGATGTTTTCAGCACAGCCACGAGAGACAAAGGGTATCCGCATGCCTCGGACCGACGAAGCGCGCCGGACGCCGCCGTACACGGCGTACGCGACGATCCTCGCCGCGTTCGCCGGAGGGCTCACGGCCGCCGGCGGAATCGCCCGTCTGCTCGGGCGCGACCCACGCGAGAAGTCCATGCTCGACCTCGTCGTGCTCGTCGGTGCGACGTTCAAGGCGTCTCGGACGATCGCCGAGGACGAAGTCACGAGCTTCCTCCGTGCCCCGTTCGTTCAGGGTGAAGCGCACAGCGGGGACGAGGAGCCGAAGGAGACGGGCGACGTGCGGCAGGCACTCGGCGAGCTGCTGACCTGCAGCCGCTGCATCGGGACCTGGGCAGCGGCCGGGCTCGCGACCGCTCAGATCCTCACGCCGCGAACCGGCCGGATCCTGACGTGGACGCTCGCAGCCGCAGGCGCGAACGACTTCCTCCAGGCCGCATTCGCCGCGCTGACGAACAAGAGCAACGAGATCGAGCAGCGGGTTACTTGAGCCCGAGCTGGCTCGGGTACGTCCTGCGGTAGATGCCTTTCAGCCGCTCGACGCGGCTGACGTACGCGCGCGTCTCGGGGAACTGCACCGGCTCGCGCTTCACCAGCCACCGGTCGACGTTCTCCTGGCCCGCGTTGTAAGCCGCGAGCGCAGTCTTCTCGTTCCCGTACTTGTCGAGGAGATGGCGGAGGTACCACGCGCCGTAGCGCACGTTGATCTCCGGCTTGTATAGATCGGAGACGACGAAGTGCGCGCCGCCTGTGCGGATCGCGATCCCCTTCGCCGTCGTCGGCTGGAGCTGCATGAGGCCGATCGCGCCGGTGCGCGACTTCGCGTCGGTGTTGAACTTGCTCTCCTCCTCGATGACGGCGGCGAGCAGGGCCGGGTTCAAGTGGTAGTTGGCCGCATGGCCGCGCACGATCGACGCGTACCGAAGCGGGAACCAGAGGCGCGCCCACCACGGCGGTTCGGTGCGCTGCAGGTAGAGAAACGCGCCGATCGCCGCGGCGAGAACGGCGCCGGCGAGCGTCAGCCGCCTCAGGACACGCACAGCGCCTCGGTCACCCCGCCGACAAACGCGTCGAGCGCGTCGAGCGAGCCGTCGTTGACGAACGCGAAATCGGCGAGTCGCATCTTCTCCTCGTCGGGAAGGAGCCGTGACTCGCGGTCGGCGAGACCCGGCCGGCGCGTCTCGCGGACGCCCGGCGGCGCGGTGACGACGACGACGGCATCGAAGCGGCTCTCGCCGCCGGTCTCATACAGGAGCGGCACCTCGACGACTGCGAGCGGCGCATCCACAGACGAGAGCCATGCGTCGGTCGCGACGCGCGTCCTCGGGTGCAGGAGCTGCTCGAGCCAGTCGAGCTCGGCTCGATCGCCGAAGACGATCTCTCCGATCCGGGCGCGGTCGCCGACCGCGCCCTCTCCCCAACGTGCACGAATCGCATCGCGCACGTCCGCGTCGTCCGCGAGGAGATCGTGGACGATCTGGTCCGCCGAAAGGGTCGCGGCGCCGTGCCGCGCGAACGCTGCGAGGGCTTCGCTCTTCCCCGCCGCGATGCCGCCGGTGATCGCGACCGCGAGCGGCCGCTTCGCCACTACTCGGCGGCCGGCTCTTCTTCCGAGGCCGGCTCGGCCGACGCCTCGGGTGTGGCCGGCTGCTCTTCCGTGAACACGTCCTCCGAGAGGTCGATCGCGGGCGGAGCGGCTTCGTCGCCGGGCTTCGGCTGGATGGGCATGCCGTCCTCGACCCGCTTCAGCGACAACGACAGGCGCCGCCGCTCGGCGTCGACCTCGAGGATGCGCACGTTGACGGTGTCGCCCTGCGACACGACCTCGCGCGGATTCTCGACGTGATGCTGAGCGAGCTCGGAGATGTGCACGAGGCCCTCGACACCGGGAAGGATCTCGACGAACGCGCCGAACGTGACGACCTTCGTCACCTTGCCCTGCACGACGTCCCCCTCCTGGTAGCTCTCGAGCACCTGCTGCCACGGATCGGTCTGTGTCTGCTTGAGGCCGAGGGAGATCCGCTGGCGCTCGCGATCGATATCGAGCACCTTCACCTTGACCTTCTGGCCGATCTCGAGCACCTCGGACGGATGGTTGACGTGGCTCCACGACAGCTCGGAGATGTGGATGAGACCGTCCATCCCCTCGAGGTCGACGAAGGCGCCGAAGTCGACGATGTTCGAGATCGTCCCTTCGACGACGTCGCCCGGGTTGAGCCGGTCGAGAATCGCCTGGCGCATCTCCTTGCGCTCGTCCTCGAGGACGGCGCGGCGGGAGAGCACGACGTTGTTGCGCGAGCGGTTGAGCTCGATCACCTTGCAGCGAAGCTCTTGGCTCAGATACTCGTCGAGATCCTGCACACGGCGGATGTCGACGAGCGAGGCGGGCAGGAACCCGCGCACGCCGAGATCGAGGATGAGGCCGCCCTTGACGACCTCGATGACGCGGCCGTTGACCGGCTCGCCCTGCTCGTACGCCGCCTCGATCGCCTTCCAGGCGATCTCGAAGCGGGCGCGCTTCTTCGAGAGGATCAGACGACCCTCCGCGTCCTCCTTCGTCATCACGAGCGCGGCGATCTCGTCGCCGAGCGAGACCTCGTCGGCCGGGTTCACCGACCGGCGGATCGACAGCTCGCTGACCGGGATGACGCCCTCGGACTTGTAGCCGATGTCGACGAGGACCTCGTCCTTGTCGACCCGGACGACGGTCCCGTTGACGACTTCGCCCTCGTTGATCGTCGGGAACGTCGACTCGTAGTCCGGGATCAGCTCGCCGTCGGGACCGGTGGTCCAGACGCCTTCCTCGAGCCGCGGGTCGTTGATCGTGTCGTTTGTCATGGACGGCGGGCAGTATAGCCCCAGCTTTCAAGACGCCTTCAGCCCCCGGCTTGTTAGCCCGACGCCGCCGATACGCTGGTCCGGTGGACGAGCGCTACCCGATCGGCGAGACCGATTCCGTGTTGGTTGCGGTCCTCCGTCACGACGGCGGCGAGGGGTATCGCAGGTGGTCCGTTGCCGTTGGTCTACGCGGCGGCGAGGCGACGGTCCACGTCCCCGGTCACTACCCCGCCGTGCTTGCGGACCGGGTGCGGGGCGCGGCGGCGCGCTTCGAGCCAGGAGCGCGGCTCGGCCGCGACGAGTACCTCGACCTGACAGCACTCGCACGTGACGACGAGGAGTCGCTCGCGCTCACGTCGACCGCCCGCTCGCCCGTGCGCGTCACGCTCGAGGTGCCGCGCGACGAGCTCGATCCGCTGGCGGCGCTGCTCGACGAGGCGCAGCGTCTCATCGAAGAGCTGCGGCCGGGTCTCGGCATCGTCCCGGACTCCGTGCCGGACGCGTTCTAGTCCTTCGCTTCGTGCCAGTCGTCGCCCGCGCCGACGTCGACGGCGAGCGGCGGGTCGAGCGGATACGCGGCGCACATCTCCGCGCGCACGAGCTCCTTCACCGTCGACACCTCCGCGTCGGGCGCCTCCACGAGCAGCTCGTCGTGCACCTGCAAGACCAGGCGTGAGCTGCGTCCCTCGTCGCGCAGCCGCCGGTGGATGTTCACCATCGCGATCTTGATTACGTCTGCCGCCGTTCCCTGCATCACCGAGTTGACGGCGAGGCGCTCACCGAGCGAGCGCGTCTGCCGGTTCGAGGCGCGAATCTCCGGCACCGGCCGGCGGCGTCCGAGCAGCGTCGTCACGTATCCGTCGCGCTCCGCCTGCTCGATCGTCCGCTGGATGAAGTCCTGCACGAGCGGGAAGCGCGCAAGGTACGTGTCGATGTACGTCTGCGCCTCGTCGCGCGGGATCTCGAGATTCTCCGACAATCCGAACGACGAGATCCCGTAGATGATCCCGAAGTTGACCATCTTCGCGATGTTGCGCTCGTCCTTCGTCAGCGTCGCCTGATCCTTGCCGAGCACCTCCGCGGCCGTCGCTGCGTGGATGTCCTCGCCGCGCGCGAACGCCTCGCGGAGCTTCGGCTCGCCGGAAACGTGCGCGAGGATGCGCAGCTCGACCTGCGAGTAGTCGGCTGAGACGAGGCGGTGCCCCGGCTCGGCAACGAAGGCGCTGCGGATCTCGCGGCCGAGCTCGGTGCGGATCGGGATCGCCTGCAGGTTCGGGTTCGACGTCGACAGCCGTCCCGTCGACGCGACCGCCTGGTTGAAGTGCGTGTGCAGGCGCCCGTCCTCGCCGATGAGCGCGGGCAGCGGGCCGAGATACGTGTTGATCAACTTCGACAGCTCCCGCCATTCTTCGATCACCTCGACGATCGGGTGCTCTTGCCGGATCGTGCGGAGGACGCGCGTGTCGGTCGAGTAGCCGGTCTTGCCCTTGCGCCCCGGCGTCAGCCCGAGCTCGTCGAACAGAACGCGGGCCACCTGCTGCGTCGAGCCGAGCATGAACTCCTCGCCTGCGAGCTCGTACGCGCGCGACTCGAGCTCCTCGACGCGATCGGCGAGCCGCGCGGTGATCTCTCCCATGCGGTACGTATCGATCTTGACGCCGGCGTCCTCCATCGCCGCGAGCACCGCGGTGAGCGGGAGCTCGATGCGGTCGTAGAGCTCCTCGCTCCCGCGCTCGCGGAGGCGGGTTCGAAGAAGTGGCGCGAGCCGGCGCGGCACCTCCGCGGCGCGGACGAGCGCCGCCGTCTCCTCCTCGGCGGCCGGCTCGGGAATCGCCTCGACGCCGTACTCGGCGGCGAGGTCGTCGAGCTCGTACGCCGGCCGGCCGGGCTCGATGAGGTACGCGGCAATGAGCGTGTCCTCGGCCGGAAGCTGCGTCAGGTGCGGAAGCTCCTTGTAGTCGTGCGCGATGACGTCGGTATCGCGCAAAGCGGCGGCAAGGTCGACCGGGAGTGGCGCGACCAGGACGGGTTCCTCACCACGGGCGACCGCAACGCGGTCGCCTCCGACCGCGACGGATATCGAACCGGCGAGCTTCGGCAAGGCGTCGACTGGGTCCCACCTAATTGCCGTACCCGCAACGATCCGCTCAACTGCCGGAACTGCTTCGTCGAGGGTGTCGATGCGGTTGAGCAGGCCGCGAAACTCGAAGCGCCGGAACATCTCGCGCAGTTGCGACCGGTCCGGCGGAGCGAGTACGAGCGCGGCAGGATCGCAGTCGAGCTCGAGATCGCGGCGCATCGTCGCGAGCTCCTTCGACGTGCGCGCATCATCCTCGTGCTCGATCAGGTTCTTCCGTCGCCCGGGCGAGAGCTCTTCCACGTGCTCGTACACGCCCTCGAGCGAGCCGTATTGCGCAACGAGCTGACCGGCCGTCTTGTCGCCGATCCCGGGAACGCCCGGGATGTTGTCGGACGTGTCGCCCTTGAGGCCGATGAAGTCGGGAATCTGTTCCGGCCTGATCCCATAGCGCGCCTCGACGCGCTCGGGCGTGTACACCTGCACGTCGCTGACACCGCGCGGCGTCATCATCAGGCAGACGTTCTCCGAGACGAGCTGGAATGCATCGCGGTCGGTCGAGACGACGCAGGTCCGCACGCCCGCCTCGTCGGCGCGCGTCGCGAGCGTTGCGATGACGTCGTCCGCTTCCCAGCCCTCGAACTCGAGATTGCGATACCCGAAGGCCTCGACGATCGGACGGAAGTACGGGAACTGCTCGCGCAGGAGATCCGCCATCGGCCGTCGCCCCTCCTTGTAGACCACGTCCGCGGCCTCGGCGACGGCGGCGCGGTGCACGGGGCGCGTGTCCCACGCAACCGCGACGCCCTTCGGCTTGTAGTCGCCGAGGAGCTTGAACAGCATGTTCGTGAAACCGAGGAGCGCGTTCGTCGGAAAGCCTTCGGTCGTCGCGAGCTCCTCGGGCAGCGCAAAAAACGCCCGGTACGCGAGGTTGTTGCCGTCGACGAGGAACAGCCCGGCGTCACGAGCAGGCCCGTCGTCCAGCTCCAATTCGAGGCCCGTGAGCGTCTTCGGGGACATCGAAACGAGTCTAAGGTCCGACGCCCATGCGCCGAATCCCGCTCCTCGCCGGCACGAAGGTGCTCATCGCATCCGTGCCCGACGACGCGATCGTCCTGCAGCCGCCGGCGCCGGGCGCCGGGATTGCGGACGTCGGCGCAGCCGTACGGGACGCGCTTCGCTTCCCGCTCGAAGGAGAGCCACTCGAGGCGCTCGTCCGACGCCGCGCGCGGGCCACGATCGTCGTCGAGCCGCCGGCGCTTCCGATTCCCGGCGCTACCGCGGATCCGCGACAGCTCGCGATCGGCGCGGTGATCGACGAGCTCGAACGGCTCGGGATCCCCAGCGGCTACCAGACGATCCTCGTCGCGTGCGGGCTCGCCCGGCGCACGACGCAGCGCGAGCTCGAGAGCCTCGTCACGCGAGATCTCGCGCGACGCTTCCACGGTCACGTCGTCATCCACGACGCTGAAGACCCAGGCCTCGTCGTGCTGGACGACGGCTCTCGGCCGGCGCTCCGCGTCAACCCGGCGCTCGTCGAAACAGAGCTCGTGCTCGTCGTCAGCGCGGCGGAGACGGTGCTGAACGGCGGGCCGGCCGCACTGCTCGGCGCAGCGGGCGCGGACGCGCTGCGCGCCGCGGGCGCGTACTCCCTCCTCGAGGCGAGCGCCTCGCAGGGTTGGCACCTCGGCGTCGCGCTCGAGCGAGCGCTCATCCGCAGGCTTCCCGTCATCGGTGTGTCTCTCGTGCTGAATCATCCGCGCACGTCCGGCACGCTCCGCGGCTATCCGTACGAGTCCGAGGCGCTCGAGCGCGTCGCGCGCTCGCCGCTGCGACGCGTATTCGCCGCACTGCCCGACGGTGCACGGCGCGAGATCCTTCACGGCCTACAGACCGAGCTCACCGCCGCTGCCGCCTACGCCGGCCCGCCGTCGATCGCACACGCTGAGGCGCTCCTTCGCGCCGTCGAGCTGCGACGCGCCGAGCTGGACGGGCCGCTCGACGCGATCGTCATCGCCGTGCCCGGCACGACGCCATACCTTCCGCGCGAAGGGCCGAACCCGCTGCTTGTCGCGTACCTCGGGCTCGGTCTCGCGCTGCGCCTGTGGCGCGACGCGTTCCCGGTCGTCGACGGAGGGACCGCGATCCTCGCGCACCGCTTCACACGCACGTTCGCGCACCCCACGCAGAGCCCGTACCGGCCGTTCTTCCACGCGACACGCATCGGCCGGGACCCGGAGATGCTCGCTGACGCCGAGCGCGCAGCGGGGAGCAACCCGCGCGGGATCGAGGACTATCGCAGTGGACGCACGGTGCATCCGCTGCTGCCGTTCCGCGACTGGAACGCGTGCCAGCCCGCGCTCGGCCGGCTCGGCGCGGTGCTCGTCGCCGGCGCAGCGGACGCGACCGCCGTGCGACAACTCGGCTTTGTGCCGGTACACGGTCTCGGCGCGGCGCTCGACCTCGCGCGGGGACGCACGAGCGGGAACGCGAGGATCGGCTTCCTCCTCAGTCCGCCGTACTTTCCACTTCGTGTGGGGAGAGGCTAGACCTCGCCGAGATAGGTCTTGCGGACCTGCTCGTTCTGCGCGAGCGCCTTCGCGTCGTCGGCGAGCGCGACGTTGCCGGTCTCGAGCACGTAGCCGCGATTCGCCACGTGCAATGCCATGAGCGCGTTCTGCTCGACGAGAAGGATCGACGTTCCCTGCTTGTTCACCTCGACGATGGTCTCGAAAATGCGCTCGACGAAGATCGGAGCGAGGCCCATCGACGGCTCGTCGAGCATGAGCAGTTTGGGGCGAGCCATAAGCGCGCGGCCGATCGCGCACATCTGCTGCTCGCCGCCCGACATCGTTCCCGCCTTCTGCGTCCGACGCTCGGCGAGGCGCGGAAAGAGCGTGAAGACGCGGTCCATATCCTCCCGGATCGCGGCCCGGTCGGATCGCTGGAACGCCCCCATCTCGAGGTTCTCCGTGACCGTCATCCGCGGGAACAGCTTGCGTCCCTCCGGAGACTGCGCGATCCCTCTCTTCACGATCGAGTGCGGCGCGTCGTGCGTGATGTCGCGGCCTTCGAACCTGATCTTTCCCTTGCGCGGATGATTGAGCCCGTTGATCGACCGGAGCGTCGTCGACTTGCCCGCGCCGTTCGCGCCGATGAGCGTGACGATCTCGCCGTCGTTCACGTCGATCGAGATTCCCTTCAACGCCTGGATCGAGCCGTAATAGGTCTCGACCCCCTCGAGCTCGAGCAGCGCGGTCACGATGCACTCACCGCCGCGGTCCCGAGATACGCCTCGATCACGCGATCGTTCTTTTGGATCTCCGCCGGCGTACCCTCGGCGATCTTCTCACCGTAGTCGAGGACGGTGACACGATCCGAGACGCCCATGACGACGCGCATGTCGTGCTCGATCAGCAGTACGGTGAGGTTGCGTTCCGTCCGCAACCGCGCGACGAAGCCGGTGAACTCGGCGGTCTCCTGCGGGTTCATTCCGGCGGTCGGCTCGTCGAGGAGCAGCAGCTTCGGCTGGGTCGCGAGCGCACGGGCGACCTCGAGGCGCCGCTGGTCGCCGTAGGAGAGGTTCCTCCCGACCACGTCTCCCTTCCGTTGGAGACCGGAGTAGTCGAGGAGCTCACGCGCCCGCACGCGCGCGCCGTCCTCCACGCGCCGGATGCGGGGTGTTCGCACGATCGCCTCGAAGAGGTTCCCCTTGAGCCGCGTGTGCATCCCGACCAGCACGTTCTCGAGCGCGGTCATGTTCTGGAAGAGCCGGATGTTCTGGAACGTTCGTCCGATGCCGCGCTGGGTGTACGCATGAGGAGGCCGGCCGGTCATGTCCTCGCCGCCGAACACCACCTGCCCAGCGGTCGGCTTGTAGACCCCGGTAAGCATGTTGAAGAACGTCGTCTTTCCCGCGCCGTTGGGGCCGATGAGGCTGACAATCGAGCCCTCCGGGACAGTGAAGTCGATGTCGTCGACCGCGACGAGGCCGCCGAACTCCTTGCGGAGAGCGACCGTCTGGAGGAGGACGTCGGCCATCAGGCGCCCGCACCCAGGTCGTAGAGCGGCTGGTCGTGGACGCCTTCCTCGAACTCGGCCGCCCGGCGCGAGCTCGGTATGAGCCCCTGCGGGCGGAAGAGCATGATCACGACGATGATGACGCCGTAGATGCCGAACTCGTACAGCGGCACGTCGAGCGTCTTGTGCCAGAGCTCGAACACCGAGCCGCCGGGCCCAAAGTGCCCGTTCAGCCAAGATCCCACGTTGTTGAGCCCTTCGAGATCGAGGTACTCGAGGAAGCACGCGCCGAAGATGACGCCCCAGATGTTGCCCATCCCGCCGAGGATGACCATGCACAGGATGAAGACGGAGATGTTGAAGAAGAACTGATCGGGGAACGCGCCGCTGTTGTACGCGGCGTAATAGGCCCCTGCGACCCCGCCGAAGAACGCGCCGGTCGCGTACGCCCAGGTTTTCGTGCGCATCAGCGGGATGCCCATCGCAGCCGCAGCCACCTCGTCCTCACGGATCGCGATCCAGGCACGCCCGAGCCGCGACTCGCGCAGCCTCGCACTGACAAAGACCGTCAGCAAGACCAGCACGAGCGCAGTCCAGAAGAACGCCCGGTCGCTATTCGTCCCCAGGGTCAGGTAGTTGGCGGGAAGACCCACGTGATGGTGGAGCCAGTTGCCGAAGCCGGGGGGGTCGATCGGCGTTATCCCGCCGGTTCCGTTTGTGAGATTGAAGCCCGTGCCGAAGAGGCTGTCGCCGTTGCGCGCGATCTGGGGCATGATCTCGCCGAATCCGAGAGTCACGATCGCGAGGTAGTCGCCGCGCAGGCGAAGCGTCGGCAGCCCGATGAGGACGCCGATGATCGCCGTTGCGATGCCCGCCATGAGCAGCACGAGCCAGATCGAGAAGTGGAAGCCCGTGAGCCCCGGCGTGACGCCGATGGCGCCGAAGAAGACGTTCTGGTTCGCGAACTGCGACGAGGCGAACCATCCGGCCGTGTACGAGCCCATCGCGTAGAAGGCGACGTACCCGAGATCGAGCAGACCGGCGTACCCGACGACAAAGTTGAGGCCGAGGGCCATCATGACGAAGACGGCCATCCCCACCATCGTGCTCATCTGCGGCAGGGAACCGAAGACGGGCAGCTGTGGCATACCGGGGTTGACGCTCCCGTTCGAGCTCGCATAGAACGGATACGCGAAGACGATCCCGAGCACGGCCACGGGGATGACGAAGCGCCCAACCCGCCGACCGCGGAACGTCAGCAGGTCGTAGCGCGGGACGACGAGCAGCAGGACGACCGCTGCCATTGCGAGCGCCGACCACTGCCAGACACCGAGGCGCCACACGAGCAGGAGCCCGACGGCGGTCCAGACGACCGTCTTCACCAGCCGCCGGGTAATGCGAGGAAGCCGCGCCCAACGGGCTCGATCAAGACCGGCCGCGCCGAGCGCCTGCCACCAGAGTGCGGATACCGCCGCACGAAGACGCCGGCGCATCGTCAGCCTCCTTCGGGCGTTCGTTCGCCGAGCAGACCTTCGGGGCGGAAGACGAGCACGAGGATCAGGATGGAGAAGACGATCGACTCGGTCCAATCGGCGCCGGGCGCGTGCCAGATCAACCCCTCGTTGAACGCCTGGATGAATCCGATCACGAGCGCGCCGAGGACTGCGCCCGGAAGGTTGCCGATGCCGCCGAAGACGGCGGCGGTGAACGCGATGAGCCCCAGCTGGAATCCGGTGTCGTATCGGATCTGCCCGAAATACAGGGCGTAGACGAGGCCGCCTGCACCGGCGAGAGCGCCGGCGATGAGGAACGTGAACGAGATCGTTCGGTTCACGTCGATGCCCATCATCGCGGCGGCGTCACGGTCCTGCGCGGTCGCGCGCATGGCCTTCCCCTGCCGTGTTTTCTGCACGAGCCAGACAAGGGCGAGCAGGACGGGCGCCGTGATCAGCAGGACGATGAGCTTTTCCCAGGTGTACGTGATTCCGGAGACCGAGAAAACCTGTCCGCGAGGCAGCACACTCGGAACCGCGGTGTAACCAGGCCCCCTCCATGCGATTGCGATGTTCTCGAGGATGAAGGACATCCCGATGGCCGTGATCAACGGCGCGAGACGTGGAGCGCCGCGCAGCGGCCTGTAGGCGACGCGCTCGATGGTCGCGTTCAAAATGCCGCACGCGGCCATGGCAACGAGCAGCGAGCCGACGATCGCTGCGACGAGGGTGCCGACCGACGCGTGCGCCGTGAGGCCGAAGACGGAGACGATCATCGTGGCGGAGAACATCCCTCCGAGCATGAAGACGTCGCCGTGCGCGAAGTTGATCAGCTCGAGGATCCCGTAGACGAGCGTGTATCCGAGCGCGACGAGCGCGTAGACGGCGCCGTTCGTCAACCCGATGAAGGCGATGGTGACGAAGTACGCCGGGCCTTTGAAGAAGTTCACCACGAGCCATGCGAGGAGCAGCGCCACGAGCGAGAAGGCGAGCACCGGCATCACATAGGCGCCCAAAGAGCGTCTCGCCCGCGGAACGGCTTGGGTTTGCGCGTGTGTTGCCAAGGGGGGATGTGGACGCCGGGGGAGACGAAAGCTCCCCCGGCGTCGGTCGAACAGGCGCTCTGCGCCTTACTTCACGAGGCTCGCAGGCGGGACGAGAGTCGTCACCGGAATGAGCTGCTTGCCCTTCTGCTTGTAGATGGTGATCGACGTGCCGCTGGTGTCACCCTGGCTGTTGATCGTGAAGCTGCCGAGGATGCCGTTCGTCACCGAGAGGCCGAACAGGCTCTTCGTCGTCGAAGCACGCTGCCCGCCGCCCTTGGCGACCGCCTGCAGCAGGACTTCCATCGACTCGGCGCCATACGCGGCATACGGGTTCGGCGTCGTACCGATCTGCTTGCCGAAGCTCTTGACGAACGTCGCTCCTGCGCCGGTCAGCTTGCCCGGGGGCTCGCCCGCGACGCTGATGTACGCGCCGTTGGCCACGGACCCGTTGGCGTTCGGATCGCTGAAGCCGTCAGGAGTCTGCAGCTGGATGGACGGATCCACCGCCTTGATGTCCTGCATCAGCTTCGCGCCGTTGTTACAGACGATGCCGCCGAGGAACACTGCCTGTGCACCCGTCTTCTTGATCCGGGTCGCGAGGGCTTCGTAGCTGGACGCCTTCGCGTCCCAGCCCTCGAATCCGGTCACGGTCAGACCGAGCTTCTTCGCCGCGTTCTTGTACGTCAGCGCGACGCCGTAGCCGTAGGTCTGCTTGTCGTTGAGGACATAGACCTTCTTGATGCCCAGCGACTTCGTGAACATCGCGTCGGCCGGTCCCTGGAACTGGTCGTTCGCCACGACGCGGGCGTAGTTCCGCACGCCGGTCGGGTAGTACTTGTTCGGTTCACCCGGCGTCGCTCCCGGACCGGTGGTCGTGATGCCCGGGCTCGTGTTCGCCGGGCTCACCATCGCCATCTGGTCACGGTTGAGGACCGGGATCTCGATCTTCGCGCACCCGGAGTTGAACGTCCCGAGCACACCGATGACCGAACGGTCGTTGGCGAAGAGGTGCGCATTGGTCGCGCACTTCGCCGTGTCCCAACCGCCCGTCTGGGCGGTGGAGTCGTCACAGGACTGGTATCCGATCTTGTAGCTGCCGGCCTTCCAGCCCTGATTCGCCAGCGCCCAGATCATCGCGCGCGAGATCTGCACGGTCTGGTGGCGAATCGCGCCCTGCAGCGGCAGGTCCGACGCGACGATGAAGTCCGGAGAACCGGAACCCTTGTAGACGACGGGACCGCACGACGAGGACGGCAGCGGTGATGCGCCTGCCGTCGCGCTTCGAGCGGTGCCCGTAAACCCGGCGACGGCGGCGGCGACCACTGCTGCCGCGACGACGAGCCCCAATAGCGAGAACTTCTTGCTCAACGCTCCCTCCTCCATTGTCCGACCCGATGTGTTCCGTTACCGCGGGAAGAGCTGTGCCTGCCTTCGACCTTGCGTCCGAGGAGTATTTCGCGCCCCAGGCCCTGTTTCAAGGAGGGTCGGTCAGGTTTTCGGGAATGGACGAGACGCGGCCTTACACTGTGTTCGCCCGCGGCGGTGGCGCAACTGGTCGACGCGATGGCCTCAAAAGCCATTGTCCTTCGGGACGTGTGGGTTCGAGTCCCACCCGCCGCATCAAACCGTCGATTACCGGCACGCGGGGCGGCACGACCGGCTATGACTAGCGCCATGGCGAAGACGGTCGGCATGCTGACGGGCGGGGGCGACTGCCCGGGCCTGAATGCTGTGATCCGGGCGGTGGTCCGCAGCGCGGACGCGGCCGGCTGGGACTCCGTCGCAGTCCTCGAAGGCTGGCGGGGGATGGTCGAGGGGCGCTTCGAGGACCTCGGCGTCCAGGAGGTCTCGGGGATCCTGCCGCGCGGCGGGACGATCATCGGCACGAGCCGGACGAACCCGTACAAGCTCGACGGCGGCGTCGAGAAGGTGCTCCAGAGCTTCCGGGACCGAGAGCTCGACGCCCTCGTCGCGATCGGCGGCGAGGACACGCTCGGCGTCGCGGCGAAGCTGTACGCCGAGCACCGCATCCCCGTCGTCGGAGTGCCGAAGACGATCGACAACGATCTCTCGGGGACGGACTACACGTTCGGCTTCGATACCGCAGTGACGATCGCGACCGAGGCGATCGACCGGCTGCACACGACGGCGGAGTCGCACAACCGCGTCATGGTCGTCGAGGTCATGGGGCGTCACGTGGGCTGGATCGCGGTCATGAGCGGCATCGCCGGCGGCGCCGACGTGATCCTCATCCCGGAGCAGCCCGTCGACTTCGACGACGTGGCGGAGTCGATCCGCAAGCGCCACGCGCGCGGCAAGAACTTCTCCATCGTCGTCATCAGCGAAGGGTGCGAGCTCCCCGGAGTGCAGGACAGCGGCGAGCTCGATCAGTTCGGCCACGTGATCCTCGGCAACCGCGGCGTCGGCGACGTGGTCGGGCGCGAGATCGAGCAGCGCACCGGATTCGAGACCAGGGTGACCGTCCTCGGGCACGTGCAGCGCGGCGGCACTCCGACGCCTCGCGACCGCGTGCTCGCAACGCGGTACGGCTTGAAGGCAGCGGAGCTCGCCTTCGCGGGCGAGTTCGGCCAGATGGCCGCCCTCCGCGGAGACGACATCGTCGCCGTGCCGCTCGCCGAGGCGACGGCCGAGCTGAAGACCGTCCCCCCGGACTGGTACGCGGTGGCGCAAGCGTTCTTCGGCTAGTGCCTCGCCTCGCCGCCATCGACCTCGACGGCACGCTGCTTCGCGACGACAAGACGCTCTCCGCGCGGACCGTCGCGGCGCTTCACGCGGCGCAGCGCGCCGGCACCCGAATCGTGGTCGTCAGCGCGCGCGGACCGCGCGGCGTGATGGAAGTCGTCGGCGCCACCGAGCTGGCCGGGGCGGCCGTTTGCAGCAACGGGGCGATCGTCATCGACCTTCCGGCCGGATCGATCCGCTCGATGCGAACGTTCGAAACCGGGATCGCGCTGGAGCTCGTGCATGCGTTCCGCGAGCACGTTCCCGGAATCCTGTTCGGCGTCGAGCGCGAAGTCTTCTCCCACGAGCCTGGATTCGCGGCCTGGGACGCCGCCACCGGGCACGCGCGTCGCCGACGCCGTCGACCTGCTCAGCGAGCCGGCAACGAAGCTCGTCCTCTGCCACAGCGGCCACGCGGTCGGGTCACTCGCAACCCTGGCGCAGGAGGTCGCGGGCGATCGAGCGACGGTGTCCGTGTCCGGTTCGTGGGTGGTGGAGGTGTCGCCTGCCGGCGTGAACAAGGCCGCGGCGCTGGCGGCGCTGTGCCGCGAGCTCGGCATCGGCCCTGCGGACGTCATCGCGTTCGGCGACCACCTCAACGACGTCCCGATGCTCGCCTGGTCGGGATGGGCGGTCGCGGTTGCGAACGCGCATCCCGACGTCGTCGCGATTGCCGACGAGGTGACCGCCTCGAACGAGCTGGACGGAGTCGCGCTCGTGCTCGAGCATTTCGTCTAGTGCGGTGGACGGCGGTGCTTGGGCCCGGGCGGCCTCGGCGGCCGTCGCGGCGGCGGTAAGCCGCCGAGGATCGCGCCGACCCGCTCGAGCGCGTCGGCGAGCGCGTCCGACTCGTGCGACGGTATCTCGGCGAGCGCCCCGCCGAGGCCGAGCCGAAGTTCGTGGCGCGCCGAACGCAGCGTCTCGACGCCGCTCGACGTGAGCGTGAGCGGCTGGCGCCGGTGATCCGCCTCCGACCGAAGCCGCTGGAGCAGGCCGACCTCCTCTAAGCCGGATAGCAGCTGCGATACCGCGGCCGGGGAAACCGCCGCCCGGCGCGCGAGATCGGCGCCTGCAACGTCCCCACTCGCCGCCGCCTCGAGAGCGAGGAACTGGGCAACGGTCAGAGGCGGGTCGTGGGCGGCGAGAAGCCGCTCGATCCAGCGGGCGACGAGCGGCGCCACGAGCGCAAGCGCGTCGGCTGCGCGCTCACGGGGCTCTCCTCCAGGGACACGACGCGGACGAGGCATCGTTAAGTTATATTAACTGTAAAGAAGCATTGCGCATCGTGAACCTTTCGCTGACCGACGTCTACGCAGCATTCAGCCAGGTTTGGCCGGCCTTCGCACTCGTCGCCGGCCTCCTCCTGGTCGGCGCGACCGCCGCGCGCGAAGGGCTGTTCGCCGAAGCCGGTGCGCTCGCCGCGCGCACGCCCGGCGGTGGGACGGCGCTGCTTGCGTCTCTCATGCTCCTCACCGCGGTCGTCACCGCCGTGCTCAATCTCGACACGGCCGTCGTCTTCCTCACACCGGTGCTGCTCCACGCCGCGCGGCATCGCGGCCTCGAAGAGGCTCCGTTCCTCTACGGCGCGGTCTTCATGACGAACGCGGCGTCCCTTCTCCTCCCCGGCTCGAACCTCACGAACCTCATCGTCCTCGCGCACGACCACGTCTCGGGATCGACATTCGCCGACCATCTCTGGCCCGCGTGGGTCGCCTCGGTCGCCGTCACGATCGTGTTCCTCGTGGTCGTCTTTCACCGGCAGCTCCACCCCCGCGTCCCGCCGGTAATCGAGCGTCCCCCGTTTCGATCGCGTGCAGGAACGGTCGCCGTGGGGGCCGCCACCGTGCTCGTGCTCGTGCTCGGGCGCCCGGCTCTGCCGGTGCTCGGCCTGGGAGTCGCCACCGCTCTCGCCGGGCGATTGTCGTTGCGAGCTGCTGTCCGCGCGGCGAATCCGCTGCTGCTCGGTGGCGTCCTCACGGTCGCCGTCGGACTCGGGACCATTGCACGAGCGGTGTCGGGGCTCGGAAGCATCGCTGCGCACACCGGTCGCTGGTCGACCGCGTGGATCGGTGCGGGTGCGGCGGTGCTCGTCGACAACCTGCCTGCGGCGTCCGTTCTGTCTGCGCACGCGTCCGACCACCCGCGCGCGCTGCTGCTCGGGTTGAACCTCGGGCCAAACCTCGCCGTGACCGGCTCCCTCTCAGCCGTGCTGTGGCTCCAGGTCGCGCGCGCCGAAGGTGCGAAGCCGTCGGTCGTCCGCTACAGCCTGCTCGGTCTGGCGCTCGTGCCGGTGTCGCTGACGCTCGCGCTGCTCGCGGCCTCGAGCTTCTAGCGCTTCACGGCAACGATCGCCGCCGTCTGCGGCGTCGTGAGGATCTCCGCCGCGGCAAGACGCGGGTCGCTGAGGAGGAACTCCCGGACGTCGTCCCCTCCGACCGGACGGCCGGGCGTCATGTCGTCCTTGACGAGGAGACCGCCGGGAGCGACGAGCACGAGAATCGCCTCCCAGTCGAACGGCCTGCCGGCGTCGACGAACACGAGGCCGAACGGCCCACGGTCTCGCAGGCACTCGTAGCAGTCGCCTTCCAGCAGCTCGACGTTCTCGTATGCCGAGAGCCGCTCGCGCGCAACCGCGGCGCGTTCGGGGTCGTGCTCGACGGTGACGACGGCGCGGGCGGTTTGCGCCATCGCGGACGCGCCTTCGCCGAACGCCGTGCCGAGCTCGGCGACGTCACGGCCGGCCGCGAGCGTGCGCAGCAGCGCCCGCACGGCGGGGATCGACGATCCGCCGTCGGTCAAAGCTCGGCGAGCGGGAACGAGCGGTGACGCCGAGGCGGCACGAGGAAGTTCTGGCGGTGCGTCGTCGTCAGCACGGAGTTGATCCCCTGCGCCCGGTTCCGCGGAGGCACCGGCAGCCTCATCCCACCCGGGAGCACGCCGTCCATGGCCAGCCGATTCCGTTCGAAGTCGTCGCCCGACGGATTGAAGACGACGAAGTGGACCCCGGCGCTCGGCTCGCGGCTGAGACGGCTGTCGGCGGAGAACGAAAAGGGGTTGTCGAGCGTGTTGAAGTCGGCGCGCTGTGGGATCGCCGTCCCCTTCGGATAGTGCGTGCCGTCGACGCCGATCGTGTCCTGGAGGAGCCGTGAGGTCGCCTGGATGGACGCGCTGTGGCCGAAGCGCCCGGTCTGGCGGAACTGTCGCTCGAGCTCGGCTTCGGACGACACCTGCGCCGGCCCCTGCGGAATCGTCTGCGCGTTCAGCCGGACGTTCGTCATGCCCGGGCGGAACGCGGTGAGCACCCGCTCGTCGAAGTCGAAGTTCAGGTACCACGCTTCGAGGTCCTCGTCGATGTGCGAGAGATGCATGTGCGTGCCGTTGCGGAAGTAGCCGGAGCGAAGATCGACGTAGCCCAGCGTCTCGTGGTTCGCGATCGTGCCGGGGCCGAGCCCCGCCTTCTGGGTCGACGTGAAGCCGAGGAACAGCTCGGAGCCATCGGGGATGAGGTCGGCGCCGGGGACGCCTGCGGCGACCGCCATCTTCTTCGGGAGGCTCTGGCCGCCGTCGAAGCCACCGCCCGCGAAACCCCGGCGGATGCTCGTGACCTCGAGGAACGGAAGCGCGAAGATCTGCGCGCGCGCGGCGTCGATGTGCTCGATGCGGTCGCTGCGCAGGAGCACCACGAGGTCGTTCGCCTCGAGAACCGTGCTCGCCGGATCGCTCGGGAAGCGGCGGTTCGGAAGGAGAACGGGCTTTTGCGCGCGGCGGTCGTACGGCATGTGCGCCTTCGCCTGCGCGGGCACGTATTTCTCGAAGTACGGCTTTCCCCACGCCACGGTGACACCGAGTCCTGCGGGCGACAGCGGATACGTCGCGTCGATGCCGCGGAGCACGTCCTCGAGCTGCCGCTGCGCTGCCGCGATGTCGCTGACGTCGAGCTTCCCGGTGACGACGGCGTGATGCAACGGCGGGACGACGACCTCCACACCTTCGCTCTGGACGGTGGACAGGTCGAGAAGGTGTTGCTCGGGCGGCATGCCGGCGGGCTCGAGCACCGGCCGCGCCGGCGCCGAACCGAGCCGGTCGACGAGCTCGTAGATGCCGCCTCCGCCGATGGCGGCAGCAGCCGCCCCGCCGAGGAAGGCGCGACGAGAGAGCCGCATCAGCCTGCCGGCTGAACGACGGCGAGGCTCTTCAGCAGGTGCAGAAGGTTCTGCCGGACCGTCGTCACGCTGTCGTACGGGTTGATCACGTGCTGGCTGACGGTGTAGAGCGAGCCGTCGCGACGCCACGCGAGCAGGATGTGCCACTGGTCTGCGCCCTGATTCACCTGATAGACGGTGGCGCGCATGCCGTTCGCCCGCATGTGGCCGGCGGGATCGGCGAAACATGGGATGGTCGTCTTGCCGACCGGCCCGGGGCATTTCGGGATCGTCGTCCGCCCCGGGTAGCCGCGGAAGTTCACATGGACGTCGCCGCTGCCGAGGTCGCCGTGCTCGAGGAAGCTCACGAGGTAGCTGCGGTCCTTGCCGATGGAGTAGATGTCCTCGTACTGTCCGCCGATCTGCGCATCGAGCGGGTTCGGCATCCACGTCGGGCAGTAGACGGGCGCGTCGACCTTGTTCGCGAGCTTCTGCCAGCCGTGCGCCCACGCCGACGGGCAGGCTGCCTTCGGCGCGCCGGCCGCGCCCTGGGCGAGAACGCCGAGTGTCAGCGCGACGAGACCCGCGAGCGCGGTCACCCTCATGAAGGGACAGGGTAGCGCCCTAAACAGGAGGTGGTGGCTCGTCGACGAGCGGCGAGACCTCGGGCCCGTGGACGATCACCGCGTCGCAGCCGGCCCGCTCCAGCTCCTGCACTTCTTCCCTGTTCGTCAGCTGGAGGTCGGCGATCGCGAGCTTGCCCGCCGGCACCGCCGCGAGCATCTCCAGCACGACGTCGAGTGGTGTCTCGTCGTCCTCGCGCTCGACGGGTGAGAGCAGGAAGATCTCGGGGTCGACGCGGTTGAGAGCGCGCTCGAGCTCCTCCTCGTCGCGGACTTCGACGGCGCAATCGAGCCCGAGCTCGACCGCCTGCGCGTGGAGCTCCTCGAGCCGGCCGTCATCCTCCTCGAGCGCGTCGAAGACGAGGAGATAGGCATCTGCCGACGTGGATGCGCGCTCGAGCGAGACGTCGGCGCGCCATAGGATCGGCAGCGTGCTCGCCTCGCGGACGCTGCTCGGATCGCCGCGGACGACGAGCGCCTCGGCGCGTTGCTCCTCCGCAGCTCGAGCCGAGTGGGGATCCTCGACGGCGGCGATCACGGAGATGCCGTCGCCCTCGGCGATGGCGTGACTGAAGCGGCGCTGGGCCATTCCTGCGCCCGTAGCGTATCGAGCGGTCACTGGCCGATCGGATGCCAGACGGTCTTGAGCTCGAGGAACGCGGCGATCTCCCACGGGCTCTGGCCGTCGGGGTTGCCGTGGACGACGCGCTTCACGTTCTCCGCGGCGAGCGTCTCCAGCTCGGGCGCGGCGCCGTTCGCGGCGCCGAGGTCGAGCGCGTTCACGTCCATGTGCGCCGCGAGCACAGGTGCGAGCTCGGAGCGGAAGCCCGTCAGGAGGTTCACGACGCCGCCGGGGACGTCGCTCGTCGCGATCGCCTCGGCGAGCTCGATCGCCGCGAGCGGCCGCGTCTCGGATGCAACGGCGACGACGGCGTTCCCGCCGACGAGCGGCGGGAGCAGCCGGCTGACGAGGCCGAGCAGCGGCGGCTCGTCGGGGGCGAGGACGGCGACGACGCCGGTCGGCTCGGGGACGGTGAAGTTGAAGTACGGGCCGGCGACGGGGTTGGAGCCGCCGAGCACCTGCGAAAGCTTGTCCGCCCAGCCGGCGTACCAGACGACGCGGTCGATCGCGCGCTCCACCTCGTCGCGGCCACTGCACAGCTCGGCGAACTCGGGAACGCGCGCCTCCACCATCTCCGCGAGGCGGTAGAGCACCTGTCCGCGGTTGTACGCCGTCGCCGCGGCCCACCCCGGCTGCGCCGCGCGCGCCGCGCGCACTGCGTCGCGGATGTCCTTCCGCGACGCGCGGGCGACGTTCTGGCCTTCGGCCTCGTACGTTCGGCCCGACTCGCTGCGCGGGAACGCCCCGCCGACGAAGAGCTTGTACGTCTTCTTCACCGGCAGACGCGTCATTCGTCGAACCTCAGGTACGGCTCGAGGCCGTGCAACCCGCCCTCGCGGCCGAAGCCGGATTCCTTGTAGCCGCCGAACGGCGAGCTCGGGTCGAAGCGGTTGTACGTGTTCGCCCACACGACGCCGGCGCGGAGTCGTTGCGCCATCCAGAGGATGCGCGAGCCCTTCTCGGTCCAGACGCCGGCGCTCAACCCGTACGGCGTGTTGTTCGCCTTCTCGAGCGCCTCTTCCGGTGTGCGGAACGTGAGCACCGACAGCACCGGCCCGAAGATCTCCTCCTGTGCGATGCGGTAGCTCTGCGCGACGTTCGTGAAGACGGTCGGCACGAACCAGTAGCCCTTCTCCGGCAGGCGGCACGGCGGCTGGTAGATCTCCGCGCCTTCCTCACGGCCGGACTCGACGAGCTCGCGGATCTTCTCCAGCTGCATCGCGGAGTTGATCGCGCCGACGTCGGTGTTCTTGTCGAGCGGGTCGCCGACGCGAAGCGTCTCGAGGCGCCGCTTGAGCTTCTCGACGAGCGGCTCGTAGATCGACTCCTGGGCGAACAGGCGCGAGCCGGCGCAGCACACGTGGCCCTGGTTGAAGTAGATGCCGTTGACGATCCCCTCGACGGCCTGGTCGAGCGCGCAGTCGTCGAACACGATGTTCGCCGCCTTCCCGCCGAGCTCGAGGGTGAGTTTCTTCCCCGAGCCGGCGAGCTGCCGCTGGATTGCCTTCCCGACGTCGGTCGAGCCGGTGAACGCGATCTTGTCGACGCCGTCGCTCTCGACGAGCGCGGCGCCGGTGCGCCCGTCGCCGGTGACGATGTTGACGACGCCGGGCGGCAGCTCCGCCTGGCGGAGCACGTCGCAGAAGAGGAGCGCCGTGAGCGGCGTCGTCTCCGCCGGCTTCAACACGACGGTATTCCCGCACGCGAGAGCGGGCGCGATCTTCCACGCGAGCATGAGGAGCGGGAAGTTCCAAGGGATGATCTGGCCGGCGACGCCGACGGGGCGCGGGCGGCGGTTCGGGAACGCGTACTCGAGCTTGTCCGCCCAGCCGGCGTAGTAAAAGAAGTGCGCGGCCGCGAGCGGCAGATCGACGTCGCGCGACTCCTTGATCGGTTTCCCGCCGTTCATCGACTCGAGGACGGCGAACTCGCGAGCGCGCTCCTGGAGGATGCGCGCGATGCGGAACAGGTACTTCGCGCGCTCCGAGCCGGGCAGCGACGACCAGCCGTCGGCGAAAGCGGTGCGCGCCGCCGCGACGGCGCGGTCGACGTCCGCCGGCGTGGCCTGGCCGACGACCGCGAGCGGCTGCTCGCTCACGGGTGAGATCGTCTCGTATGTCTCGCTCGGCTCGATCCACTCGCCGCCGACGAAGAGGCCGTACCGCTCCCGAAGCTTGACGATCTCCGTCGACTCGGGCGCGGGCGCGTACGTCCAGTCGTCGGGAACGGCAGGCGCGCCGCCGCTCTTTTTGTCGAGCTCAGCCACGCACTCCCACCTCCATCCCCCCACCCTTTAGGGCGGGGCAAACGGTAGGGCGCCAACCGTCGCGGCGGTGTGCCGGATGTGTCGCGATAGGCGAAGTCTTCGTCCCCATCTCCGTTACTCAGTCGAGCGTGAAGTAGTCGGGGCTCTGGTAGGCGCCGGTCTTCTCCTTGCGCAGCTGCATGAGGATGTCGTTCAGCAGCGACGACGCGCCGAGGCGGTACAGCTCCGGCGTCAGCCACTCCGGCCCGAGCGTCTCGTGCACGAGCACGAGATGCTGCACCGCCTGCTTTGCCTGCCGGATGCCGCCGGCCGCCTTGAAGCCGACGCGCCTGCCCGTCTCGGCATGCACGTCGCGGACGGCCTCGAGCATGCACAGCGCGACCGGCAGCGTCGCCGCCGGTGCGATCTTGCCCGTCGATGTCTTGACGAAGTCCGCGCCCCCTGCAATCGCGAGCAGCGTCGCGCGACGGACGTTGTCGTACGTGCCGAGCTCGCCGGTCTCGAGGATCACCTTCAGGTGCGCCGCGTCGCCGCACGCTTCCTTCACGCGCACGACCTCGTCGTAGACCTTCGCGTAGCGGCCGGAGAGGAACGCGCCACGGTCGATGACCATGTCGATCTCGTCCGCGCCGAGCTCGACCGCGCTGCGAACGTCGGCGACCTTGATCGACGTCGGGTACTGGCCCGATGGGAAGCCGGTGGCGACGGCGGCGACGTGCACGCCGCTGCCCTGCAGCCTCTCGCGCGCGGTCGGGACGAGATTCGGGTACACGCAGATGGCTGCGCACGACGGGATCGACGGATCGGTGGGATCGGGACGCAGCGCCTTCGAGCACAACGCGGCGACCTTGCCCGGTGTGTCTGCGCCCTCGAGCGTCGTCAGGTCGATGGTCCGAATCGCGAGCTCGAGCGCGAACACCTTCGCGTCGCGCTTGATCGACCGCTTCGCGAGCGACGCGGCGCGCTCCTCGAGCGCGACGGCGTCGACCGAGCCGATGCGCGGCAGGCGCGGCTCGAGCGGCAGCTCGAATCCGGCCGGAAGTACGGGCGCCTGCGCCACGCGCTCAGTGTAGGGCGCTGTACCGTCCTGCGCGGTGAAGCGGCGCCTCCTCCGCCTCGCGCAGCGAACAGGCCTTCTCGGGCCTGCGTTCCGCGCGTACGAGATCGCCGTGGCGATCCGGCCTGCGCGCGTGCACGCGGCCGACGGCCCGCCGCTGCCGCCGCGGCGTCTGATGGTGCGCGTCGCGGGAACGGCGGACGCTGACTGGTTCCTGCGCAGCGGGCGAGCCGCGTACGACGCGATCGCCGCGAACATTCCGCTCGGCGACGTCGCCGACGTCCTCGACTTCGGCTGCGGATGCGGGCGGGTGCTGCGCTACTGGGACGGCCACCGCGGAACGGTCGCGGGCAGCGACCGCGACGCGGGCGCGGTCGAGTGGTGTGCCGACCATCTTTGGTTCGCGCGCGTCGCCCGGAACGACCTTGCACCGCCGCTCGACCGCGCGGACGCGAGCTTCGACCTCGTGTATGCGCTCTCGGTGTTCACGCATCTCACTGCGGAGCTCCAGACCGGATGGCGCGACGAGCTCCGACGGGTGCTCCGTCCCGGTGGACGGCTGCTGCTGACGACCCACGGCCGTTCCTACCTGCCGCGTCTCGAGCCCGGCGAGCGCGACCGCTTCGAGCGAGGCGATCTCGTCGTCCGCTGGGGCGACCTTCCGGGCAGCAACCTGTGCAGCGCCTACCACCCCGAGCGCTACCTCCGCGAGACGCTCGCGCAGGGCTTCGAGCTCGAGACGCTCGAGCCGGAAGGCGCGCGCGGAAACCCGACGCAGGATCTTGTCGTCCTGCGTCGCGCTAGCGCGTGAGCGTGATCTTGCGAAGCCCGCTGGGATTGTCGACGTCGAGCCCGCGCAGCTGCGCGAGCTGCATCGCGGTCACCTGACCGGGCACGACTGCGACGAGCGGACTGAGCCATTCGGGCACGCCGGTGACGAGCGGGAGCGGCGTGTTCGACCGCAGCAACAGCTCGTGCACGTCGGACACCGCGAGGAGCCTGGCTCGGCGGGACGCGAGCGCAGGCACGAGCTCGGCGACGCTCTCGTGCGCCGGGCCGGTGGGAGCGACGACGACGACGGGCCAGCCCGGCTGGATCGCCGCGATCGGGCCGTGCATCAGGTCGGCGGGCGAGTACGCCTCGACCATGAGGCCGGACAGCTCGCGGATCTTCAGCGCGATCTCGTACGCCGTGCCGTAGTTGACGCCACGCGCGACGACGGTCGCGCCGATGATGTCGGCGTACTGCGAGAGCGCGGGCGCGGTCGCGAACGACAGCTCGATCTGCTCGTCGAGCACGGCCGGCACGCGCTCGAGCTCTGCCCGTGCGACGCGGTCCTCGCCGATCGCCGCGAACAGCATCGCGATCGCTCCGAGCGAGTTGAGATACGTCTTGGTGGCTGCGACCGCCTTCTCCTCGCCCGCCTCGAGCGGCAGCACGTACCCGGCCTCGTCCGCGAGCGGCGAGCCCTCGTCGTTCGTCAGCGCGATCGTCGGTCGTCCCTGGCGGCGCGCCTCGGCGAGCACCGCGCGCACGTCGGGAGACGCTCCCGACTGCGAGATGCCGAGGACGATCGCCCCGTCGAGACGCGGTGGCTGCTCGTAGATCGTGTACAGCGACGGCGTCGCGAATGTCACCGGCACGCGGTTTGCGCGGCCGATGACGTACTGCGCATAGCGAGCGGCGTTCGACGAGCTGCCGCGCGACGCGATCAACACGTAGCGAACGTCATCGCGCCGGAAGACGCGCGCGAGCTCGTCCGCACGCGCGCTCTGGCGCTCGAGCAAACGCGCCAGAGCCGCCGGCTGCTCGCGCAGCTCAGTCTCGAGCCACGACACGCTCTTCTCCAGCGCAGAGCACGTGCACGATGTCGAGCCGATCGTCGATGACGACGACGTCGGCCGGTCCGCCAGGTTCGAGCACGCCGACGTCGGTGCGCCCGAGAATGCGCGCAGGAACGGCGGTTGCCGCGCCGATCGCATCCTCGAAGGGGATCCCGAGTGCGTGCACGTTGCGAACCGCGTCGATCATCGTCAGCACCGTGCCCGCGAGGACGCCGTCACCGCGCGTCGGCGGGCCGTCCGCGACCGCGATCTCGACGTCGCCCAACTGGTAGATGCCGCCACCGTTCGACGCTCCCGCGGTCGCGTCCGTGACGAGCGCGACCCGGCCGCCGGCGGCGGCCCACACGAGCCGGACCGTCTCGTCGGCGAGATGGTGGCCGTCGACGATCATCTGCACGCACACGTCGGGGCGCGTCAGCGCGACGCCGGCGATGCCGGGATCGCGCGAACGGAACGGCCGCATCGCGTTGAAGAGGTGCGTCACGGTCGAGACGCCGAGGTCGAACGCTTCGTGCGCCTCCTCGGCGGTCGCATTCGTGTGACCGGCGGAGACGACGACGCCGCGTCCCAGGAGGCGCTGGATGATCGCCCCCGCACCCGGCAGCTCCGGCGCGACCGTCATCTCGGTCACGCGCCCCGGCTCGAGCAGCCGCTCGAGCAGGTCGACGTCGGGATCGCGCCGGTGCGCCGGCGGATGCGCACCGCCGCGCTCGGGCGAAAGGAACGGGCCTTCCAGGTGCGCGCCGAGGATGCTTGGGCGGGCGCCGTTCGCGGGCAGCGCATGGAGCGCTTCGACCATCGTGCTCTCCGCCGCGGTGATGAACGTCGGCTGATAGGCGGTCACGCCGGTCAGGAGCAGCGCCTCGCCGGCGCGCACGTAGTCCTCGGTGCAGGCGGCGAGGAAGTCCACCCCGCCGAATCCGTTCACCTGGAGGTCGACGAATCCCGGGACGGCGATGCGTCCGCGTTTCCCGCCGGAGAGACCAACCTCGACGACGATGCCGTCTTCGACCTCGACGTCCCCGGCGACGAGCTCGCCACGGACGAGTGCAGCTTCGACGCCGAGCCTCACCGGGCATCTCCGAGCGCGTGGCTCACCGAGCCGCCTGCGCCTTCGAGCCGGCGGCGCGCGTCGTCGGGATCGACGCCCGCGAGAAGCGCGACGAGCGCAACCCGTGCGTCCCCGCCTGCGGCGGCTAGAGCACTGTCGACCGCATCTTCCGGCGCGCCGCTCGCGAGCACGACGTTTCGGCGTGCGCGTTCCCGCAGCTTCGTGTTCTGCTGCACGACGCCGACCATCAATCCGGCGTACGTGCGGCCGAGCCGGATCATCGAAACCGTGGAGATCGCGTTGACGATCATCTTCTGCGCAGTCCCGGCCTTCAGCCGGGTCGAGCCGCTGACGATCTCCGGGCCGACGTCGGCGACGACCGCATGGTCGGACGCGGCTTCGAGCTCGCTCCCAGGCGCGCACACGACCGCGACGCCGAGAGCGCCGCGACCTCGCGCCTCCTCGAAGGCGGCGATTGTGAACGGCGTCGAACCGCTCGCGCTGATCGCGACGACCGCGTCGTCCGCGCTGACTCCGGCCTCACGGACGAGCGTCCGCCCGAGCTCGGCGTCGTCCTCGGCATCGAACGCGTCGACGGCAATCGCAATCACTTCGCCCGGCGGCGACCCGAAGGTCGGGCTGCACTCCATCGCGTCGAGCTCGGCAATCCGGCCCGAGGTGCCTGCGCCGACGTAGACGAGACGTCCTCCGCGTCCGAGCCGCCCGCCGATCGCGTCGATCGCGACTGCGAGCGCATCGCCCGCTGCGGCGACCGCGTCGGCGACGCTGTCGTCGGCGGCGTTCATGAGCCCGACGAGCGAGCGGGTCGAGCGCGACTCGAGGGCGGGCGCGCCGGTGAGCGCGGCGGTGACCGCCTCCCAGACGAGAGGCGCATCCGGCGTCGCGAGCGCGGACATGTGCCCGCACGCCTCGTAGCCCCACGTCCAGAGATCCTCGATCCCTGCGTCGCGCGCGCCCTGGATCGCGTCCTCGAGGTCGGGGATCTCCTCTTTCGTCAGGCCGAAGCTCGGGACCCAGAGCTGTGCGCCGACGCCGTGCCGCGCGCAGGTCTCCGAGAGCAGTTTCGCGAAGCGGTTGACGAAGGTGCCGGCCGGCTCGCCCCAGTGCTTCCAGTACGGATCGGTCGCGAAGGTCGTGAGCCCAGGCAGCGACGCGACCGAGTCCCAGTCGGAGATGCCGTGCGCGCCCTCCGTCGCCGGCAGGAGGCAGATCGTGTTCTTCCCGCCGCGGGCTGCAACGTCGGCCACCGCTTCGCGGAGGAAGTGGACGACGGACGCCTCGCGGAACGCGCGCACGTCCGAGGTCAGCTCGCCGGGGATCTCGGCGCCGAAGCGCTCGCGGCAGTGGTCGCAGCGGCACGTCCAGCGCGACGGGTCGTCGACGCCGACGTGGACCGGGACAACCCACGCCGGTTCGTCCCAGAAGACGGCGTCGACGCCCGCGTCGAGCGCAACCGCAGCCCACTCCTTGCAGAACGCCCGGTACGCCGGGCTGTTGAGACACGCGGCCGCGACGCGACGGCCATCGTCCATCACCTGGCACTCCTCCGGGTGGAAGGCAACCCAGCGGCTCTCCGCCTCGCCGCCGAACGTGCGGCCGAGCCCCCACGGGCTCACCTGCACCGTCAGCCCCGCGTCGTGAGAAGCAGCGACGATCTCGGCAAACGTCTCGCGGTAGTAGGCGAGGTCGTTCTCCGAGAACGTGTGCAGCACTCCCGTATAGCCGCGCGCGGCGAGGTCGGCCATGTCGCGTCGAACGTGACGGACGACCCGTACTCCGAAGTACGAGCAGCCGACGCTCGTCGCGCGCGGTTGGAGGGTCACTTCGACATCCTTGCGCATCCCGGCTCAGTGGTCAATACCACTTAGCCTCGCACCGCTCCTGCGGTCAGCCCGAAGGCGATGCGCCGCTGGATGAGCAGGAAGAAGATGACGACGGGGATCGCGGTGAGGGTCGACGCAGCCATGAGCGCGCCCCAGTCGGTCTCGCGGCTCGTGCCGAGGAAGTACGAGAGCCAGACCGTCACGGTCTGCTTCGATCCGTCGTTCAGGAGCACGCGGGCGAAGATGTACTCGTTCCAGCTCGTGATGAACGCGAAGACGGACGTTGCGACGAGCCCCGGTGCGACGAGCGGGAGGAGGATCCGGGCGAACGCCCCGAACCGCGTGCTCCCGTCCACCATGGCGGCCTCCTCGAGCTCTTTCGGGATGCCGAGGATGAAGCCGCGAAGCGTCCAGACGGAGAATGGAAGCGCGCCGGTGAGGTAGACGAGGATGACGCCCGTCAGCGTGTTCACCTCGTGGAAGCGGGCGAGCACGACGTAGAGCGGGATGATCAGCCCCGCCCCCGGCAGCATCTGGACGCCGATGACGAGGACGATGAAGAGCTTCCTGCCCGTGAAGCGGTACTTGGAGAGCGCGACCGCTGCGAGGAACGCGAGGGTCATCGCGATCCCCACCGTCACGAGGACGACGATGAGGCTGTTCTTCACGTCCGTCCAGAAGTACGGCTTCGCGAGCGCGTCACGGAAGTGCCGAAGTGTCGGATGCAGCGGGAACCA
This sequence comes from Gaiellaceae bacterium, assembly GCA_050697375.1. Classification (GTDB taxonomy): domain Bacteria; phylum Actinomycetota; class Thermoleophilia; order Gaiellales; family Gaiellaceae; genus Palsa-739. Next base: position 41,398 of record JBOGZQ010000006.1, on the reverse strand, counting down.
CGTCGGCGTGAGCGCGTTGATCTGGTCGTCCGTCTTGAACGCCGTCGAGATCATCCAGAAGACGGGGAAGACGCACACGACGAACAGCAGGACGCCGACCGTGTTCCAGGCCGCCTTGTGCGCGCCGCGCACGCTCACGTGACCTCACCGATCCGGATCATCCGCCGCACATACACGACGCTCATCGCGGCGACGATCACGAGCATCAGGATCGAGATGGCCGCGCCGAGCCCGAAGTCCGCGCGCACGTATCCCTGCTCGAAGAGGTAGATCCCCATTAGGTAGTTCCCCGTGGTGATGTGCGCCTGCCCGATGAGCAGGTACGGCTGTGTGAACACGCCGAAGTCCCACAGGATCGAGAGGCTCGTGAGGATGAGGATGACCGGCATGATCACGGGCATCGTCACGTCGAGGAAGACGCGCCACGAGCGGGCGCCGTCGATCTCCGCCGCCTCGACGAGCTCGCGCGGCACCTGCGACAGCGCGGCGTAGACGGTGATCGCCACGAACGGCAGCGCACCCCACACGATCAGCGTCGTCACCATCGCGAGCTGCGAGAAGCTCGTCGTGTACCAGTTGTGCTGGAAGTAGTTTCCGACGTGGAGCTCGGTCAGGATGTAGTTGAGGACGCCGTTCTGCACGTTCGTCATCCAGTTCCAGATCTGCACGGCGACCACGGGCGGCATCGACCACACGAGCACGAGGCCGGCGGTGACGAGCAGGCGCACCCAGGTCGAAATGCGGACGAGCAGCAGCGCGATGAACGTGCCGATGACGAGCGTCAGCCCGACGTTCGCAACGGCGAAGACGATCGTCCGCAGCAGGGTGTGCCAGAAAACACTGTCATGCAGGATGAGCCCGAAGTTGTGCAGCCCGATGTAGACGCCGTGGTGCTGGATCAGCTCGAACAGCCCATACCGCTCGAGCGAGATCCGAACGAGGCTGTAGATCGGGTAGCCGAGGATCGCCCCCATCACGCCGACGACCGGCGCGACGAGCGCGTACGGCACCGCCGCGCGACCGGCGCGACCCCATGAAAGGCGGCGACGCCGGGACCACTTGGTGGTGGTCCCGGCAGCCGTCGCCATTTCTAGGTCAGCCCGCCGTCCGGCTAGGACTGATTGAGCGTGTACGCGATGTTGGCGCTGGCGGTGGAGGCCGCCTGCTTCACCGAGAGCTTCCCGGTGAGGATCTGAGCCAGCATCGTCCGGAGGATGTTCCCGTTCTCGACGTCGACCCAGTGCTTCGCCTGCGGCACGAACCAGCTGCGCGCAGCAGCCCGGGCGTTGACGGTGTTACCGAGCAGGTTGGTGGCGTTCGGGATGTTCCCCTTCGCCTGGAGCGACTGCTCGTTCTGCGTGTTCGTGAAGTCGCCGATCCACTGCATCGCCTGCGACTTCTGGCCGCTCTGCGCGGGCACCGCGAGGTCGGAGCCGCCGAGGAAGCCGGGGATCGGCTTACCACCGGCGTGACTCGGCATGACGAACTGCGCGGTGACCGACTTGTACTTCGTTCCCGTGCAGCAGCTGAACCACGCCGGGCCGAGGATGGCCGCGGTGAGGCCCTGCGAGTACACGGTGTACGGAGCGGGGTTCGCCTCGTCGAGCGTGGCCGCGGACTTCAGCGCGACCTTGCCGAAGAAGTCCTTGTACGCGGTCAGCCCTGCAACCGAAGCCGGGGAATCGAGCGTACCGACCCACTTGTGCGCGTGGGTGGTCGCGATCGACCCGCCGTAGTCGAACACCCAGTCGAGGGCGCTGTACCAGTCGGTGCCTGCGAGGTACATCGGCGTGAAGCCTTTCACGCCCTTCTCCATCTTGGCGACCTTCAGGAGGTCGGCGGTGAACTGCGTGATGCTCGTCGGCGCCTTCGCGACGCCCGCCTTCTTGAAGAGGTCGGAGCGATACGTGACGACGCGCGAGCCGGCGTAGTAGGGCACGCCGTACAGCTTGCCACCGTACATCCCGGACTTCGCGAGGCCGGCGAGCCAGCTCCCGGAGTTCGGGAACTGCGACTTGCTGGTGGTGAGGTCCGCGAACGCGCCGGACGACATGTACGCCGTCATCTCGGTGTTACCCATCTCGATGACGTCGGGCGTGTCGTTGCCCGCGATCGTCGCGTCGAACTTCTGGAGATGGTCGCCCCAGCTCTGATACTGGACATTGACGCTCCAGCCGGGGTTCTGCTGCTGGAACTCCTGGTTTGCAGCTGCGACGACGTCCGGCCAACCGGACTGTGCGTCGACCTGCAACCAGACGGTCAGCTTGTTGGCCTGGGCTCGCCCGGTCGACGCGCCGGCGGTCGTCGCAACGACCGCAAACGCGACGGCGAGAGCGGCCGCCATGACAACCCGTACTCTCATGCAAGTCTCCTCGAGCCGTCGACGCCCTTCGCGGTGTGGCCCGTCAGAGCGCCGATTGGTCTATACCAGTTGGCCACGGCCGAACCTTGGCACACCGGACCAACCGTGTCAACCCCTTTGAAATATGGGTCAGCCCTGGGGCCGCTGCAGGTTGGTGACGATGCGGTAGCGGTCGCCCCGGTACACCGAGTGGACGAACTCGACCGTGCGGTCGCGCTCGTCGAGGCTCGTCCGCTCGAAGAGGAATGCCGGCGAGTGGAGTGGCACGCCGAGCGCAGCCGACTCCTCCTCGTTCGTCACCGTCGGCTCGATCGCCTGCGTGCCGTAGGCGATGTGGATCGCGTACCGCTCCTCGAGCAGCGCATAGAAGGATCCGGAGAGATCCTTGGCGGTCAGACCGGGGACGAGCCCCTGCGGCAGGTGAAGCGTCTCGATCGCCATCGTCTCGCCGTCGGCGAGCCGAAGCCGCTTGATCACGAGGATCGGCTCGGATGGGGAGACCTGGAGGAACCGCCCGAGGCGGGCCCCGGCGAGGATGGTCTCCATCGAGAGCGTCTTGCTGCCGGGGACCATGCCGCGGCGCCGCATGTCCTCGCTGAACGAGGTGATCGTGAGCTCCTGGGAGATCTTCGGCTGCTGGACGTACGTGCCGCTGCCGCGCCGCCGGACGACATAGCCCTCGCGGGCGAGGTCGTCGAGCGCCGCCCGGACGGTGAGCCGCGAGACGCCGAGGTCGGCGCTCAGCTGGCGCTCGGACGGGATCGCGCTGCCAACGCCGAGCTGCTGGACCAGGTCGAGGACCTGCTGGCGCGTGTGGCTCTGCTTCGTCACCTTCTGCACGCTCATGGCCGGCGGACTATAGCCCAGTCTCCCAAAATTGGTCAATGCCATTGCGATCCAGCCGGGGACCCGGTATAGACTGCATGCACGTGGCCGGGATCGCGCTCGAAGGAGTCAGCAAGGTCTTCGGCGGGGGTGTCGTCGCGGTCGACGACGTCTCGCTCGAGATCGAAAGCGGCGAGTTCCTCGTGCTCGTCGGGCCGTCGGGCTGCGGCAAGTCCACGCTCCTGCGAATGATCGCGGGCCTGGAGGACACCACCGGCGGGACGATCACGATCGACGGCCGGGACGTGACCGACCTTCCGCCCCGCGCCCGGGACGTGGCAATGGTGTTCCAGAGCTACGCCCTCTATCCGCACATGAGCGTGCGCGAGAACCTCGGCTATGGCCTCAAGGTCCGGAAGACGCCGAAGAAGGAGGCGGAGCGGCGCGTCACCGAGGTCGCGAAGCTCCTCGGTCTCGAGGAGATGCTCGACCGCAAGCCGGCCGCCCTCTCGGGCGGGCAGCGCCAGCGCGTGGCGATGGGCCGCGCGATCGTGCGCGAGCCGAAGGCATTCCTCATGGACGAGCCTCTGTCCAACCTCGACGCGAAGCTCCGGGTCAGCATGCGCGCGTCGCTCGCGAGCCTGCACTCCCGCCTCCGGACGACGACGATCTACGTCACGCACGACCAGGTCGAGGCGATGACGCTCGGTCAGCGCGTCGCGGTTCTCCGCGACGGGCAGATCCAGCAGGTCGACACGCCGCAGGTGCTCTACGCGAGCCCGACGAATCTGTTCGTGGCGGCCTTCATCGGTTCGCCGGCGATGAACCTCGTCGAGGCCGAGATGCGCGACGGGATGCTGGCCTTCGCGTCGTACAACCTGCCCGTGCGCGCTCCGAACCTGGGACGCGTCGTCGTCGGCATCCGGCCGGAGGCGTTCCAGGACGCGGCGTTCGCCGATCCCGCCCTTCCGCAGATCGACGTCGTCGTCGAGGTGGTCGAGGAGCTCGGCGCCGAGACGCATGTCATCTTCCGAGTCGACGCCCCGCCGGTGGACGTGAGCGGAGCGCGCGAAGCGGACGAGGAGGAAGTAGAAGTGCTCATCGGCGAGGCCCAGACGCACTTCACCGCCCGCGTCGACCCGCAGACCTCCGCGCGGCCGGGAGCGCCGCTGCGGCTCGCGGTCGACACGTCGCGCTTCCACTATTTCGACTCCGAGACCGGAGCGCGCCTCGCAGGCACTGCTGCGACGAGCCTCGTTCCTGCTTAGGCTTCGCTTGCGATGCCGGCCATAAGAGGCCGTGCCGGCTTGGCCGGCGCGGCCGCTCTTAGCCTCGCGGCGGTCGCGGCGGCGCCCGCCGCAGCCTCGCCCGCCGGCCAGGTGACGATCGCCCCTCTTCGCGGCGCGCCGACGTCGTCGCTGCTCGCGCGCATCGCGGCCGGACAGGTCGGAGGCGTCATCCTCCTCGGCTCCTGGACGAGCCCGCAGGCGACGGCCGCGGCAGTCGGGCAACTGCAGCACGTCGCGTGCACGAAGCGCGGGTCGCCGATCCTCGTCGGCGTCGATCAGGAAGGCGGCAGCGTACGCCGCCTCACGTGGGCATCGCCGACGCTGGCCGCGGCGTCGATGGGAACGACGGCCGCCGCGCGGGCACAGGCGGCGGCCGCGGCGCAGGCGATGCACCAAGCGGGGATCGCGATCGACTTCGCCCCGGTTGCCGACACGATCTCGACACCCCGGAGCTTCCTCGGCACACGCTCGTTCGGGAGCGACCCGGTTTCCGTCGCGCGGCTCGTGGGTGCGTTCGTCTCCGGGCTGCAGCACGGCGGCGTCGCCGCGACGGCGAAGCACTTCCCCGGCCTCGGCAGCGCAGTCGCGAGCACCGACGACCGTCCGGTGACGATCGCGCGCAGCGCGGCCTTCCTCGACGCAAGGCTCGCGCCGTTCAAGGCCGCGATCGCGGCGGGGACGAAGCTCGTGATGGTGTCGAACGCGTCGTATCCCGCGCTCGACCCGACGGGCGCGCCCGCCGTCTTCTCGCATGCGATCGTCACCGATCTTCTGCGGCAGCAGCTCGGCTTCGACGGCGTCGTCGTCTCGGACGCGCTCGACACGGGCGCGGTCGACCACGTCGCGGACGAGCCGGGGCGCGCGCTCGCCGCGGGCGTCGACCTCCTGCTCTACAGCAGGACGACCGCGACCGAAGCGGCATATGCGGACCTCGTGCACGACGCGGCGGCGAGCTCCGCCGTCCGCGCCGAGCTCGCGGCGGCGATCACGCGGATCGACGCGCTCAAGAGCTCACTCGGGCTGCACTGCCCGTGACGAAGTCCTGACACAGACGACGGGGTAACCCTTACCGGTCGCCTGCGGCGCACGGTGGAAAGCCAAAGGCCGGTACCAGGTACCGGCCTGAAAGTGTCGCGGAAGTCAAACGCCGAGGCGGTCGAGCGCCGCCTCGTCGCGGCGCCAGCGCGGCCGCACCTTGACGACGAGCTCGAGGAAGACCGGGTGCCCGACGAGCGCCTCGATTTCCGGGCGGGCGCGCGTGCCGATGTCCTTCACGATCGCGCCGCCCTTGCCGACGACGATCTGCTTCTGCGACTCCGTCTCGACGAGGAGCAGCGCGCGAATCGCCTTCTCCCCCATCTCGTCGATCTCGACCGAGATCGCGTGCGGGATCTCGTCGCGTGTCAGCCAGAGCGCCTTCTCGCGGATGAGCTCGGAGATCTGCGCCTCCTCCGACAGGTCGGTTCGCTGTTCCAGCGGAAAGTAGAGCGGCCCCTCCGGCAGGAGCGCGACGAGCTCTTCGCGGAGGTCAGGAACGCCGTCGCCTGTCTTCGCGCTCACGGGATGGAGCGCGTGGAAGTCGCCGAGCCTCGCGGCAGCGTTCATCTGCTCGGCTATATGGCCGGGCTTCAACCGGTCGACCTTGTTCAGCGCGATGACGACGGGCACGCCGAGCGAGTAGACGCGCGAGGCGATGAAGCGGTCGCCGGCGCCGATCCGCTCCCGCGCGGAAAGGACGAACAGCACACTCTCGACATCCTCGAAGGCCGCGTCGACCGTGTGCTGCATGCGTTCGGTCAACGCGTCGCGCGGCCGCTGGAAGCCCGGCAGATCGGCGAGGACGAGTTGGTATTCGTCGCCGTTCGCGATCCCGAAGATGCGCCGGCGCGTCGTCTGGGGCTTGTCGGAGACGATGGCGACCTTGCCGCCGCAGAGCGCGTTCACGAGCGTGGACTTGCCGACGTTCGGCCGTCCCGCGACGGCGACGAAGCCCGACCTGGTTTTCGGGGCCCCCGGAAAGTGCGCAGCACTTTCTGGGGTTTTCACTCCGGAAGGTCCCAGGTGTCGGGCAGCAGCTCGTCGGCGGCGTACTCGGCGAGCGTCCCGTCCGCGCGCGGGAACGCGACGAGCGGGATGCGCCACTCGTGCAGCCATTGGCGGCAGCCGCCGCACGGCGACGCGGTGATCCCGATGGCTGCGATCTCTCCAGGCCGCAAGCCGGCGGTCGCGGCCGCGACGATCGCCGAGCGCTCCGCGCAGACGCCGAGCGGATAGGCGGCGTTCTCGACGTTGACGCCGTCGAACACGCGGCCGTCACTCGTCAGGACGGACGCGCCGACGAGGTACTCGGAGTATGGCGCGTACGCCTGCGCGGCGGCCGCAGTCGCGCGTGCGACGAGCTCCTCGCCGGTCACGCGCCACCGCCGTACAAGATGTTCCCCCCGGAGGTGATCTGCAGCTCGAGGGAGAAGCCGAGATCGAGGACGCGCTCGGTCAGTTCGTCCGGTCGCCGGCAGCGCTTCACGATCTCGAAAAGTCGGCCGCCGGCGAGCTGTCGCAATTCGAGCTCTCCCTCGTGCTCGTGAGTGCCCGGCGGCGTGTCGACCAGGAAGACCCGTCCACCCGGCCGCAGCAACGAACGGACGAGCGCCCAGAACCGATCGAACCGCTCCTCGGGAACGTGCGACAGCCAGTAGGAGAAGAAGCAGGTGTCGAACTGCTCGCCCGGATGCCATGCGAACACGTCCGCGTGCACGTGCTCCGCCTCCCGGGTATTGCGCACGAGCGTCTCTGCATTCACGTCGACAGCGACGATCCGGTCGGCGACCGAAACGAGCTTTCGCGTCCAGATGCCGGTGCCGGCCGCGAGCTCCACCACCTCGCCGAGTCGCCCAAAGCGTCCGAGTGCCGCCTCCACCTCGGCGACGTCGTGCCACCAGCGTTTCTCGGCGTCCGGATCGAGAGCGAACAACCCGCGCTTGAACCACCAGTCGTCGTACTCGGCCGCTCGCTCCGCGTAGTATCGGCGCTGCTCTTCGAGAACGTGATCGCTCACGTCAGCACCTGAAAGACGACGAGCGTGACGAGTGCGCCGAGCACGCCGCCGTAGAGGACCTCGAGGCGCGAGTGAACGCCCGACTCGACGCGCGTCTGCGCGACGAGCAACGCCATCACGAACGTCAGGGATGAGATGAGGAAGCGGTGGTGGTCGTCGGAGACGTACGTCGCGGCCATCCAGCCGGCGAAGGCGATGCCGGAATGCCCGGAGGGAAGGCCGCCGCGCAGCGGCGTCCCGCTTCGCGTGAGCGCCTTCGTCCCGATGACGATGAGGGTGACGAGCACGAGCGAGACGAGCGTGATCTCTGCCGGCGCGTCGCGGACACGGTCGAGGACGCGCGCGGTGCGATGTGCGATCGCATGCGCGAAGACGAGATAACCAACGGCGAGAGCGGTCACCGAGGCGATGAGCACTGCACCGGCGGCGATGTCCTTCGCGAGCTTCGCGTTCGGGTCGAACGACGTCGTCGACACGTCGATCGCTCCTTCGATTGCGGAGTTGACCATCTCGGCGACGAGGACGAAGGCGATCGCCATCAGCAGGAGGATCAAGTCGTCTCGGGCGACGCCGACCGCCGCAGCGGCCCCGATGACGACGACCGCGATCCCGAAGTGGAGGCGCAGGTTCCGCTGCGTGCGAAGAACGTGGATGATCCCTTCGAACGCGTAGTTGAAGCTGTCGAGCAGCGTCGGCGCGCGGCCCGGCGAGCGCGGTGGCGACTGCGGCGGGCGCTCGCGCGGCGGCGGCGTCGTCACGGTCATCGGTGCAGCGCCTCCCGCGTCTCCATCTCGTCACCGTGGTCGTAGCCGACGAGATGGAGGACGGCGTGGACGATCGGCGCCCGCCATTCCACACCGACCACCTCGGGGCAGACGACGATGTCGCCGAGCTGTCGCGGCAACTCCGGCGGCAGCTCATCGAGCCCGTCGACGGGGAACGCGAGCGCGTCCGTCGCCTCGTCGATGCCGAGATGGTCGCGCTTCAGCGCGCGGCTCTCGTCCGGCGAGACGAACGTGAGCCCGACCTCTCCCGAGTCGACGCCTTCGGCGGCGAGGACGCGCCGCACGAGCTCGACCGCACCATCCTCGTCGACCGAAACGCCGGAGCGGTTGTCGACCTCGACCGCGATCACCGGCGCCGGGCCGTCCCGGTCTCCTCCGAGTGCCGCTTGTACGCCTCGACGATCCGCTGCACGAGCTTGTGCCGCACGACGTCTTCATGTCCGAAGTGCACGAACGAGATGCCGTCGATCGAGCCGAGGATGTTCTGCACCTGGATGAGGCCGGACGCCTGCTCGCGCGGCAGGTCGACCTGCGTGATGTCGCCCGTGACGACGACCTTCGAGCCGAAACCGAGGCGCGTGAGGAACATCTGCATCTGCTCGGGCGAGGTGTTCTGCGCCTCGTCGAGGATGATGAAGCTGTCGTTGAGCGTGTTGTGCGTCAGGAGGTAGTGCTCCGTCACATAGAGCGAGTCGGCCGCTGCGACCTGGATGCACACAGTCTCCTCCTCGCCGGCGGGCTCGATCGAGTCGATGAAGCGCATCGGCCGACCGCCGCCATGCTCGTTGTAGGTCTCGCGCTTCCGGCGAAGGCGGAACGGCTCGATCGCAGACGGCAGTCGGATGTCCATGACGAATGCATCGTCGAGCACGCGCCAGTAGACGACGCCGCCGAGAGAGCGAACGAGATCCGCGACGTCGTCGCGCAGCCTCGCCGAGCACGTCGTGTACTGGATCCGGCACGTCCGGTTCTTTTGCGTTACAGGTCCGCCGTCCGTGTCCAGAAGGCCCTGAAGAACCGCGATTCGGACGTCCGGCGAGTTGCGCAGGTAGGCGGCCGGAATGAATTTCGTGCTCGACCGCCTGCCCGCCGGTCCAAGCTCGCGAAGCGCAGCCGTCACAGGGTTGGCGACGATAACGCCGCCGCGGTGGCCGTCGATGTGGCGAAGCTCGATCCGGTCGAGTGACGCCTCGAGAGCATGCGCGAGCTCCGGATCGGAGGTCGTGAAGCTCGGCGTGGTGCTCGTCGTGAGGCAGCCGTCCCCAAGAAGCAAACCGAGGGCATACGGGTCGATCGGGACATCGCGAGGCTCGAATTCGACAGACCCCGAGAGCAGGGGCAGCTCGAATCGATGCTGATGGAACGTCCGCAGATGCCCGATCATCTCTCGCGTCTCCAGCACGCGGCCGGGTTTTCCTCGCCGACGGTCTGCGTGCGTGAACACGTGCCACAGATGTTCGCCGCAGCACGTCGTCGACGCACCGTCTTGCGTGCGGACGCGGAACACGTCCTTCCGGCCCTGCGGATAGACGCCAAGGACGGGGGTCGGGAACCCATCCGACCCGATGACCAGATCGCCGATACGCAAGCTCCCGATGGGCCTGAAGCCGTCCGGCGTCAGGACTCCGCTCCACACCGGTTGCGCGCGGCCACGCATGAATGCGAGCGGCGCGACCTCGATCGTCTGGCGCTCGAGATACGTGTTCAGGCGCTCGGGATCCATCGTGTCGTAGAGCGCGTCGAAGAGCGGCCGCATGTACGGATCGACCTTCGCGGCGACGTCGCCCGGAAGAAAGCCGAGCCGCTCGCCCGCCTCGACGGCGGGACGGGTGAGGATGATGCGCCCGACCTGGCGTTCCGAGAGCGCGGCGACTGCGAGTGCGACGGCGAGGTACGTCTTGCCCGTGCCTGCCGGCCCGATCCCGAAGGTCAGCGTCGAGCTGCGGATCGCGTCGACGTAGCGCTTCTGCGTCACCGTCTTCGGCGTGATGCGCTTGCCCCGGTGCGACCAAATCACGTCCTCGAAGATGTCGCGGACGTCCTCGGCCTGGTCGATCGCGTGGAGGATCGTGTCGACCGTTCCCGCGCCGACCTCCTGCCCGCTTTCGACGAGCTCGACGAGCTCCTCGACGACCGCGCGGGCCTCGGTCACCTTGGCCTCGTCGCCGTCGAGCGTCAGCCTGTTGCCGCGGAGGTTGACCGCGCAGCCGAGCCGGTCGCGGAGCGCGTCGAGCACGCCGTCGCCGATCCCGGCGAGCTCCGCCGCAACCTCGTTCGGAACCTCGAGAACGTCCTGCACACGATCAGTGTAGGAGGACGGCCCCCTGGCGCGGCCCGAGCGACGCCGTTTCCTACGCCAGCTTCTCGCGAACGATCTGGCTGACCGCGGAGCCGTCTGCGCGGCCGGCGATCTGCGGCATCACGTCCGCCATCACGCGGCCGAGATCGGCGATGCTCGTCGCGCCCACCTCGGCGATGGCGTCGTCGACGATCTCCTCGATCTCGTCCTCGGAGAGCGGTGCAGGCATGAACTCCTCGAGCACTTCGAGCTCGTACTCCTCGTCTTCCGCCTGCTCCTCGCGCCCGCCGGCGCGGAACGCGTCCGCCGCCTCGACGCGGCGCTTGCGCTCGCGCTGGAGCACCTGGAGCTCCTCGTCCTCCGACAGCGGGCGCTGGAGCTCCTTCTCGGAGTTCTTCAGCGCGTTGAGGATGAGCCGGAGCGCGTCGCGGCGATCGGCGTCGCGGGCCTTCATGGCCTCGCGCAGCTCGCCCTCGATCGTCTCGATCCGACTCACGTCATCCTCCTGCCCAGGTTGCCGCCGCCGAGCACGTGCCAGTGGAGATGGAACACCGTCTGTCCGGCCCCCGCGCCGGCGTTGACGACGACACGGTAGTCGGTCAGCCCCTCGTGTGCAGCGACGTCGGCGACGAAGTCGAGCATGCGCTTGTCCTCGTCCGCCGAGTACTCGGCGATGTCGTGGAAGCTCGCGATGTGGTGCTCGGGGACGACGAGCAGGTGGACGGGCGCCTGCGGATTGATGTCGCGGATCGCGACGAAGCCCTCGATCGCGGCGACGTGGTCTCCCTCGCGGTAGAGCGTGCAGAAGAGGCAGTCGTCAGGCAGCGAGGATCCCCTCCTCCGTGACGGCGCCGCCGCGGACGCGCACGAGCTCGCCGAGGGCGGCGTCGACGAGCCAGGGCGAGTAGTCGTCGCCGTACCCGCGCCCCGGCCGGTCGACGAGGACGATGTCGTCGCATCCGACCTTCGTGCGCCAGCGCGCGAGGCACGCCTCGTCGGAGAGCGCGCGCAGCCGCTCGCTCCGTTCGCGCTTCACCGCCGGGGGAACGGGATCGTCGTTCGCCGTGACCGTTCCCGGCCGCGGCGAGTACGGGAAGACGTGCAGCTTCGTCAGCCCTGCATCGCGGACGATGCGCATGGTGCTCTCGAACGCGCGCTCGTCCTCGGCGGGGAACCCGACGATGACGTCGCTCGTGAGGTTGAACTCGTCCTGCAGCGGTGCGAGGCGGCGCAGGAATGTCGCCGCCGAATAGCGGCGCGCCATCGCGCGCAGGACTCCGTCGTCTCCCGACTGGAGCGGCACGTGCAGGTGGCGGCTCACGGTCGGCGTCTCGCGGAGCGCGGCGACGAGCTCGTCGTTCACGTGGTTGATCTCGATCGACGAAAGGCGCAGGCGCGCGAGGCCGGGCGTCGCTCCCGCTTCGCGAACGAGGCGCGGGAGGTCGTAGCCGGCGTCGCGGTCGCGGTAGCAGCCGAGGTTGATCCCCGTGAGGACGACCTCGCGATGGCCCTGCGCGACGCGGCGTGCGATCTCCGCGAGCACGGCTGTCGCGCGCCGGCTGCGCGACGCGCCGCGGACGAGCGGGATGACGCAGAAGTTGCAGGAGAAGCTGCAGCCGTCCTGCACCTTGACGAACGCGCGGACGCGGTCGAGACGCGCGTCGTCCTGGACGCAGCCGATCGCACCGACGTCGCCCGCGACGAACGCCGGCGTCTCCTCGCTCCGTCGCGCCACGACGACGACGTTCTCGGGAAGCCCGGCGAACGCGTCTGAGGCGAGGTTGGCGCCGCAGCCGGTGACATAGACGCGCCGGTACGTGCGCGCGGCGCGGGCGGCGGCCTTGCGGGACTTCGCCACCGCCTCGTTCGTGACGCAGCAGGTATTCACGACCGCGACCTCCGCCTCCGGGCTCTCGCGGTGGCCGCCGGCGAGCAGCGCCTCGCGCACCTCGTGCGCGTCGACGTGCGAGACCTTGCAGCCGAGGAACTGCACCGAGAACGTCGTCACGGCCGGAATTCGAGCAGGTCCGCCGCCCAGCCGTCGCGCTCGCGGCGGTCGACCCGGTGCCATCCGGCCACGCGAAGCTCATCCCGCGCGAGATAGCCGGACGTGACCGCGCGCCCAACCGGGAGCTTCGGCAGGAGCCCTTCGACCACGTCGAGGGCGATGTTCATGACCGCAAGCGCCGCCGGCCGCACCTCCTCGAGCACGTCGACGTCGACGCCGTTGAGCACGGCGTTCGCCGCGGTCGTCTCCACCGCGACCTCGTCGAGATCGAACGCGCCGACCGGCGAGAACCCGAGCTTCGCAGCCGCGATCGACAGGACGCCGGAGCCGCAGCCGACGTCCAGCAGGCTGGACGGCTCCACTTCCTGGAGCAGCTCGAGGCAGAGGCGTGTCGTCGCATGCGCGCCGGTGCCGAACGCGCGGCCGGGGTCGATGGCGACCGGCGTCGCGCCGGCGGGCGCCTCCTCCCACGGCGGCCCGACCCACAGGCGCCCGACCCGGACGCCGTGGTGGAACTCGCGCCACGCGTCCTCCCAGCCGTCCGGCACGTCCTCCGCCTCGATCACGTCGAAGCCGATCGGCGGCTCGTCGGCGTACACGGCATACGCGCCGTCGAGCTCCTCGACGCCGTCGGGAAAGAGGTGCAGCAGCAGGAGCAGCTCCGGCTCGCCGCCGACGACCACGTAGCGGTTCAGCGGAAGGCGCTCTTCAGTTTCCCGAAGAAGCCCTCGTCGGGCTTGTACGTGCGCTCGTCCGCCTGCGCGTCGAACTCCTCGAGCAACCGTCGTTGCTCCTCGGTCACGTGCCGCGGGACGGCGACGCTCACGAGCACGCGCTGGTCGCCGTGGCCGAAGCCCTGGAGGACGGGCATGCCCTTGCCGCGCAGGACGACGACCGCGCCGGGCTGCGTCCCCGGCTCGAACTCGAATTGCTCTTCGCCGTCGAGCGTCGGAATCGCGACGCTCGCGCCGAGCGCGGCCTGGGTCATCGTGAGGGACACGGTCGTGTAGATGTCGTTGCCCTCGCGAACGAAGCGCTCGTCGGGACGCACATGCACCCGCACGTACGCGTCGCCGGCGCGCGCGCCGAGGGCGCCCGCGTGGCCTGCGCCCGTCAGCCGGATCTGCTGGCCGTCGTGGATACCGGCGGGAATGTCGACGTCGATGCGGCGCTCCTCCACCACACGGCCGGCTCCGTCGCAAATCGAGCACGGTGTCTCGATCTTCCGGCCCGAGCCGCCGCACGTCGGGCACGTCTGCGTGCGGACGAACTCGCCGAAGACGCTGCGCGAGACCTGCTGCAGGCGACCCGCACCGGCGCATGTCGGGCACGTCGTGATCTCGCTGCCCGGCTCGGCGCCGTCGCCGTTGCAATGCGTGCACGTGACGGCAACCTGGAACGGAACCTCGCGCCTGACCCCGCGCGCGGCGTCGACGAGGTCGACCTCCACCTCGGCACCGAGGTCGGGCCCGCGCGAGCGCCCGCGACTGCCGATCAGGTCGTCGCCGAAGAACGCCGCGAAGAGATCGGAGAGGCTGCCGAAGTCGAAGTGGCCGGGCTGGAAGCCGCCGCTGCGCAGGCCTGCGTGGCCGTAGCGGTCGTACAGCTCACGTGTCTCCGCCTTCGACAGCACCTCGTAGGCCTCGACCACCTCGCGGAAGCGCTCCTGCGCATCCGGAGCGTCGGAAACGTCGGGGTGCAGCTCGCGGGCGAGCCGGCGGAAGGCCTTCTTGATCTCCCCCTCGTCCGCGCTGCGCGCGACACCGAGGAGCTCGTAGTAGTCGCGCTCCGTCGTCGCCACGCGAACCAGGCTAGCGATCCGAGTACACGGACTCGGCGAAGCGGGAAAGCTCGGTCGCAGCCGAGCGAACGGCGCCGACCGCCTTCTCGTAGTCCATGCGCACCGGCCCGATCAGGCTGACCGCGCCGAGCACACGGTGCATGACGCCGTACGCGGCGCCGACCAGCGCGATCTCCTGGAGCGCAGGGTGCGCGAGCTCGCGGCCGACACGGACGAAGGGGCCGCGCATGTCGAGACTCGCGTCGCCGAGAACGTCGAGAAGCGCGGCACGCTTCTCGACCAGCTCGAACAGGTTCCGGTACGCGTCGAGCTCGTCGTTGCGGACTTCACCGAGGAGGTCGGCGGCCCCTCCGACGTAGAGACGCTGCTCGGCGGAGACGAGCTCGGTGAACGCCGCCCGGAGCGCCGCGAGGAACGCGCGCTCGCGAACGCTCAGGCCCGGATCCTCGAACCGGCGGCGGAGCAGCGTCGTTCCGACCTGAAGCCCGGAGACCGTCTCGTTCAGGTATTCGTTCGCCCACTGCGCGAGGCCCGGATCGACGGGCTCGTCGAAATGGAAGAGCCGCTTGCTGACACCGCCGGCGGAGGTGATGACGACCACCATCACGAGCTCCGCCTGAAGCAGCAGGACCTCGACGCGGACGATCGTGGTCGCCTCGAGCGGCGGCGCGGAGACGAGCGCGAGCAGCCGCGTCACCTGCGAGAGCATCTCCGTCGTCGCCTGCAGCGCGGACTCGACCTCGGTGCGCGTCGTGTGCAGATCGAGCGGGAACTCGGCCGGATGCGGCGCGAGGCGTCCGAGGAGCTCGTCGGCGTAGTAGCGGTAGCCGGCCTCGGTCGGAACGCGGCCGGCGGACGTGTGCGGGTGCGTGAGCAGGCCGAGCGCTTCGAGCTCGGCGAGCTCTGCGCGCGCCGTCGAGGCTGCGATCCGAAGGCCGCCGCGGTCGACGAGCGTCTTCGAGCCGACCGGCTGGCCGGTCGCGACGTATTCCTCGACGACGTGCCGCAGGATGTCCTTCTGACGCGCAGTTAGCACCATTTGCAGGGAATTTTAGCTGAGGAGGTCCGCCGTCACGGCCCCGCCGAGGTAGCGGCCGCGCTCGGTGAGCGCGAGCGTGTCATCCGTACGAGTCGCGAGCCCGAGCCGTTCGACGCGGGCGAGGCCCGCGGGATCGAATGCGTGGGCGAGGCCCGCGACCGGGAGCGGCTCGTCGAGGCGGAGGCCGAGCATGACCCGCTCGCGCGCGCGTGTGTCGTCGTCGAGCGGCTCGATCTCGCGCTCGTACTCGCCGGCGAGGTAGCGCGCGAGCTTCGGCGTGTTCCGGCGGCGCTCGTCCCCGATCGTCGAGACGGCGCCGATGCCGATGCCGAGGTAGTCGCGGCCGAGCCAGTAGCCGAGGTTGTGCAGTGCGCGCCCGTCGCCGCGGCAGAAGTTCGCGGTCTCATACCAGCGGTAGCCGGCTCCGGTGAGCGTCGCGACGACGCGTTCGAAGTAGTCCTCCATCGCTTCCGCCTGGCGTACGAGCTCGTCACCGTGCGCGTGCGTGAAGCGCGTGCCGGGCTTGGCCTCGAGCTCGTAGCACGACAGGTGCTCGGGGGCGAGTGCGATCGCATCGGCGAGATCGGCCTCGAGGTCGGCGACCGACTGGCCGGGGATGCCGTAGATGAGGTCGAGCGAGAGGTTGTCGAAGCCGGCGTCGCGCAAGTGCGCGAACGCGCCGCGGACGTCGTCGGGCTGCGCGCCGCGCTCGAGGACGGCGAGCAGGTGCGGGCGAAAACTTTGCGCCCCGAGCGAGACGCGCGTGACGCCGGTGGCGCGGAGTGCGCGCGCGAGCTGGGCGGTGACGGTCTCGGGATTCGCCTCGACGGTGACCTCGCCGGCGGCCGGCAATGCGTCGAGCAGCCGCACGAGCTCGGGCAGCGCGGTGAACGTCGGCGTCCCGCCGCCGAGGAAGACGGTGTCGAGCGGATCGGCCAAGACGTTGCGCTCCTCCTCCAGCTCGCGCAGAAGCGCGTCGACGTACACGCCGTGCTGGTCGCGGCGGCCGACGGCGGTGACGAAGTCGCAGTAGCCGCAGCGGTGCGCGCAGAACGGCAGATGGACGTACAGGTGACGGACGTTCATGCCGCCCGCTTCGGCCGGGGGACGAGCTCGCCGCCGCAGTTCGGGCAGACGTGCGCCATCTTCTCGCCGCAGTCGGCGCAGAACGTGCACTCGAACGAGCAAATGACCGCGTTGCCGTCCGTCGCGACGGCCACGCCGCAGCGCTCGCATTCGGTGCGCATCTCAAGGCTCACTGCTGACCCTTGCCGATGTTGAGGACGGCGAGGAACGCCTCCTGCGGCACCTCGACGGCGCCGACCTGCTTCATCCGCTTCTTGCCGGCCTTCTGCTTCTCGAGCAGCTTGCGCTTGCGCGAGATGTCGCCGCCGTAGCATTTCGCGAGCACGTCCTTGCGCCGCGCCTTCACTGTCTCGCGCGCGATCACGCGGGCGCCGATCGCAGCCTGGATGGGGACGTCGAACATCTGCCGCGGGATCTCCTCGCGCAGCTTGTCGACGAGCAGCCGGCCGCGGTCGTACGCGAAGTCCTTGTGGACGATGAGCGACAGCGCGTCCACGCTCTCGCCGCCGACGAGGACGTCGACGCGCACGAGATCGCCCGGCTTGAACCCGACAAGGTCGTAGTCGAACGACGCGTACCCGCGTGTGCGCGACTTCAGCTGGTCGTAGTAGTCGAGGACGATCTCTGCGAGCGGCAGTTCGTACGTCAGGTGGACGCGCTCGGGCGAGAGGTACTCGAGCTGGTCGAACGTGCCGCGCCGGTCGTTGTTCAGCTCCATCACCGTGCCCACGTACTCCTTGGGGACGATGATCGACGCCTTCACGTACGGCTCCTCCACCCCTTCGATCTCGCGCGGGAAGTCGGCGGGGTTGTGCACCTCGAGCCACTCGGTGGAGTTCTTCTCGAGGACGCGGTAGGCGACGTTCGGCGCGGTGACGAGCAGGTCGAGATCGAACTCGCGCTCGAGCCGCTCGCGCACGATCTCCATGTGCAGGAGACCGAGGAAGCCACACCGGAATCCGAAGCCGAGCGCCTGCGACGTCTCCGGCTCGTAGAAGAGTGCGGCGTCGTTCAGCTTCAGCCGTTCGAGTGCGTCGCGCAGCTCCGGGTACGCATCCGACTCCGTCGGGAAGAGCCCGGCGAACACCATCGGCTTCACGTCCTTGTAGCCGGGCAGCCCCTGCTGCGCCGGATGCCCCACCGTCGTGATCGTGTCGCCGACCCGAAGCGTCGAAACGTCTTTCAGCCCAGTGATGACGTAGCCGACCTCGCCGGCCGAGAGCGATTCGACGGGCGTCATCGTCGGCGAGAAGAAGCCGAGCTCCTCCGCCTCGAACCGCGTCTCGGTCGCCATCGTCTGCAGCGCCTCGCGGCGAGAGAACGAGCCGTCGACGACGCGGACGAATGCGACGACGCCGCGGTACTGGTCGTACGACGAGTCGAAGATGAGCGCGCGGGGCGGCGCGGCGGGATCTCCCGCAGGTGGCGGCACGCGCTCGACGATCGCGTCCAGGACGTCGCCGACGTTCACGCCCGTCTTCGCCGAGATGCGAACGACGTGCGAGGGATCGTCGCCGAGCAGGTCGGCCACCTCGACGGCCGTGCCCTCGGGGTCGGCCTGCGGCAGGTCGATCTTGTTCACGAGCGGAACGATCTCCAGGCCGTTCTCGATTGCGAGGTATGCATTCGCGAGCGTCTGCGCCTCGATCCCCTGCGCCGCGTCGACGACGAGGACGGCGCCCTCGCATGCCTGGAGCGAGCGCGACACCTCGTACGTGAAATCCACGTGGCCGGGCGTGTCGATGAGGTTGAGCTCGTGCCCCTTCCACGTCACGCGCACCGCCTGCGCCTTGATGGTGATGCCGCGCTCCCGCTCGAGCTCCATCGTGTCGAGCACCTGCTCGCGCATATCCCGCGCGCTCACCGCGTCCGTCAGCTCGAGGATGCGGTCGGCAAGCGTCGACTTGCCGTGGTCGATGTGCGCGATGATCGAGAAGTTGCGGATCTTGCTCTGGTCCATGGGAGTTGAACGATGGTAGCCGGGCGCCTCCGTGCGCTCCGGCCGCGCAGCCCGCTCTGGCAGCGCCGCGACTACGTACGGCTCTGGTCGGCGGCGACGGTGAGCTCGGTCGGGAGCCAAGTCAGCCTGCTGGCGCTCCCGTTCGTCGCGATCGCGACGTTGAAGGCGACGACCTTGGAGGTTGCAGCGCTCGGGGTCGCGGACTCCCTTCCGCTGATCCTCGTCGCCCTCCCGGCAGGCGTCTGGATCGATCGCGTGCCGCAGCGGCGCCCGATCATGATCGCCGGCGACCTCGGCCGCGCGGCCGCGCTGCTGTCGATTCCCGCGGCGTACGCCGGAGGCGTGCTCACCATCTGGCAGCTGTTCGGTGTCGGCTTCGTCACCGGCACGCTCACGGTGTTCTTCGACGTCGCGTCGACGTCATTTCTCCCGGCGATCCTCGAGCGCGAGCTTCTGGCGGAGGGAAACGCCGGCCTCCAGGTCTCCGCGCAGGCGGCGCAGGTGGTCGGCCCCGGAATCGCGGGCGCGCTCATCGGCGCGCTCGGCGCTCCCTATGCGGTTCTCACCGACGCGATCAGCTTCGTCTGCTCCGGCGCCTTCATCTCTCGCGTCACGCACGTCGAGGAGCGTGTGCTCGAGTCCGAGCGCCGCTCCATGTGGGCGGACATCCGCGAAGGGCTCGCGTTCGTCCTGCGCCACCCGATTCTGCGACCCAACCTCGCCTTCACCTTCACGGCGAACATCTTCAACTCGATCCTCTTTGCGGTCTTCCTCCTGTTCGCCGTGCGCGGCCTGGGCATGTCGTCGCGCGAGATCGGCGCCGTGTTCGTGCTCGCCAATCTCGGCTCGCTCTCGGGAGCGTTCCTCGTCACCCGCCTGCAGCGGTGGATCGGGCTCGGCCGTGTGATGCTCGTGACGGCACTCAGCGGCTGGGCGCTGCTTCTCATCCCGTTCGCCTCCGGGTCGACCGGCATCGCGCTTCTCGCCGCCGCACTGCTCGTCTGGGGCACGGGCGCCGTGATCTACAACACGACGAGCGTCACGATCGGGCAGGCGACAACGCCGGACCGGTTGATGGCGCGTGCGAGCGCATCCCGACGCCTCGTCTCGTGGGCGACGATTCCCGTCGCCACGCTGCTCGGCGGCATCCTCGGCACCTACATCGGGCTGCGCACGACGGTGTTCATCGGCGCAGCGGGCCGCTCGCTCGCCGGGCTCATCATTCTCGCGTCACCGGTGCGGTCGATCCGCACGCTCGACGAGGCCGATGCGTTCGTCAACGCTCAGGCTCAGGCTTCGCCGTCCCAGTAGTCGAGGTGCGCCGAGCGGCGCAGCATGTAGTGCGTCCTGTCCGCCCAGACGCCGACCTTGTCGCTGTCGGGGTACTCGGCGAAGCCGACTGGATGCTTCGTCGACATGATCGCGACGCGCGCAGTCTCGTCGTTCGCTCGCACGAGGTGCGCGCCGTCGGGGCCTACGGGGAAGCAGACGGCGTTGCCGGGCTCGAGCGTGCGCTCGCCCTCCGGCGAACGGAGCGTCGGCTTGCCGGCTAGGACGAAGAGCCACTCCTCGTCGGTCCACTCGAAGTGGTAGGGGCAGATCGCCTGGCCGGGCGGGAGCTCGTACACCGTCATGCCCATGCGAGTGGAGCCGAGCTTCTTGCCGATCTGAACTGCATTGCACCGGAAGCCGTCCGGCGTCTCCGCGATGGCGAGGTCGTCCGGCTCGCCTGTGAACACGTTGAAGATCTCCATGCCGAAAGGCTAACTGCGGTCGAGCCGCATGAGTCGGTGGGGACGTCCCTCCTCCTCCACGTCGCGCACGTGCCGGAACCCGGCCTTCTCGAACGCGCGCCAGGAACGCCGATTTCCCTCTTCGATGGTGGCAATGACGGCGACCGTCCCTTCGCGGGCGAACACGATCTCGCGCGCGAACTGCTCGAGGACGCGGGGGCCGTGACCGCGGCCGACGAGATCCTCCTCGCCGATGAACAGGTCGACGCCGGCGAGATCCGGTTCGTCGCCGACGACCGCCTTCCAGTCGGGGTAGCCGTCGACGAGGTAGGTCTGGATCATCCCGACCGGCTGGCCTTCGAGCTCGATGATGAAATGCTCGTTCGGGTCGAGGTGGCGCTCCGCGCGCTCGTCGCGCCACCACGCCGACACATGCTCGCGCTCGAGCCAGACCCGCAACCGCGGCAGGTCCGACTCGGCGACCGGCCGGAACTCGATCACCGGCGGCGCAGGGCCAGCAGCGTTTGCAGCTCGCGCACGCGCAAGGTCTTGCACGCGATGAAGTAGGTGAACAGCGCGGCGCCGAGCGCGAGCCCGAGCGAGACGAACTGCCCGCCGAACGAGCGTCCGAGCGCAGAGTCGAGCGGCTTCCACACGAACCACGCGACGAGCGCCACTGCAGCCGACGCGAGCGCGACCCGCACGACCGTCTGCGTGATCTCACCGCCGTCGATGCGTCCGAGACGGCGCCGCAGCAGGACGAGCAGCGCCCACGTCCCGGCGATGTTGCACACCGCCGTGCCGAGCGGGATCCCCCAGACGCCGAGGCGATAGAACGCGAAGTCGAGAATCGCGTTGAGGAAGAGGTTCCCGAGGGCGATGACGGTCGGGGCCCAGTTCGACTGGAGGCTGAAGAACGCGCGGTTCAGCATGAGCATCGCGCCGTTGAAGACGAGGCCGGCGCTGAACGCCGCGAGCGCGCCTGCTACGACAGGCGTCTGCGAGGGAGCGAAGTGGCCACGTTGGAAGAGGATGCGGACGATCGGCTCCGCAAGCACCGCGCTGACCGCCGCCGCGGGGATCAGCAGGAACGAGATCTGGCGGAGGCCCGTGCTCACGGTCGCGCGGAATCCCGCCATGTCGCCGCGCGTGGCGAAACGCGAGAGCGTCGGGAAGAGCACGGTTGCGATCGCGACGGAGAACATCCCCTGCGGGAGCATGTAGATGAGGAATGCCTTCTGGATCGCGTTCGGCGCGAGGTTCGCATTGACGAAGCGAGACGCGAAGAACGTGTCGATGACGGCGTTCACGTTGATGAGGCCGAGACCGAGCGTCACCGGGACCATCAACACGAAGACGCGCTTGACCGCAGGGTCACGCCAATCGAGCACGAGCTGCAGGTGGCCGTCGCGGCCACGAAGCCACGGCACCGGCAGAAAGACCTGGATGAACGTCGCGACGAGGATCGAGACCGCGTAGACGTAGAGCTTCGTGTTCGTCGAGTGGGCCTGCGGGACGCCGATCGCGAGCCCGGCGATGATCGCGAGGTTCCAGAACACCGGCGAGAGCGCGGGGACGGTGAAGTGGTCGTAGCTGTTGAGGATGCCGACGACGATTCCCGACACCCCGAGCAGGGCGACGATCGGGAAGAGCACCCGCGACAGCCCGATGGCCAACGCGCGGTCGTGCCCCGGATTGCCGAAGATGCCGATGATCCACGGCGCGACGAGCACGAAGATCGCCGTGAGCGCGGTCAGCCCGAGCAGCATCAGCCAGAAGAGCGTCGACGCGACGCGCCACGCGCGCTTGCGCTCGCCCTTCTCGAGCAACTCGCTGAAGACCGGGACGAATGCAGATGACAACGCTGCGTCCGCGACGAGCGCGCGGACGAGGTTCGGCACCTGGAAGGCGACCGTGAACGCGTTGATCTTTCCGGCGGCGCCGAAGTAGTAGGCCGCGATGACCTCGCGGACGAGGCCGAAGATGCGCGACAGCCCTGTCGCCACCGCGAAGATCGCGCCCGAGATCGCGAGCCGCGGACGGTCCGCCTCCGGCTCCTCCTGGCCGGCCTCGCGCCGCGGCGGCGGCACGCGCAGGATCATCGTCGGTTGCTCGGAGACGTCGGCGAGCAGCGGCCAGCGATCGAGCGACTCCTGGCGCTCGAAGTACGGCGTCCGGCCTTCCTCTTGGCGGCGGCGGTCGCGCTCCAGGCGACGGAGATCGCGCTCGCGGTCGGCGTCGCTCACGGGTCGAGCATAGGGCGCTAGGTGCCCGTGCGACGGTCCTTGCCCGAGCGGCGCTCCTTGCCCACGCGCCGGTCCTTGCCGGCCGGTGGGCCTTGGTCCTTCGTGCGTCGGTCGGTGCCCAACCGTCGGTCGCCGCCGCCGCGGCGGTCCTTGGCGTTCATGTGCGGGAGTTCCCGGCGCGAATCGGCTCTCCTGCTACCATCCCGCGGCTCTAATGCCCAATATCAAGCAACAGGAAAAGCGCGTCCGCCAGGCCTCCAGGCAGCGTCTGGAGAATCTGCGCTGGAAGTCCACCGCGAAGACGCTCATGCGGCGCCTGAAGGCGGCCGACGGCAAGAACGTCGAGACCGCCCACCGCGAGCTCGTCAGCTGGCTCGACAAGGCCGCCTCCCGCGGCTCGCTCCACCGGAACACCGTCGCCCGCCGCAAGGCGCAGGCAGCGAAGCTCCTCGCCGCCAAAAGGTAAGGCCCTAGACCGCCCGGCGCGTCACATCGACGAGCGCGCGGTCGAGCTCCAGCTCGGCGGGCATGCGCGAGCCGCCCTTGGCCGCTGCGTCCAGCTCCGCGAGGCGGACGAGCGCGAGCCCGAGCTCGTCGGCGGAGAAGTTCCCCGCTTGGCCGTACGCCTTCTCCGCGGCGAACGGATGCATCTTGAGCTTCCCGGCCGCATCGCGCGCAGGGACGCCTTCATCCGCGAGCCGCTGAATGCGGCGCACGCGACCGACGTGGCCGACGAGCGAGGCGACGATGCGCAGGAGCTCTCCCGAACGGGTGCGATGCGTCCGTTCGAGCAAGGACTCGGTGTTCGTGAGCACGGCTCCGACGTCGCGTCTCCCCCATGCGTCGGTGAGCGAGAAGATCGGAGTCTCTGCGCGGCCGACCGCCATCTGCTCGACGACGGCGACGGTGATCGCATCGTCGCCCGCCCAGGTGGCGAGCTTGTCGATCTCGCTCGAAAGGTCGTCGAGGTCATCGCCGACCACCTCGACGAGCGCGCGGCACGCGTCGCGGTCGGCCTTCGCCCCGAGGCGGGCGAACTGCTCCGCGACCCACTCCGGCACCTTGCGTTTCGGCACGTCGTACGTCAGGAGCTCGCCGGCCTTCTTCACCGCCTTCCCGAGGGCCGAGTCGACCTTGACCTCCTCGGCGACGAGCGCGAGCACGGTCGCGGGTGCCGGCGCGGCGAGATACGCGGCGACCGCCGTGACGTCATCCGTCTTCCAGCGCTCGGCCTCGTCGACGATCACGAGCCGGCCGTTACCGACGAAGAGACCCATCGCGTTGCACGCGGCGACAGCGTCGTCGCCGGTCGCCTCACGCGCGCTCAGGTGCTCCGTGGACTCGTCGCCGATGCGGTCACGCAGACGGCGCAGGGCCCGCGCGATCTTCGGCCGGTCGCTGCCCGAGAGGAGATACGCCGGCTTCAGCTCGTTCGTGGCCATGGCGCCAAGCATATGCACCCGCCAGGAGCGCTCCAGCGGCGACCAGCGCGGCCCCCGGTGGCGACGTCACCTGTGCGCCCGGTAGGCCGCCGAAGACGCGTGCACAGCCGGCGACGAACCACGCGCCCCAGCCGTTCACCTGTCCGAGAGCGGCAGCAACGGGAGGCGCCACCGGCGCGATCAGCGCTGTCACGAGCGCGAGAACGAGCATCTCCGCGACGACCGGCACGGCGACGACGTTCGCGGGGACCGTGACGAGCGAGATCTGGTGGAACTGCATCCACGTCACGGGCGCAGTCGCGAGACCGCAGGCGGTGGACACGCCGATGAGCTGTGCGAGCCAACGCGGCACCGGATACCCCTCGAGTGCGCGCACGACGCGCGGCGTGACGACGAAGATCCCGGCGACGGCGCCGAACGAGAGCTGGAAGCCGGCGTCGAGCACGAACATGGGATTCCACGCGAGCAGCACGACCGCGCCGACGAGGAGCGCATGCCACGAGTCGCGCTGCCGCGAGAACAACCAGGCGAGCGATCCGAGCGTGGCGGCGACCGCCGCCCGCACGACAGACGGATGCAGCCCGACGGCGAGGACGTACGCGCCGACGGCCGCGAGCGCCGCGAGTTGACCCGCAAAGCGACGGCGGACGAGCAACATCGCACCGGCCGCAACGGTGGCAACCTTGAGCCCGTCGACGGCAAGGCAGTGGTAGAGGCCCGACGCGCGGAAGCGTGCGAGCAGCGAGTCGTCGAGTCCCTCCGCGTGACCGAGGACGATCGCGTCGACCACCGACCGACGCTCACCGTGCAGGCCGTACGCGGAATCGGCCGAGAGCCACCGCTGCAGCCGGTCGCCGACACCGGCGATGCCGCCCCGGCGCCCGACGACGCGCCATTCCTTCGCCTTCAGCACGACGTGGACGCCCTGACGATGGAGCCACGAGGACTCGTCGAAGCCGTTCGACGGCCCGCGCGGAAGGCGGAGGACTCCGACAACGGAGATTCGTGAGCCTTGCGGCGGCGCCCTGCCGGCGCCGAGCTGCAGGAGTACGGGCTCGTGCGGGCGCAGGTCGCCCCAGCGGAGGACGAGCGCGCGTGCACGGATGTCGAACTTCCCGATGCGCGGCGGCTCCTCCGTGACGACGAGCGCGCGCTCCGCGGTGCCGACGCTCGGCAGCAGCACGCTGTGGCCGAGCGCGTCCAGGCGTCGGGTTCCCCACCACCATCCGGCTGCGGCGAGCACGCACGGCGCACGCGCGCACGCGACGACGGCGAGCGCGGGAACCGGAGCGAAGCGAACGAGGTTCGACGCCGCGAGCCCGACGCAGACGGCGGCCACGTTCGCCGTCGGCCTGATCAGGGGATCACGAGCCCTTTCAGCTGCGCGAGCTTCGAGGGGCCGATGCCGGGCACGGCCTCGAGCTCGTCGATGCTTCGGAACGGCCCGTGTGCCTGCCGGTAGTCGATGATCTTCTGCGCCGTCGCGGGCCCGACGCCGGGAAGCGCGTCGAGCTGCTCGGCGCTCGCCGTGTTCAGGTCGAGTGGCGCGGTCGACGACGGCACGCTACCGGCCGTCGTGGCGCCGCCGCGGACCGGTACGAGTACCTGCTCGCCGTCGGCGAGCGGCGCGGCGAGGTTCACGAGCGTGACGTCGGCGCGCGCCGTCGCGCCGCCAGCGGCGGCGATGGCGTCGGCGATTCTCGTTCCGGTGCCGAGGTGGTACAGCCCGGGGCGGCGGACGGCGCCTGCGACGTCGACGACGAGCTGCTGGGCTGCCGCTCTGACGCGCGGGTGCGTCGCCGTTCGCAGCACCGGGATCGCCACCTGCGCGTGACCGCGGTGCAGGACGTGCACGAGGAGAAGAACTGCGACGGCAGCGGCCACGCAGGCGACGACGATGCGGCGATGGTCCATGCCGCAATCGTGGCCGCGTCTCTGTTACGAGACCGTGTCGGCTTCCGCGACGATGTTCACGAGCTTCCGCGGGACGACGATCGTCTTGCGCACCGTCGCACCGTCGACGTGCGCCTGCACGCGTTCGGATGCGAGCGCGAGCGCGACGAGCTCGTCCTCGGGAAGGCTCGCGTCGACCTCGATCCGGTCGCGCACCTTGCCGTTCACCTGGACGACGAGCTCGAAGGTGTCGCGCGCGAGCATCGACGGGTCGGCGGCGGGCCACGGCTGCTCCCACAGGCGCTCGTGCCCGAGCCGTTCCCACAGCTCCTCGGCGATGTGAGGCGCGTACGGCTGCACGAGTGACACCAATGTCTCGGTGGCGAAGCGCGCGTCGTCGGCCGCCGGGTCGTCCGAGAGCTCGTTCAGCAGCTCCATCAGCGCCGAGATCGGCGTGTGGAACTGGATCCTGCGCAGCACGTCGTCGCTCACCTTCACGATCGTTCTGTGCGTCGTGCGCGCGAGGTTGCTCGTACCAGCGCCCTGCGCGGGAGCGCGCTCGGCCACCTCGTGGACGGCGCGCCACGTCCGCCTGAGGAATCGGACGATGCCCTCGATTCCGGTCTCCGTCCACTCCATGTCCTGGTCGGAGGGGCCCATGAACAGGATGTAGAGCCGTACTGCGTCGGCTCCGTATTCCGCGACGAGCTCGTCCGGGCCCATGACGTTGCCCTTCGTCTTCGACATCTTCGTCCCGCCCATCTGCACCCAGCCCTGGTGGAAGAGCCCCGCGAACGGCTCGCGGAAACCGAGCATGCCCATGTCGTTCAGCGCCTTGACGAAGAAGCGCGAATACAGCAGGTGGCCGTTCAGGTGGTCGATGCCGCCGATGTAGAAGTCGACCGGCAGCCAGTAGTCGACGACGTGCTGGTCGAACGGCGCGCGGTCGTTGTGCGGGTCGACGTACCGGATGAAGTACCACGACGAATCGACGAACGTGTCCATCGTGTCGGCCTCGCGCTGCGCCGGCTTGCTGCACTTCGGGCACGGGACGTTCATCCACTCCTCGTTGGAGGCGAGGGGCGCCTTGCCCTTCGGCTGATAGTCCTCGACGTCTGGAAGCAGCACCGGGAGCTCCTCGTCCGGCACTGGCACGATGCCGCAGTCGCCGCAGTAGACGATAGGAATCGGCGAGCCCCAATACCGCTGACGCGAAAAGCTCCAGTCGCGCAGGCGATACGAGATGGCGAGAGCGCCTCGGCCCTGCGTGTGCAGCCAGTCGACGATCGCCCGCTTCGCCTCCTCCGCCGGCACACCGTCGAACTGCGCGGAATTGACGAGCTTGTCGTCCTCGTCGATTACCGGAACGACCGGCAGATCTAAGGTCTGCGCGAACTCGGCGTCGCGCTCGTCGTGCGCGGGGACGGCCATGACCGCGCCCGTCCCGTAGT
The DNA here is from genome assembly GCA_050697375.1 of Gaiellaceae bacterium. Lineage (GTDB taxonomy): Bacteria > Actinomycetota > Thermoleophilia > Gaiellales > Gaiellaceae > Palsa-739. The sequence goes on along the minus strand of JBOGZQ010000006.1, from coordinate 14,124 downwards.
CCATGAGCACGTAGTCGGCGACCCAGATCGGAAGCTTCTCGCCGTTCACCGGGTTCGTCGCATAGTGGCCGGTGAAGACGCCCGTCTTCTGCGTCTCGGTCGCGCGTTCCTCGGTTCGCTTCGCACCAGCGTGGAGCGCGTACTCCTTCGCCTCGGGGCTCGCGTGCTTCTCCACGAATGGATGCTCGGGTGCGACGACGAAGAACGTCGCGCCGAAGAGCGTGTCGGGACGCGTCGTGAAGACGGGAAGGTCGATGTCGAGCTCGTCCACGCGGAAGAGGATCTCCGCGCCCTCCGACCGGCCGATCCAGTTGCGCTGTCCTGTCATCGAGCGTTCCGGCCAGCCGATCGAGCCGGCGGGCAGGTCGAAGTGGAGCAGCTCGTCCGCGAACGCGGTCGTCTTGAAGAACCACTGCGTCATGTTGCGGAACTCGATTTGCGCACCGCAGCGCTCGCAGTGGCCGTCGACGATGTACGCGTCGGCAACGACCGTCTGGTCGTTCGGACACCAGTTGACCGGCGCCTCGCGACGATAGGCGAGCCCGCGCTCGTAGAAGCGGAGGAAGAGCCACTGGGTCCATCGGTAGAACGCAGGATCGTGCGCCGCGACCTCGCGATCCCAGTCGATCGCCCATCCGAGTCGCTTCATCTGCGCGCGGATGGTGGTGATGTTGCGCTCGGTGATCTCGCGGGGATGGCCGCCCTCGCGGATGGCTGCGTTCTCGGCGGGGAGGCCGAACGAGTCCCATCCCATCGGACGGACGACCTTTGCGCCGCTCCGACGCCGCATGTGCGTGGTGACGTCCCCCATCGTGTAGTTGAGGACGTGGCCCATGTGGATGCCGTTGGCAGAGGGGTACGGCAGCATCTCGAGCATGTAGAAGTGCGGCTTGTCGCCGGGATCGCCGGGCTCGGGGTTCGGGACGTTGAACGCCCGCGCCTCCTCCCAGATGCGCTGCCACTTCGGCTCGATCAGCTCGGGTTGGTACTTGTCCATCGTCCTCCGGAAACGAAAAAGCCTCTCAGATGAGAGGCCGGGGGAACTCGACGCGGCGTCGCCGCGGTCGTTCCTGCGCTAGCGAAGAAGCTGCCTCTCCATCGCGCGGATCGTAGCAACCAAGCGGGATTCGCGCACTTACCGGTACACGCGCGTGTAACTCGGGTCCCGACTCCCTCCCCCCAACCGACCTGAGCGCCATCCTATTTCGCGGCCGGCCTGCGATGGTGACGAGAGCGCGCCGGCTTCGTACCGATTCGTCCACAGGCAGACTCCGTCCGTGCTCGACCTCCTCCCATTCAGCGCCGAGATCCACGACGGCGAGCTCGCCCTCGGCGGCGTCTCCGCCTCGCGCCTCGCCGACGAGCACGGCACGCCGCTCGTCGTCTACTGCGAGGACACGATCCGCGCGCAGGCACGCGCCTACCGCGCGGCCGCTCCAGGCGCGCTGATCGCCTACGGCACGAAGGCGTTCGCGAACGTCGCGCTCCTCCGGGTCCTCGCCGAGGAAGGCGTCGGCGCCGACGTCTCCACGCTCGGCGAGCTCGCCTTCGCCCGCGAAGCCGGGATCGCCGGCGACCGCATCCTCTTCCACGGCAACAACAAGTCGAACGACGAGCTCCTCGCGGCCGCCGAAGCCAGAGCGACCGTCGTGCTCGACGCGCCGGACGAGCCCGCACGCGCTGCCGCCGCCGGCGTGCGCCGAGCGTTCGTCCGCCTCACCCCCGGCGTCGAGGCGGTAACCCACCAGTCGATCCAGACGGCCCACGACGAATCGAAGTTCGGCCTTGCGCCCGACGCGGCGCTCGCTGCGATCGCCGAGGCCCGGAAGCTCGGCATCGACGTCGCCGGCGTCCACTTCCATGTCGGGTCGCAGCTCGCGCGCGTCGAGGAGAGTCTCGTCGCCGTCGACCGCCTCGTTGCATTCTGCGCTCGCGCGGAGAACGAGCTCGGGTGGAAGCCGTCCGTCCTCGACATCGGCGGCGGGCTGGGGATCAGGTACACGCGCGAGGAGCCCGTTCCGGAGATCGCGGACTTCGTCCCGCCGCTCGTCGCGCGGCTGCCGGACGTGCAGGTCGTGCTCGAGCCCGGCCGCTCGCTCGTCGGCCGGGCGGGTGTGACGCTCTACCGCGTCGGCGTCGTGAAGGAGTCGGGCGGCGTCTCGTACGTCGCGGTCGACGGCGGCATGTCGGACAACCCGCGGCCGCAGCTGTACGGCGCACGCTTCGAGGCGCTGCTCGCGAACCGCGCCGAGGAGCTTCCCGACGGCGTATTCCGCATCGCGGGCAAGCATTGCGAGTCGGGCGACGTCCTCATCGACGCGATCGCGCTCCCGCATCCACGGCGCGGGGACGTGCTCGCAGTGCCCGCGACCGGCGCGTACACGCTCGCGATGGCGTCGACCTACAACGGCGTCCCGAATCCGGCGGCCGTCGTCGTCGCAGGTGGAGAGGCGCGGGTCATTCGCGCTCGGCAGCCCGTATCCGATCTCCTACGCTTCGAGCGATGATCCAGCGCATCGCCGCCCACCGTGTTCCGGGAGTGCTCATCGTGGCCTTCGCGGCCGCGCTATGGGGGACCGACCCGATCATCCGGAAGACGATGGGCGGTTCGACGAGTGCGACGACGATCGTGTTCGGCGAGCACGTCGTTCTCGTTGTTCTGACGCTGCCGCTTCTCCTTCCCGCAATGCGCGCCGTCTTCCGCGCCGGCTGGCGAGCGCTCCTGTGTGCGATCGTGATCGGCGCGGGCGCGTCGGCGGTCGCGACGATTCTCTTCACCGACGCACTCATCGGCCACTCCGACTTCATCACGCCGGTCGTCATCCAGAAGGTGCAGCCACTCGTCGCGGTCGCAGGTGCGGCCGCAATCCTCGGCGAACGACCGAGGCCCCGCTTCGCCTGGTTCTTCCTGCCCGCGCTGGCGGGCTTCTGGCTCGTCAACCAGGCGCATCCGCTCGACCCCTCCGCGAAGGGCCTCGTCGTCATCGCCGAAGCGACGGGAGCCGCGGTGTTGTGGGCGCTCGGGACCGTCCTCGGCCGTTACCTCAGCCGCGATCTCGAGTTCCAGCACATCTTGTCGCTGCGCTTCTTCTTCGGGCTCATAGCGAGCGCGATCGCTCTGCCGGTGATGGGCGCAAGCGCGTTCTCGAACGAGCACGACAGCCTGCTGATCGCGTACCTCGCGGTCGTCACCGGGCTGATCGCCCTCGCGCTCTACTACTTCGGGCTCCGCCGGACGCCCGCGGTCCTGGCGTCCCTTGGCGAACTGACGTACCCGGCGGTTGCCGTCGTCGCCGGCATTTATGCCTACGGCCAGCATCTGGGCTGGTCGCAGTGGGTTGGCGTCGCGATCATCCTCACCACGGTGACGCTGATTCCCGTGCAGCGCCGCCGCGCCGTCGTCGCCCTGCCGCAGGCCGACGCGGCCCTCGCCGCCGTCTAGCCGCGATTGACTTCTTGTTCAACGGCCCGGGGCTGGGTAGGCTCGGGGCCTAGTGAACCTCCGCGACAACCCGGACGAGGCCGCCTTCCGCGCCGAGCTGCGCGCCTGGGTCGACGCGAACCTGCCGGAAGAGAAGCGCGGCTGGCGCGGCGGCGGCCAGCGCTTCGAGGACGATTTCGGCCGTACGTGGAGCCGCAAGCTCTACGACGCCGGCTACGCGGGCCTCACCTGGCCGAAGGAGTACGGCGGCGCAGGCGCGCCCTACAGCTTCCAGGCGATCTTCTACGAGGAGATGGCGCGCGCGCAGGCCCCGGCGCACGTCGGCGTCATCGGGCTCGGCATGGCCGGGCCGACGATCATGGCGCACGGCACCGACGCGCAGAAGAAGGCGCACCTGGCGAAGATCCTTTCCGCGGAGGAGATCTGGTGCCAGGGATTTTCCGAGCCGGACGCAGGCTCCGACCTCGCCGCTGCGCGCACACGCGCCGAGCGCCGCGGCGACGTCTACGTCGTCAACGGGCAGAAGGTGTGGTCGTCGTTCGCGCACATCGCCGACTTCTGCATTCTCGTCACGCTCAGCGACCCCGATGCGCCTCGCTACAAGGGCCTGACGTACCTCGTCGTCGACATGCACTCGCCCGGCGTCGAGGTGCGGCCGTTGCGGCAGATCACCGGCGAGGCGGAGTTCAACGAGATCTTCTTCACCGATGTCGAGGTGCCGGTCTCGAACCGGCTCGGCGACGAGGGCGAAGGCTGGCAGGTTGCGATGACGACGCTCCTGCACGAGCGCGCGACGCTCGGCTTCGCGCTCACGGCCGCGCTCGACCTCGGTGTGGGCCGGCTGCTCGAGACCGCGCGCGAGCACGTCAACGGCGAAAGCGGCGTCCGCGAGCGCATCGCCGCCGAGTGGATCGAGCTGCAGGCACTGCGCTACACGAACTACCGCGCGCTCGGCACGTATACGCGGACCGGCATCCCCGGCCCCGAGGGCTCCGCGATCAAGCTGCGCTGGTCGGAGCAGAACCAGCGAATGACGAAGCTCGGGCGCGAGCTGCTCGGCCCCGAAGGCATCCTCGACGACGGCTGGTGGCACTACCAGCAGCTGCGCAGCCGCGGCAACACGATCGAGGCCGGAAGCTCCGAGGTCCTTCGCAACATCGTCGCCGAGCGCGTGCTCGGCCTCCCGAGGTCTCGCTGATGGACTTCGCGTTCAACGACGTCCAGGCCGAGCTGAAGAGCCAGGCGCGAACGTGGCTCGAGCAGCGCTACCCGCTCGACCGCGACTGGGACGCTCCGCAGAACGACCGGTGGGACGAGCTCGCCGAGCTCGGCTGGCTCGACGTCGCCGACGCAGAGCTCGGCTTCGTCGAGGAGGCGCTCCTGCTCGAGGAGCTCGGCTACGCGCTCTATCCCGGCCCGTATCTCGCGCACGTCGCCGGGCAGACAGAGGCGAACGGCTTCGCCTTCGACGGCGACTGCGACATCGAGTCCGTCGACCCGACGCGGCCGCTCCGGCGCGTCACCAATGCATCGCGGGAAACACCGCGCCTGCGCGCGGCGATGGCGGCGGAGGCGGTCGGCGTTGCGCAGCGCGCGTTCGAGCTCGGCGTCGAATATGCGAAGACGCGCGAGCAGTTCGGCAAGAAGATCGGCGTCTACCAGGCGGTGTCGCACCAGCTCGCCAACACGTATGCCGATATCGAGCTGGCGCGGTCGCTCGCCTATTGGGCCGCCTGGTGCGTGGCCGAGGACGACGATCAGGCGCCGCTGGCAGCGGCGGCCGCGAAAGCCTTCGCGACCGAGGCGGCCGTTGCAGCGTGCGAGCGCTCGATCCAGGTCCACGGCGGCATCGGCTTCACCTGGGAGCACCCGCTGCACCGCTTCTACAAGCGCGCGCTCTGGCTCGAGGGCTTCGGCAAGCGCCCGCCGGAGCTGCGAGCCGAGATCGCGGACGCGCTCCTCGGCGCAGGAGTGGTCGCCTGATGGACGGCCTGATGATGGACTTCCAGCTGACGCTGCCCCATCTGCTGCGGCGGTCCGAGACGTTCCTCGGCAACGGCGAGATCGTCACGCGGCTGCCGGACAAGAGCCTCCACCGCACGACCTACCGCGAGACCGCGCCGCGCGCGAAGCAGCTCGCGGTGGCGCTGCAGAAGCTCGGGCTCGAGCGCGGCGACCGTGTCGCGACGCTGTGCTGGAACCACTATCAACACCACGAGGCTTATCTCGGCATCCCCTGCGGCGGCTTCGTCCTGCACACGCTCAACCTCCGCCTCCACCCGAACGATCTCGCGTACATCGCCGACCATGCGGGCGACCGCGCCGTCATCGTCGACCGCTCCCTCGTCCCGCTGCTCGAGCAGTTCAAGGACCGCACGAAGATCGAGCACGTCTTCGTCGTCGAGGATTCCTACGAGGAGCTGCTGGCGACTGCGTCCGCGGACGAGTGGCGCGATCCCGAACTGGACGAGAACGAGGCTTCGTCGATGTGCTACACGAGCGGCACGACGGGCCGCCCGAAGGGCGTCTGCTACTCGCACCGCTCGACGGTGCTGCACGCGCTCGGCGTGTGCGCGAACAACCCGTTCGGGCTCAACGTTGCGGTGAACGACGGGATCCTGCCGGTCGTGCCGATGTTCCACGCGAACGCGTGGGGCTATCCGTACCTCGCCACGATGACGGGCTCGAAGCTCGTCTACCCCGGCCCGCACCTCGATCCCGAGAGCCTGCTCGACCTCATGTCGCAGGAGAAGGTGGCTTGGGCTGCCGGCGTGCCGACGATCTGGATGGGGATCCTCCAGCTCCTCGACGCGAGCCCGCAGAAGTGGGACTTGTCGGCGATGAAGGGGATGTTCGTCGGCGGATCCGCTGTCCCGCGCGCGATGATCGCCGCCTACGAGCAGCGTCACGGCATCAGGATCGTGCAGGGCTGGGGCCTGACGGAAACGTCGCCGGTGGCGACGACGGCGACGCTGCCGCACGATCTCGTGAACGTCGACCAAGAGACGCGCTTCGACATCGAGTCGTGGGCCGGCATGCCGCTTCCGTTCGTCGAGATCCGCGTGCGTGTCGGCGACGAGGAGGTCCCGTGGGACGGCGAGTCGATGGGCGAGATCGAGGTGCGCGGGCCGTGGATCGCGTCCGGCTATTACGACACGCCCGAGCAGGCCGACCGCTGGACGGACGACGGCTGGTTCCGGACGGGCGACATCGCGTCGATTCATCCGCGCGGGTACATCCAGATCAAGGACCGCTCGAAGGACGTCATCAAGTCAGGCGGCGAGTGGATCTCGTCCGTCGAGCTCGAGAACGCGATCATGGCGCACCCTGCGGTCGCCGAGGCCGCCGTCATCGCCATCCCCGACGAGAGGTGGGCGGAGCGGCCGCTCGCCGCGGTCGTGTTGAAGGAAGGCGCCTCTGCGAGCCCGGACGAGCTGCGCGACTTCCTCGCGCCGCAGTTCGCGAAGTGGTGGCTGCCCGACCGCATCGAGTTCATCTCGGAGATCCCGAAGACGAGCGTCGGCAAGTTCCGCAAGACGGCGCTGCGCGAGCAGTTCGCGCAAGAGCCGGCGCAGACGAGTTGAAGGCCGCGCTCCTGCGCGAGGTCGACGGGCCGTTCGAGCTCGCCGACGTTCCCGACCCGGATGCCGGCGGCGGCCAGGTCGTCATGCACGTGCGGGCCGCGGGCGTGAACTTCGCCGACGTCCTCATCCGTCGCGGCCGCTATCCGCAGATGCCTGAGCTTCCCGTCGTGCTCGGCAGCGAGGTCGCGGGCGAGCTCGACGACGGGACGCGCGTGATGGCGATCGGCAGTGCCGGATACGCGGAGAAGGTGGCTGTCGACCGCGCGCAGGTCGTTCCGCTCCCCGATCACGCGAGCTTCGCCGAGGGCGCGTCGTTCCTCCTCACGTTCCTGACGGCGTACATCCCGCTGACGAGGCAGGTCAGGCTGCGGCCCGGCGCGTCGGTGCTCGTGCACGCTGCGGCGGGCGGCGTCGGCACGGCGGCGGTGCAGGTCGCCCGCTCGCTCGGCGCGCGAGTGATCGCGGCCGCCGGGTCGCCGGAGAAGCTCGACCTGTGCCGCGAGCTCGGCGCGTCAGAGGCGTACGTCTACGACGACCTGCCCGACGATCTGCGCGTCGACGCGGTCGTCGATCCCGTCGGCGGCGAGCTGTTCGAGCGCGCCATCGGACGGCTGCGGCCGCTCGGGACGCTCGTCGCGATCGGCTTCGCCGCGGGAATGTGGCCGGACGTCAGCCCGGCGAACCTCGTCGGGCGCAACGTCGGCGTCGACGGCTTCTACCTCGGCCGCCTCCTCCGGCACGAGCCCGAGATCGTCGGCGAAGCGGTCGGCGAGCTGCTGGCGCTGTGGCAGACCGGAGCGCTGCGCCCCGTCGTCGGCGCCGAGATCCCGCTCGCAGAGGTCGACCGGGCGCACGAGCTCGTCGAGTCGCGCAAGAGCGTCGGCAAGGTCGTGCTCGTCCCGTGACCGCGTTGGTAACCGGCGGCCGCGGCGGGATCGGCTCCGCGATCGTCGCGGCATACGACGGGGACGCCGTAGCACTCGACCTGCCGGAGTTCGACGTCGGCTCTGTGGAGGCATGGGCCTCGCTCGAGGGCGAGTTCGAAGCTGCGTTCCTCAACGCCGGCATCGGCATCGCGTATCCCGACGTCGCCGAGCTGCCGGACGGCGAGATCGACCGCATCGTCCGCGCGAACTTCCTCGGCGTCGTCTACGGAGCGCGCGAGTGCGCCAAGAGGCTGATGCCGAACGGCGGCTCGATCGTGTGCACGGCGTCGCTCGCGGGATTGACCGGGATGCCGTTCGACCCGATGTACACGGCGACGAAGCACGCCGTCGTCGGCTTCGTGCGCGGCGCGGCCGAGGGGCTGCGTGCGCGCGGCATCCGCATCAACGCGCTCTGCCCAGGGTTCACGGACACGCCGATCGTCGAGGACGAGCTCCGCGGCGTCCTTCACGTGCCTTTGATCGAGCCGTCGTTCGTGGCGGATGCGGCGATGACGGTGCTGAACGACGCGGAGTCTGGGCGGGCATGGATCGTTCAGCCGAACCGGGTCGAGCCGTTCCGGTTCCCCGGGATCCCAGGGCCGCGATGAGCCGGACGCGCCGCGCGTGGGGCGACGAGGCGCCACCGGCCCCGCACATCTGGCGCACGCTCGAGTATCGCGGCCTCGAACAGGGCGACGGGACATCGGTGATCGAATGGGAGGCGGCGCCGGAGTACTGCTTCCACGACGGCAACGGCGGCTTCATCGTCCACGGCGGGATGGTGACGACGCTGCTCGACACGGCGATGGGCAGCGCGTGCTGGTCGGTGCTCACCGAGGAGGAGAGCTTCCTCACCGCCGACCTGCACATCGAGTTCGTGCGCTCCGCACGGCCGGGCGTGCTGCGCGCAGAGGGTCGTGTCGTGCAGCGGAACCGGCGGGTCGCATTCTGCGCGGCCGATCTCTATGACACCGGCGGCGAGCTGCTCGCGTCGTCGCGCTGCACGCAGATCATCCGCTGAGCCCTCCAACGCAGGCGCGAATGTGCTGCATGCGCGTTTGCACATCTTCACGGTAACCCTCGGGCATCAACTCGAGACCGAGCGAGAATTGATCATTGTCGACCATGCCCTCGCGCACAGCCGCCTCTACAAAGGCCAAATCATGCTCACGGCCGGCGGCAAGCTTCGCGAGTACGAGATCATCAAATGACAAGCACCAACCGATCACCGGGGCGTCCGCACGTCGAATCGCCGGAAACTCCAACCGGACAAGGCGATCTTCCCATCCGCTCGGCGCCACGATCGTCTCGGGGCCAACGCCATGAGCGTAGTAACCATAGGTCGCATGAAACTGTGAGCCGTCGCCGAGCGCTCCGTCGATTTCGTGCGCTCGATCGGGATCGCTGCGCGGATAGACGTCGACTTCAAGTGATCGCACGAGCGCTGGAGGCGGATCCCCATGAGAACCGAGAACGGCCTGGCTGCCCACAATCACGATTTCATCCTTCACGACGTCCGCTGCGGCCCGGATGACGTGTGCAAACGCCTCACGATTCATGGCACCCGGGAGGCGCTAGGCTCCACGTGCCTCCACCGCCTCAGCGAGCCGCCGACGTTCTTGCTCCGTGAGAACTCCCGCAAACGGCGACGACTGCCGCAACTCACGCGCCCGAGGCCGATCAGATCGGAGCGCCTTGGCGATCTCGGGGATTGGTCTATCTAGAAGCTCGCGCCACTCGTTAGCCCATCGGGGATCGATCCGCCCAGATTTGCTCCAGCGCCCGAGCCGCAAACGCGCATCGTCGACAAGTAGCGGATCGAGTCGGTCGGCGACTAGCCGGTGATACGCGAGGCTGTTCATCTCGGGATGCCGGTGGGTTCTGCCGCGGCGCGGGAGAAGGCTGTCGACATCAATCTCGTCAGCGCGCCGACGGCGTTCACGTATGACGGTAGCCAGCGCCCTCTCGCTTCCCTCGATTCGAGCTTGGTCGACCTCTTGGCGAAGACGAATGAGCTCTGGAAGGGGGACCTCCCGCCTTCCTGTTGGAGTCAAGACCGAGGGAATCTCTCCCTTGTCTAGCCATCGCTTCAGCGCGGTTCCGGTGACGCCGAGAAATCGAGCCGCGTCCACCTGCCGGACCGTTGGCCCGATCGCCTCTTCCAGGCGTTGGCGGACCAGCCGGAGCTCGTCACGTAGCTCGGTATCTACAAGTGCCTCTGCCCTGGCTAGACGAACGACGCTGTCAAGAGCACTAGATCTATCCATGGCATGGATGGTGCCATAAGTTTGATTATTGTGCCAGGTTTATTAACTTAATAAGTTAACTATGATGGCGCTTTTTCTATACTTATAGGCGATAGGCCTCTCTACCCCGGAAACGAAGATGTAGCGCTGAGCCGCTCCTCGAGCGCGTTCTTCACCGCCGGCCAGTCGTCGTCGATGACGGCGTACCAGGCGGAGTCGCGGCGCTCGCCGCCGCGCACGAGCATGTGCTTCCGGAAGACACCCTCGAACTCCGAGGGCAACGCGGCCAATGCGGCGCGCGCCCTGGCGTTCGTCGCGTCCGTCTTGAACTCGACGCGGAGGAAGCGCTCGTCTTCGAACGCATGCTTCATCAGCAGGTACTTCGCGCCCGCATTCGCGCCCGTCCCCCATGCCGACGGCGTCAGCCACGTGTTCCCGATCTCGAGGACGCGGTCGTCCTCGCGGACGTTGAGGTACGACGTGTGCCCGACGAGCTCGCCGTCGAAGAAGTGGGCGAAGCCGAGATCGACGGACTCGAACCACTCGTGGAAGAGCTCGCGCGACTCGTGGCCGGACACTTTCATGAGCGTCCAGACGCGAGGGTCCTGCGCGATCCCCCAAAGCGCATCCTCGTCCTGGGCCTTCAGCGGGTCGAGCCGGACCCGCGCGCCCTCGAGCATCACGTGAAGCGCCAGGTTCCTCCGCCTTCGAAGGCCCGCAGGATCCGCCGCGCCACGACCATCTTGTGCACCTCGTCGGCGCCGTCGTAGATGCGCGCCGCACGCGCGCTCCGCCACATCGACGCAAGCGGCGTGTCCTCGGTCATGCCGAGCCCGCCGTGTACCTGCAGCGCCCGGTCGATGACGTCGTTCAGCACCTTCGCCGCGTAGAACTTGATGAGCGACACCTCGACACGCGCCTCGTCGCCGTCGTCGAGGCGGTGCGCGGCCTGAAGCGTCATCAGCCGGCATGCCTGGATTTCCGCCGCCGACTCGGCGATCCAGTTCTGGATGGTCTGCTTGTCGGCGAGCGGGCCGCCGAACGCCTTGCGCTCGAGCGAGTACGAGCACATCAGCTCGAACGCGCGCTGCATCTGGCCGAGCCAGCGCATGACGTGGTGGATGCGGCCCGGCCCGAGCCGCTTCTGCGCGATGCGAAACCCCTCGCCGGGCTCGCCGAGCGTGTTCTCGACCGGCACGCGCACACCCGTGAAGCGCGTCTCGCAGTGCGTTCCCCAGCCGCGCCCCTCGTGCCCCATCACCGGGATGCGGCGCACGAGCTCGTAACCGGGCGTATCGGTCGGGACGAGGATCATCGACGCACGCCGGTGCGGCTCCGCGTCAGGATCGCTGACGACCATGACAATGCCGAAGCCGGCGCCGTCCGCGCCCGACGAGAACCACTTGTGCGCGTCGATCACCCACTCGTCGCCGTCGCGCACCGCGCGTCCGCGCAGCAACGTCGGGTCCGACCCCGCCACCTCGGGCTCCGTCATGCCGAAGAACGAACGCGTCTCACCGGCGACGAGCGGACGAAGGAAGCGCTCCTTCTGCTCGTCGGTCCCGTACAGGTGGAGGATCTCGCCGTTGCCCGCGTCGGGCGCCTGGCAGCCGAAGACGAGCTGCGCATACGTGCTGCGCCCGATCTCCTCGTTCAGATACGCGTACTCGAGGAAGCCGCTGCCGCTGCCGCCCGCCTCGGGAGGGAGGTGCGGCGCCCACAGGCCCGCGTCCTTCGCCTCCTGCTGCAGCTCGCGGACGAGCGCATCCGCCTTGTCGTCCTCGCGCGCGAGGGCGGGCTCGTTCGGGTAGACGTGCTCTTCCATGAACCCGCGCACCCGCTCGCGCCGGTCGGCGACGAGCTCCGGGATGACGACAGTGGCCACCAGCAGCGATGATCGCATAGAGATGCGTGAGGCGCTCGAAGCCATTCTCGGCCCCGTGTCGGAGCCGGTGCTCCTGGCAGGGGGAGCGTCGAAGGAGGCGTGGGCGGTCGATGCCGGCGGTGAGCCGCTGCTCGTCCGGCGCGCCGCGGTCGGCGTCATCCACCGCCACACGCTCTCCTTGAGGGAGGAATTCGATGTGCTGACCGTCGCCTATGGGGCTGGAGTCAAGGTGCCCCGTCCGGTCATGTACATCCCCGACCTGGACGGACGCGAAGCGTTCGTCATGGAACGGCTCGCCGGCGAGACGATCGGCCGCCGCATCGTCCGGATGGACGTCCCTTTAGTCCTGCCGCTCCAGCTCGCCGAAGAGCTCGCGAAGATCCACGCGATTCCGCACGAGCGCGTGCCGTTCCTGACGGAGGCGCGCCTCGAGCGCATGGTCGACGAGCTCGACGACGTCGGCGAGCCGCATCCCGCGATCGAGCTCGGCCTCTGGTGGCTGCGCGAGAACCGGCCGCCGGAGCGAACGCCGGTCGTCAGCCACGGCGACTACCGGATCGGCAACGTCGTCGTCGACGAGCACGGCCTCGTCGGGATCCTCGACTGGGAGTTCGCCCACCTCGACGATCCCGTGCGCGACCTCGGCTTCGGCCTCGTGCGCGCCTGGCGCTTCGGCGTCGACGGCAAGCGCCTCGGCGGCATCGCCGACGTCGACGGGTACCTCGAGCGCTACAACGCGGTCACGGGCATCGACGTGCGACCCGAGGAGCTCGACTACTGGGAGCTCGCCGGCAACGTCGCGTGGTCGATCGGCTGCCTGACGCAGGCGCAGCGCCACCTCCGCGGACAGGATCGGAGCGTCGAGCTCGCCATCCTCGGCCGGCTCGGCGCCGAGGTCGAATACGAGATCTGCCATCTGCTGGAGAAGGTCGCATGAGCGAACGGCCGACCGCGCAGGAGCTGACGGAGGCCATCGCCGAGTTCCTCGGCGGCGAGATTCTCCCCACGCTCTCGGACCACCGACTTCGCTTCCGCACGCTCGTCGCATTGAACGCGCTCGGCATCGTCTACCGCGAGCTCACGGCGCTCCCACCCGAGGACGACTCCGAGCGGCGCGAGCTCGCGCGCCGCATCCGCGCCGGCGAGGTCGAGCCGGACACGCTCGCGCGCGTGAAGGCGGACGTCGAGGCACGGCTGCGCGTCGCGAGCCCGCGCTACCTCGAGCGCTACACGTGATCGAAGTCGAACCGGACGACGCCGTCGTCCATTCCATCTTCGGCACCACCGATCCGGACGCGATCTGGGCCGACGTGCTGACGATGTGCCCCGAGGCGGTCGAGTGCTTCAAGTTCGAGGCGAGCGTCGGCGTGCTCCTCGGCCTCGTCGTCCGCGGCGGCGACCGCGTGGCGCTGAAGGTCCACCGCACCGCGACGGCCGAGCGCCTCACCGCGATGCAGCAGGTGCAGGCGCATTTGTGGCGCTACGGCTTCCCGTGCCCGCGCCCCCTCGGCGTGCGCGGCCGCGGGACGCTGGAGGAATGGCGCAACGACGGCGACCGGCGCGACGCGCACGACCCGGAGCCGCGGCGCGCGCTGGCGCAGCTCCTCGTGCGACTCGTCGCGCTGACGCGCGGCCTCCGTCCGGCGGTCGACCTCCCGCCGTTCTTCCCGCGGCCCGGCGGCCCCCTGTGGCCGGAGCCGCACAACGTCCTCTTCGACTTCGAGGCGACCGCCGCAGGCGCGGAATGGATCGACGAGATCGCACGCGAAGCACGAACGCGGCGGGACGCAGCCGGCGGTTCGCTCGTGATCGCGCACCACGACTGGACTGCGAAGCACGTCCGCTTCGCCGGTATTCGGCCGACCGTCGTCCACGACTGGGACAGCATGAGCATCGACTACGAGCGGATCTTCGTCGGTAACGCGGCGGCGCACTTCACGTACGACGACCCGCTCCCGACCGTCGACGAGTCGCTCCTGTTCATCGCCGACTACGAGCGCGCCCGCCCGTCGCCGTTCACGCGCGAGGAGCAGGCGACCGC
>JBOGZQ010000005.1:0-3344 GCA_050697375.1 Gaiellaceae bacterium | reverse complement strand
GCCGGTCCTCGAGGTCGAGGCGGATGTTCGGGATCGCGTTCAGGTCGAAGCCCAGCGCGAGCGTCGAGGCGAGGCAGATCGGCACCGCGCCGTCCTTCGTGTACGTCGACTCGAGCGGCGACAGCCGGCGCACGTACGACACGTGGCTGTTGGTCGGCTGCGCGTCACGGTCCGGCCCGAGGATGCGATCGAACCAGCGGTCGCGCATGCGCACGTACGCATCCGTCGTCACGTCGGAGGCGGCGACGAGCGCGCGCTCGAGCTCGCGAAGCGAGATCGCCTTCTCCTCCTCGGTGCGCGCGATCGGGTCGGCCTCGCCGGTGACGTCGCGCTCGAGCTCCTCTCCGAGGGTCAGCAGCTCCAATCGATCGGGATTGAGCTTCGCGGACTCGGTCCGCTCGAGGTCGCCGAGTGCCTCGCGGTCGGCGTAGGCGTCGATCACCGCGAGGCGGGCCTGCGCAGCGCGCAGCGGCATCTCCTCGCCCTTGAACATCACCCGCGCGCCGATGAGCGCGTTCTCCAGCGCGTCCTGTGTGTCCGCGAGCTCGGCGGAGATAAGGCCGCCCTCGCACGTCTTGCGCAACCGGTAGAGCCGCTCGCGCTCCTCCCCGCTCGACGAATCCTCCGCCTCCCGCAACGCATCTATCTGCGCCTGCGAGAAGAGGTCGCCGTACCGGGCGACGATCGCCGCCTGCTCGGACACTTCCTTCTCGCCGACGCGGACCGCGCGGCCCTCCTCGGAGCGCTCGACGTAGTAGTCGCGGAGGCGTGCCTCGTACTCGGCTGGGGTGCGAACGGCTGTGATCGACATGATCCGAACCCTATCGGGCTGCGAGATTCTTCACCGTCGAGAGCAGCGCGTCGATCGTGTACGGCTTGCGCAGGTACGCGTCCGCGAGGCCCTCGACGCTCGGGCCGAGCGCGGCCGAGCCGGTGACGAGCGCGACCGGAACGGGCGGCGTCCGGCCGCGGAGCTCGCCGATCAGGTCGGCACCGCTCTCGCGCCCGATCTTGAGATCGAGCAGGACGACGTTCGGGACGCGCGACTCGACCGCGGCGCGCGCCTCTGCGAGCGTCCCGGCCTCGACGACGTCGAAGCCCTCCAGCTCGAGGTTGATCCGGCACAGGAGCCGGAGCGACGGCTCGTCCTCGACGACGAGCACCGCGGGGCGTTCCACGGGGCGGAACATACCCCGTACCCCGGCCGGCGAGCGGGCCGTTCCACCTGTGGTCATGAATACGGGTAGGGGCGACGGTCGGCCCGTCGACCGGGGGAGCGAGGCGGCCATACGAGATCTACCGGCACCGACGCCGGAGTACCGGCGACGCGCCTGGCGCACCTTCCAGCGTGCACTCGACCCGCTTGCGCGCCCGCGGCCGCTGCCTACGCAGCAGCGGCGGCAAGCCTGCTGAGCGTCTCCTCGCGGCCGAGCAGCTCGATGCTCTCGAACAGGCCCGGCGACACCGTCGAGCCGGTCACCGCGACGCGAATCGGCTGGAACCCCTGACGCGGCTTCAGGCCGAGCCGCTCGACCACGCCGCGTAGCGCGGCCTCGATCGACTCCGCCGTGAAGGGCTCCAGCTCCGCGAGCGCATCTCGGGCGGCGAGAACGACCTCGGAGCTGCCGTCCACGGACGCGTCGACGTCGTGGAAGAGAAACCCCGCGAACTGGGGGAACTCGCCGAGCTTTGCGATCTTCTCCTGCACGAGTGGGGCTGACTTGTGCACGAGCTCGGCATCCCAGTCGTAGCCGTTCTCTCCGAGCCAGAGGAGCAGGCGATGCGCGAACTCGTCCGGCGGCAGCGCGCGCAGGTACACGCCGTTCATCCAGTCGAGCTTCGCGTAGTCGAACTGCGCCGGGCTCGAGCTGACGCGCTCGAGCGAGAAGCGCTCGACGAGCTCGTCGCGGCTCATGATCGTCGTCTCTCCGTCCGGCGCCCAGCCGAGCAGCGAGAGGAAGTTCAGCAGCGCCTCCGGGACGTAGCCGGCATTCCGGAACTCGTCGACGCCGACGGCGCCGTGGCGCTTCGAGAGCTTCTTGCCGTCGGCGCCGTTGACGTTCGGCGCGTGCGCGTACGTCGGAGCCTCGGCGCCGACCGCGCGGATGATGGTGATCTGCTTCGGCGTGTTCGAGATGTGGTCCTCGCCGCGAATCACGTGCGTGATCCCGTCCCAGACGTCCTCCATCGGCGATGCGAAGTTGTACGTCGGCCGCCCGTCGGACCGCACGAGCACGAGATCCTCGATCGTCTCGTTCGGGACCTCGACGCGCCCGCGGATGACGTCGTCCCACGCCGTCACTCCCTCGTCGGGCATGCGGAAGCGGATCGCGCCTTCGTCTTCGTACGCCTTGCCCTCGGCCACGAGCTGCTCCGCCACGCGGCGGCAGTCGTCCATGCGGTCGAGCTGGAACGTCACGTCGCCGTCCCAGTCGATGCCGAGCCACCGCAGCGAGTCCTGGATGAAGTCGGTCGCCTCCACCACTTCGCGCGCCGTGTCTGTGTTCTCGATCCGCAGGAGGATCTCACCGCCCTCGTGGCGGGCAAAGAGCCAGTTGAAGACGAACGTGCGCACGTTCCCGATGTGGAGGAAGCCGGTCGGGCTCGGTGCCATGCGGACGCGGACGCTCACGGTCTGCTTATGGTAGAGCGGTGTCTCTCGGGCTCGTCTCCGATGCGCACGGCAACGATCGCGCGCTCGCCGCGGTCGTCGAGGAGCTCGGGCGTCTCGGCGTCGAGCAGGCGGTGTGCCTCGGCGACATGGTGCAGGGCGGCGACGAGCCGCGCGAGGTGCTCGACCGCCTCGCCGCGCTCGGCTGGCCGGTCATCCTCGGCAACGCCGACGATTTCCTGCTCGAGATCCCCACCGACTCGCCGGAGGAGATCACCGAGGCGCACCTGGCGAAGCGGGAATGGACGCTCTCCCAGCTCGACGAGGCGCACCGGCAGCAGATCCGCTCGTTCCCGCGCACGCTCGAGCTCGAGGGACTGCTCGCGTTCCACGGCTCGCCGCGCTCGTACGACGACGTGCTGCTGCCGGAGACGGACGACGATGCGCCTTGGAACGTCCCCGGCTTCGACGTGCTCGCCGGCGGCCACACGCACATCCAGTGGACGCGGACGATCGGCAGCGCGCTGTACGTCAATCCCGGCGCCGTCATGTCGCAGCCGGCCGAGTTCGCCGTCCTCACCGGCAGGTCGGTGCAGTTCGGACGATGCGCGTACTGACGCAGCGCGAGCTGAACCGCGCCACGCTCGCGCGGCAGCTCCTGCTCGAGCGGAAGAAGGTCGGAGTCGTCGCGGCGCTCGAGCGCGTCGCCGGGCTGCAGGCGCAATACGCGCCC
>JBOGZQ010000004.1:0-6847 GCA_050697375.1 Gaiellaceae bacterium | reverse complement strand
AGCTGTACGCGCCGGCGATGCCGGATCCCGATCTCGTCATCCGCACGTCGGGCGAGAACCGCATCTCGAACTTCCTGCTCTGGCAGTCGGCGTACGCGGAGTACGTCTTCACCGACACTCTCTGGCCTGACTTCGGCCCGGAGGAATTTCGCAGTGCGTTGGAGGATTACGCGCAGCGGCGCCGCAGATTCGGCGGACGATGAACAATCTCATCTCCCGGCTCCTCGTGGGCGTGATCGGCCTGCCGCTCGTGCTGGGCCTGGTGTGGCTGGGCGGCTGGTGGCTGACCGTGCTCGTCCTCGTCGCGGCCGTCGTCGCCGTGCACGAGTTCATCACCGTCGCACGCCCGTTGCGGCCGCTCGCGCCGGCGCTCTATCTCGGCGTCGCGCTCGCGCTCGTCCTCGCACAGACGAGCGGCATCGTATGGATGCTCGGCGGCATGCTCTCGACGTTCGTGCTCGCGTTCGCGGCGAGCGTGCTCGCGAAGACGCGCGCGCCGTCGACCGTCGCGATCGGGGCGACCGTCCTGGGCGCCGGCTGGATCGGCTTCGGCCTCGCGCACCTGCTCCTGCTGCGCGACATCCACCATCACGGCCGGCTGCTCACGTTCGCCGTCCTCCTCACGGTGTGGGCGGCGGACACGTTCGCGTACTTCGGCGGCCGCCTGTTCGGGCGCCGCAAGCTCGCGCCGACGCTCTCGCCCGGGAAGACGTGGGAGGGATTCGTCATCGGCTCGATCGCGGGCATCTTCGTCTCGTTCGTCGCGCTGTACGACACGCGGCACACGTACCTGCGCGTCTGGGAGGCGGTCGTCCTCGGAGTGGTCGTCGTCCTCGCCTCCGTCGTCGGCGACCTCTTCGAGTCGATGCTCAAGCGCGACATGCAGGTGAAGGACACCGGCCGCCTCCTCGGCGGCCACGGCGGCATCATCGACCGCATCGACGCGCTCCTCTTCGCCGGCCCGGCCGCCTACTACCTCGTGCTCGGGCTGGGCCACGGATAGCAGGCACACTTCGAGTGTGAAACGGGTCGCACTCCTCGGCGCCACCGGGTCGATCGGGCGCCAGGCGATAGAGATCGTCGAGGCGCACCCGGACCTGGAGCTGTGCGCCGCCACCTCGGGCTCGACGCCCCTCGACGACGTCGACGCGCCGCTCAAGCAGGTCGGCGGGAACGTCGAGGAGATCCTCGAGCAGGCGCAGCCGGACGTCGTCCTCAACGCGATCGTCGGCTTCGCCGGCATCCACGCAACGCTGTGGGCGCTCGAGCACGGCGTCGACCTCGCGCTCGCGAACAAGGAGAGCCTCGTCGCCGCCGGCGAGCTCGCGCTCGCGGCGCAGCGTCGCGGCGGCGGGCGGATCCTCCCGGTCGACAGCGAGCACTCGGCGCTCTTCCAGTGCCTCGAAGGCCGGGCGCCGGAGCAGGTCGACACGCTCGTCCTCACCGGGTCGGGCGGCCCCTTCCGCGGAAAGACGCGCGACGAGCTCACGGCGGTCACTCCGGACGAGGCGCTTGCGCACCCGACGTGGCGGATGGGGCCGAAGATCACGGTCGACTCGGCGACGCTCGCGAACAAGGGGCTCGAGCTGATCGAGGCGCACTTCCTCTTCGGCGTCCCGTACGAGCGCATCGAGGTCGTCCTCCAGCCGACGTCGATCGTGCACTCGCTCGTCCGCTTTCGCGACGGTGCCGCGCTCGCGCATCTGGGGTATCCCGACATGCGCGTGCCCATCTCCTACGCGCTGACCTATCCCGCGCGCGCCGCGACGCCGCTCGCGCCGCTCGACCTCGCCTCGCTCACGCTCGTGTTCGAGTCGCCCGACGTCGAGACGTTCCCGATGCTCGCGCTCGCGCGCGATGCGGGGGAGAGAGGCGGGACGTACCCCTGCGTGCTCAACGCCGCAAACGAGGCGGCCGTCGCCGCGTTCCTCGACGGGCGGCTCCCGTTCCTCGAGATCGCCGCCGTCGTCGCGGACGCGCTCGCGCGCTCCGACGGCTCGCCTGCGCGGGACCTCGACGAGCTGATGGAGGTGGATCGCGCCGCGCGCGCGATCCCGGTCGCATGATCTGGGTCACCGTCATCCTCGGGCTCGTGCTGCTCGTGTTCCTGCACGAGCTCGGCCACTTCAGCGTCGCGCTCGCGGTGGGGATGCGGCCGCGCGCGTTCTACATCGGCTTCCCCCCGGCGATCGCGAAGATCAGGCGGCGCGGCATCGAGTACGGGATCGGCGCGATCCCGCTCGGCGGCTACGTCCGCATCCCGGGCATGCACCGCCCGGCCGGCAGCGACCTGGGGGCGTTCATGGCGCAGGCGCTGCACGAGGATCCGTCGCTCGCGCCCACGGTGCAACGGGTGCGGCGCGACCTCGACGCGGACGACCTCGACGCGGCGCGCGCGAACCTGCCGGAGCTGCGGCGGGAAATCGACGCCGCGGACCTCACCGGCGGCGCGCGCCGCTCGGCGAACCGCGCACTGCGAGAAGTCGACGAGGGAACGGGCTCGGACGCGTACTGGCGGCAGGCGACGTGGAAGCGAATCGCCGTCATCGCCGCCGGCCCGGCCGCGAACGTCCTCGTCGCCTTCGTCATCTTCACCGCCGTCTATCTCACCGGCGCCCCGACGTCGCAGCCGAGCAACGAGGTGGCCGCCGTCGAGGCGAACACGCCCGCCGCGGCGGCCGGACTGCAGGCGGGCGACCGCGTGACCGCGATCGACGGCGTCCACGCGGCGACATTCGACACGATCTCGCATCGCATCCGCGGCAGCCGCGGCCGCGCGATCACCGTCACCGTCGACCGCGGCGGGCGGGCGGTCACGCTCGGCCCGCGGAAGCCCATCGACGTCAGCGGCCGCTGGATCTGGGGATTCGAGCCGGCCGCGAAGCTCGTCTCCTACCCGGTCGGGCACAGCGCCGGGCTCGCCGGCTCGGACTGCTGGAAGGTGGTGACGGGGACGTTCGCCGCGTTCGGGTCGCTCTTCCACAAGAACGGCCAGAGCCAGCTGACGAGCACCGTCGGCATCGTCCGCGTCTCCGCCGCCGCGCTCAGGGTCGGCTTCAACTACTACCTCCAGATCGTCGGCCTCGTGAGCATGTCACTCGCGCTGCTCAACCTGCTCCCGCTGCTGCCGCTCGACGGCGGGCACATCCTCTTCTCGATCATCGAAGCGTTCCGCCGCCGCGCCCTCGCCCGCGAGGTGTACGAGCGGGTGTCGGTCATCGGCTTTGCTCTGATTATCTTGATCTGGGTGATTGCGCTCCAGCACGACCTCGGTTCGAGCGGGCCGGGCTAAACTCGAAGCAATGGCGAGTCAGCGGCAGATCACGGTCGGTGACGTGAAGATCGGCGGCGGCGCGCCGGTCGTCGTCCAGTCGATGACGACGACGAAGACGCATGACGTTCCCGCGACGACAGCGCAGATCGCCGAGCTCGTCTCGGCGGGCTGCGAGATCGTGCGCGTCGCGGTGCCGAAGACGGAGGACGCCGAAGCGCTCGGCAAGATCGTTCGCTTCTCGCCGGTCCCGATCATCGCCGATATTCACTTCAACGCGAGCCTCGCGCTGAAGGCGATCGACCAGGGCGTCGCCGCCGTCCGCATCAATCCAGGGAACATCGGCGGTCCCGACAAGGTCGCCGAGGTCGTGCGCGCCGCAAAGGCGAAAGGCATCCCGATGCGTATCGGCGCGAACTCCGGCTCTCTTCCGAAGCACCTGGAAGAGATCGCGCACCGCGATCAGGCGGAAGCCTTGATGGAAGCGGCGCTCGAAGAGGTGCGCCTGCTCGAGTCGCTCGACTACTACGAGTTCAAGATCTCGGTCAAGTCGAGCCACGTGCCGACGATGATCCGCGCCTACCGCATGCTCGCCGAGCGTGTCCCGTACCCGCTGCACCTCGGCGTCACGGAGGCAGGCACGGTCTTCAGCGGCTCGATCAAGAGCGCGGTCGGTATCGGCACCCTCTTGGCCGAAGGAATCGGCGACACGATCCGCGTCTCGCTCTCCGCCGATCCGGTCGAGGAGCCGAAGACGGCATTCGAGATCCTCAAGGCGCTCGGGCTTCGCGAGCGTGGGCCGGTGATGATCGCGTGCCCATCGTGTGGCCGTGACAACGTCGGCGTGCACACGCTCGCGGAAGCGGTGGAGACGAGGCTCGCCGGCTATCCGCAGGCATTCGAGGTCGCGGTGCTCGGCTGCGCCGTCAACGGTCCGGGGGAGAGCGGGGACGCCGACTTCGGGATCGCCGGCGGCCGTGACGTCGGCTTCATCTATGCGCACGGCCGCGTGCTGAAGAAGGTCTCGTCCGACATCCTCATCGACGAGCTCTTCTTCGAGATCGACAAGTGGATCGCAGAGGGCATGCACCGTCCGAAAAGGTTGAAGATGGCGAAGCCGGCTGCCCTCGCGATGGCTGAAGCATCGCTGATCCCGCTCGAGTAGCCTGCCCGGACAACGCATGATCTTCCGGGCCTCACAGCTTTTCCTTCCGACGCTGCGCGACGACCCCGCCGACGCGGAGGCGGTCTCGCACAAGCTGCTCGTGCGCGGCGGCTTCATCCGCCAGGTGAGCGCGGGCCTGTGGACGTTCATGCCGCTCGGCTGGCGCGTCCATCGCAAGATCGAGCAGATCATCCGCGAGGAGATGGACGCGATCGGCGGCCAGGAGATGCTCATGCCGGTGATGACGCCGATCGAGCTCTGGGAAGCGACCGGAAGAGCGTCCCTCGACGTCATCTACCACATCGAAGGCCAGCCGTACATCCTGCCGGTGACGCACGAGGAGACGGTCACCTTCCACGCGCGCGAGATCCAGTCGTACAAGCAGCTGCCGCAGCTCTGGTACCACTTCCAGACGAAGGATCGAGACGAGCGGCGCCCGCGCGGCGGCCTCCTGCGCGTGCGCGAGTTCATCATGAAGGACGCGTACTCGTTCGACCGCGACGAGGCAAGCGCACTCGAGTCGTTTGAGAAGAATCGCCTCGCGTACCGGCGCATCTTCAATCGCTGCGGTGTCGAGGCGCCGGACGTGCGGGCCGAGAGCGGGATCATGGGCGGCGAGTTGACGTTCGACTTCCTCGCACCGTCGGGCTCGGGGGAGAACACGCTGGTCCGCTGCGAGCGCGGCGACTACGCAGCCGACGCAGAGATCGCTCGAGGCGTCCCGCGCGCGTCGACGTTCCCGGAGACCCTTGTCGCACCGGAGGAGGTCGAGACGCCAGGCGTGACGACCTGCGAGGCACTTGCCGAGCTCCTCGACATCGATCTCGCAGCGACGTCGAAGGCGATGCCGGTGACGACCGACGACGGCCGGGTCGTGCTTGCGCTCATTCGCGGCGACGACCGGTTGTCGGAGTCGAAGCTCCTCTCCGCGCTGCGGATCGGCTTCCGCCCATCCACCGAGGACGAAATCCGCGCCGCATTCGGCGCATCCGGCGGCTCACTCGGTCCGCTCGGCTTCTCCGGCGAGGTGATCGCGGACGAGACGCTGCGCGAAGGCCAGTTCGTCGCGGGCGCGAACTGCGACGGCTTCCATCTCCGGGGAGTGCAGGCCAGGCGCGACTACGAGCCGCGCTTCACCGACCTGCGCGAGCCGAAGGAGGGGGACCGCTGCCCCGAGTGCGGCCATGCGCTCACGTTCCAGACCGCCATCGAGGTCGGCCACATCTTCTACTTCGGGGACAAGTACAGCTCGGGGCTCGAAGCGACGTTCCTCGACGAGGACGGCCAGGAGAAGCCGCTCCTCGGCGGCAGCTACGGCATCGGGCCCGGCCGGGTGATGGCGGCGATCGTCGAGCAGCACCATGACGGCGACGGGATCACGTGGCCGCGTTCGGTGGCCCCGTACGACGTCCATCTCGTTGTGCTCCCCGGTGCCGAAGAGATCGGAGCCGAGGCGGCCGACGCGCTGTCCGCGGCCGGCCTCGACGTCCTGCTCGACGACCGCGACCTCCGCGCGGGGGAGAAGTTCGCCGACGCCGACCTGATCGGCTGCCCCATTCGCGTCACGGCCGGGAAGAAGAGCCTCGAAGACGGGAAGGTCGACGTGCGGAATCGTGCGACCCGCGAGGACCGGCGGTTAGCCGTTGCCGATCTCGGCAAGGAGACAGCGTGATGCCGCGCAAGAAACGATTCAGCGAGGATGCCTTCGGCGCGACGGTCGAGGCGCTCATGAACGAGGTCGGGGTCACGTACCGCGAGCTCGCGGCCAAGACCGGGCTCTCGGCCGGGTATCTGAACCACCTCGTGCACGGGAACCGTCCCGTGCCCTCGAACGACGTCGTGCGGACGCTCGCCGACGCGCTCGACGTCGAGCCGGAGCACTTCCGCGAGTACCGCCTGCGCGCGATCACCGAGCGGCTCGAAGCGATGCCCGAGCTCATCGACCGGCTCTATCGCCGCCTCGCGTAAAAGCGCTAATCGATCTTGAACGCGGCGTGCTTGATCTGCGTGTACTCCTCCATGGAGTAGATCGACATGTCCTTGCCGTAGCCGGACTGCTTGTAGCCGCCGTGCGGCATCTCCGAGGTGATCGGCAGCAGGTGGTCGTTCACCCAGACGGTGCCGAACTGGAGCCGGCGGACGGCGTTCATCGCCCGGCCGACGTCCCGCGTCCAGACGGATGCCGCCAGCCCGTACCGGACGTCGTTCGCCCACCGGATCGCCTCGTCGTCGTCCGCGAACCGCTGCACCGTCACGACGGGCCCGAACACCTCATCCTGCACGATCTCGTCCGTCTGGTTCACGTCGGTGACGACAGTCGGCTGCACGAAGAAGCCGCGCGAGCCGTTCGTCCCGCCACCCGTCAGCACGGTTGCGCCCTTCGCTCGCTCGAGGAAGCCGAGGATGCGCTC
>JBOGZQ010000003.1:0-7147 GCA_050697375.1 Gaiellaceae bacterium | reverse complement strand
CGTCCGGCCTGAGCAGCAGCTGATCCGTCGCCGGGGGAGCGTCCGACTCCGGGAGGTGGAATGCGATGCCGTCGTCGGACCAGATCGACTGCACGTCGACGCCGAGCGAGTCGCGCAGGCGCGCGGCGACCGCCATCGCCCACGGCGCGTGCACGCGGCCGCCGAACGGCGTGAGGATGCAGATGCGCCAGTCGCCGATCTCGTCGCGGAACCGCTCGACGACGACCGTGCGGTCGGACGGGACGACGCCGGTCGCGCGCTCCTGGTCGCGGAGGAACTCGACGAGGTTCCACGCGGCGCGATCGTCGAGCCCCTCGACATGAACCTGGCCGCGGGCGACGAGCTCGCGCGCGAACTTGCCGACGGCGGCGCCGAGCTCGTACGGCCGGCCGACGCCCTCGCCCTTCCAGAACGGGACGGCGCCAGGCACGCCCGGCGCCGGCGACACGAGCACGCGGTCGCGCGTGATCTCCTCGATGCGCCACGACGACGCGCCGAGCACGATCACCTGGCCCGCGCGCGCCTCGTACACCATCTCCTCGTCGAGCTCGCCGACGCGGCCGCCACCGTCGACGACGAAGACGCCGAAGAGCCCGCGATCGGGAATCGTCCCAGCGTTCGTCACCGCAAGCCGGCGCGCACCCTGCCGCCCGCGGATGACGCCGCCGGTGCGGTCCCAGACGATGCGCGGGCGCAGCTCCGCGAACTCGTCCGACGGATAGCGGCCGGCGAGCATGTCGAGAACGTTCTCGAGCTGCGCGCGGGAGAGATCGGCGAACGGATAGGCACCGCGGACGAGCTTGTGCAGCTCGTCCACCTCGATCTCCTCGTCGGCGCAGATCGCGACGACCTGCTGTGCCAGCACATCCAGCGGATTTCTCGGGATCTGCGTCTCCTCGATCGCGCCCGCGCGCATGCGCTGCGCGACGACGGCGGACTCGAGCAGGTCCGCTCTGAACTTCGGGAAGATGCGCCCCTTCGACACCGCGTCGAGCGAGTGGCCGGCGCGTCCGATGCGCTGGAGGCCGCGCGCGACCGACTTCGGCGACTCCACCTGGATGACGAGGTCGACCGCGCCCATGTCGATGCCGAGCTCGAGCGACGACGTCGCGACGAGGCATGGGATCCGCCCCGCCTTGAGGTCTTCCTCGATGACGAGCCTCTGTTCGCGCGCGAGCGAGCCGTGGTGCGCACGCGCGACTTCCTCCTCCGCCAGCTCGTTCAGCCGCAGCGCGAGACGCTCTGCGAGCCGTCGATTGTTGACGAACACGATCGTCGAGCGGTGCGCGCGTACGAGCTCGAGCATCGCCGGATAGATCGACGGCCAGATCGAGGACTGCTCCGCCGGCTCGCGCATGTCCTCGAGCGGGACGACGACCTCGAGGTCGAGCTTCTTCGCGACGCCTGCGTCGACGAGCTCGATCGGGCGGCCGCCCCCGACGAAGCGTCCGATCTCCTCGAGCGGGCGTTGCGTCGCGGACAAACCGATGCGCTGGAAGTCGCCCGCGA
This sequence comes from Gaiellaceae bacterium, assembly GCA_050697375.1. Classification (GTDB taxonomy): domain Bacteria; phylum Actinomycetota; class Thermoleophilia; order Gaiellales; family Gaiellaceae; genus Palsa-739. The sequence goes on along the minus strand of JBOGZQ010000003.1, from coordinate 5,638 downwards.
GCGATTGCAGGCGCTCGAGAGAAAGAGCCAGGTGCGCTCCTCGCTTCGAGCCTGCAATCGCATGAACCTCGTCGACGATCACCGTGTCGACGCTGCGCAGCAGCTCGCGCGCCTGCGAAGTGAGCAAGAGGAAGAGCGACTCCGGCGTCGTGATGAGGATGTCGGGCGCGTCCCGAAGCATCGCCTGGCGCTCCTTCTGCGGCGTGTCCCCCGTGCGGACGGCGACGCGCAGCTGCGACTGCAATCCCGCAAGCGGCCCGCGCAGGTTCCGCTCGACGTCGTAGTTCAGCGCCTTCAGCGGCGAGACGTACAGGACGCGCAGGCCTGCGCCCGGCGCCGGCGTCAGCTTGTCGATCGCGTACAGGAACGCGGCGAGCGTCTTGCCCGAGCCGGTGGGCGCCTGGATGAGCACATGCCCGCCGGTCGCAATCGCGGGCCAGCCCTTCTCCTGCGCGGGCGTCGGAGCGCTGAACTCACGCTCGAACCAGACCCGCGTGGACTCGCTGAAGACGTTGAGTCCGTCCACCCGGCCAGCATAGAGTCCGCCTGTGTCCCCGCGGATTTTCCTTCTGTCAATGAGCTGATGGGCGATCTGAGCTATCGCGTCCGCGGCTCGTACTTCGAGTCGTGCAACTGCACGCCGCACGGCGAGTGCGTCGGCGTCCGATCGTGGGCGATCGAATCGGGCCACGTCGACGGGATCGAGGTCGGGGGACTCGACGTCGCGCTCGTCTACCGCTACGACGAGGAGGAGGACGGCTCGCCTTGGTCGGTCGTGCTCCACGTCGACGAGGACGGAGATCGCAGGCAGCGCGCAGCCCTCAAGTGGCTCTTCCTCGACGGGCTGCACCAGTTCCCGTGGATCCGCAAGGCGCGGCACCTGATCGCCGTCCGCGAGAGCGCGATCGAGATCGAGGGCACGTCCCTCCGGATCGGGGAACGGGTCGCGGTGAGCGCGGACGAGCTCCGCGTCGACGACGAGCCGTTCTCCTGGGCGTTGCAGGGCACCCGCGCCTCCGCGAGCGACTTCAACTACGCCTCGGCGTAATACCGTACCCGGCGTGAGTCGCGAGGAACGGAAAGTCGTCACCGTCCTGTTCACCGACCTCGTCGGCTTTACGAGCCGTGCCGAGGAGCTCGACCCGGAGGACGTGCGCGCGCTGCTGACGCCGTACTACGCGCGGCTCCGGGAGCAGATCGAGCAGCGCGGCGGCACGGTGGAGAAGTTCATCGGGGATGCCGTGATGGCCGTCTTCGGTGCGCCGGTGGCGCACGAAGACGATCCCGTGCGCGCCGTGCTGACGGCGATCGCGATCCGCGACTCGTCGCCCGATCTCGAGATCCGCACCGCCGTTCACACGGGCGAAGCGCTCGTCGCGCTCGACGCCGACGTCACCGCCGGTGAGGCGTTCGTCTCCGGCGACGTCGTCAACACCACGGCGCGCCTCCAGTCCGCCGCGCCGGTGAACGGCATCCTCGTCGGCGAGGCGACATACCGGGCGACGCGACACGTCATCGACTACCGCGACGCGCCGGCGGTCGAGGCGAAGGGGAAGTCGAAGCCGGTCCCGGTGTGGGAGGTCGTCGACGCGCGCTCTCGCTTCGGCACCGACGTCGAGCAGACGCATCGCACCGCGCTCGTCGGCCGCGAGCGCGAGCTCTTCCTCCTCACCGACGCGTTCGCGCGCAGCAAGACCGAGGAGACGGCGCAGCTCGTGACGCTCGTCGGCGTCCCCGGCATCGGCAAGAGCCGGCTCGTCGCGGAGCTCTTCTCCATCCTCGACGCCGACCCCGATGTGTACTGGTGGCGGCAGGGCCGCTCGCTGCCATACGGCGAGAGCCGCAGCGTGTGGGCGCTCGGCGAGATCGTGAAGGCGCAGGCGGGAATCCTCGAATCGGACGACGCGCAGACGGCGCAGGAGAAGCTCGCCGCCGTGTGCGAGGACGAGTGGGTGCTCTTGCACGTCCAGCCGCTCGCCGGTGTCGCGGGCGAGATCGACGAGTCGCGCGATCGGCGCAACGAGGCGTTCTCCGCATGGTGCCGCTTCTTCGAAGCGCTGGCCGAGGAGCGCCCGCTCGTTCTCGTCTTCGAGGACCTGCACTGGGCCGACGACACGCTGCTCGACTTCGTCGACCACCTCGCGGAGTGGGTGTCGGGCGTGCCGATGCTGCTCGTCGCAACCGCGCGCCCGGAGCTGCTCGAACGGCGACCTGACTGGGGCGGCGGCAAGCGCAACGCGACGACGCTCTCGATCGGTGCGCTCTCGGACGAGGCGACGGCGCGGCTGCTGCCCGTCATGCCGGCGGAGACGCAGCAGCTCGTGCTTGCGCGCGCCGAAGGCAACCCGCTGTATGCGGCCGAGTTCGCGCGCATGGTCGAAGATGGCGCAGGCGACGAGCTGCAGCTGCCCGAGACGGTGCAGGGCCTCATCGCCGCGCGCATCGACCAGCTCCCGCCGGAGGAGAAGTCGCTCGTTCAGGACGCCTCCGTTCTCGGGAAGGTGTTCTGGCCATCGGCGCTCGAGTCCACCTCCGAGGGAGCGCTGCACGCGCTCGAGCGGAAGGAGTTCATTCGCCGCGACCGCCGCTCAGCCGTCGCCGGCGAGACGCAGTACGCGTTCCTGCACCTGCTCGTGCGCGACGTGGCGTACGGGCAGATCCCACGCGCGCGGCGGATGGAGAAGCACCGCGAGGCGGCGGGGTGGCTCGAGTCGCTCTCGCCCGACCGCAGCGAGGATCGAGCGGAGATGCTCGCGCACCACTATCGCGAGGCGCTGCGTCTCGCCGAGGCGTCGGGCGCTGATGCGACGCCGTTCCGCGAGTCGGCGCGAGCCGCGCTCGCGGAGGCGTCCGAGCGCGCCGCTGCACTGAGCTCCTGGGCAGCGGCGGCCGATCTGGCGGCCGAAGCTCTGGCTCTGGGCGAGAGCCCCGAGCTGCAACTACGTCTCGCGCGTGGAAGGGCCTACGGCCTGAACGAGTTCGACTTCGCGCTCGCTCAGGATGCGTGCGACGGCTTCCAGGCTCGCAGCGACATCGCGGGCGCTGCGGAGGCGGAGTCGCTGCTTTCGTGGATGTGCTGGTGGCAGGGCGACGGCGAAGGTGCGCGCTCGCACACGATCCGGGCGCTCGAGTTCTGCGACGGGCTCCCGAACTCGATTGCGCATGTGCGGGCCTATGCTCAAGCGGCGCGTCTCGAGGGAATCGGCGGCGACCCCGCTTATGCCGTCGAGCTCGCGGACAAGGCGCTCGCCCTCGCGGACGAGTTCGATCGCGACGACTTCAGATCGAACGCGCTCAATTCTCGCGGCATCTCGCGGGACAAGCTGCGCGACGATGGTTCGCTCGACGACCTCGCGTACGCGATCGAGCTCGCCGACCGTTCGAGCAACCCCACCGAGATGTCGATCTCGCGAAACAACTACGGGTCGGTGCTCACCAGCTACGGCCGCCTGCTGGAGGCGCGCGCGATCGTCGCCGACGCCGAGGCCGTTGCGCGGCGATTCGGGATTCCTTCCGCGCAGCAGTGGGCGGAGATGCAGTCGGCGGTTCACCAGTTGTACCGCGGGGGCTGGGACGCGCTCCTCGAGACGGCCCTCGCACTCGAGTCGCGCGTCGCGCCCGAGTCACAGATCGCGCGCGCGGTTCAGTTCATCCGCGGCTTCGTGCACGGCGCGCGGGGCGAGACGGCCGAGGCGGTGCGACGCGAGAAAGCCTCCCTCGCCGGCGCGCGCCGCGCGAACTCGCCACAGATGATCGCGCCGGCGCTCGCCGCGCTGGCGATGATCTTCCACGTCGCCGGCGACACGCGCGCAGCGGCCACATTCGTCGACGAAGTCCTCGGCACGCCGCGGTTCGCGATGTACGCCTCCTGGGAGCTCATGCTCGTGCTCGCCGATCTCGGGCGCGTCCAGGAGTGGCTCGAGCTGGCGGATCTTCCCGCCACCAGCGCGTGGCTGTCGGCTGCAAGCGCGCTCGCAGCCGGCGACTTCCGCTCCGCGGTCGAGACCTTCGACGCGATCGACGCGCCGTTCCTCGCAGCGTGGGCGCGCCTCATCGCCGCCGAGCGCGGCGACCTGGCGCAGATCGAGCCCGCCCGGGTCTTCTTCGCAGCCGAGCGGGCGGCCCCGTTCCTCGCCCGGTGCGAGGCCGTGCTCGCCGCCTCCGCATAGGATCACACCATGGCTCCCGACCGGCTGTGGTTCACGGAGAACGACGACGCGAACGCGCTGCTCGCGGAGGACCCGTTCGCGCTCCTCGTCGGGTTCGCGCTCGACCAGCAGATCACCGTGCAGCAGGCATTCCAGGGGCCGCTGCGGATCAAGGAGCGCCTCGGGACGCTCGATCCGAAGGAGCTCGCGAAGATCGATCTCGAACCGGCGTTCCGCGAGAAGCCCGCGGTCCACCGCTTCCCGGGCACGATGGCAGTGCGCGTCCACGACCTCGCCGAATACGTCGCCGAGGAGTACGACGGCGACGCCTCGCGCGTCTGGACGGACGCGAAGGACGGCGACGACTTGAAGAAGCGTCTCGCCGCTCTCCCCGGCTTCGGCGACATGAAGGTGCGGAGCATGACCGCCGTGCTCGCGAAGCGCTTCGATGTCGAAGTCGCGCGCGCGGTCGCGCCGGATCACCCGACGCTCGGCGACGTCGACTCGGCGCAGTCGCTGCTCGACTACCAGGCCGCGAAGCGCGAGTACAAGGCCAAGCTCAAATCGAAGTCCGCACGCTGACCGACGGCGGCCAGCCGGCCGCCGACACCGCGAATGCGCTGGCGGAGTTCATCTCCGCCGCGCAGCACTCGCTCGACATCGCGGTCTACGACCTGCACCTCCCGGACGACCTCGTCGCGATCGTCGGCGGCGCGCTGCGCGCCGCGAACGATCGCGGCATCGCCATCCGCCTCGCGTACAACGTCGACCATCCGCACCACGTGGTCGAGCCGCCGCCGCCGCGCACCGACCCCGGCCTGATGGCGTCGCTGCCGTTCCCGACGGCAGCGATTCCCGGCGTGCCGGACCTGATGCACCACAAGTACGTCGTGCGCGACGGTGCGTCCGTTTGGACGGGATCGACGAACTGGACCGAAGACTCGTGGACGCGGGAGGAGAACGTCATCGTCACCGTCGACTCGGCCGAGCTCGCGACCCGGTACACCACCGACTTCGAGCAGCTCTGGACGCGGCGCGAGGTCCAGCACAGCGGCAAGGTCGATACCTCCCCGTTCCAGGTGTCGAACACGACCCTGCGCGCGTGGTTCTGCCCCGGCCGCGGCGACCAGCTCGCGCACCGCATCGCGAAAGCGATCGGCACCGCGACGCGGCGCGTGCGCATCGCGTCGCCCGTCCTTTCATCGGCGCCGATCCTCGCGACGCTCGCGGAGGTCGTCACGGACGGGAAGGTCGACGTCGCGGGCGTCATCGACCGGACGCAGATCCTCGAGGTGCTGAATCAGTGGCACGCGAACGGCAACGCCTCGTGGAAGGAGCCGCTCCTCCGCACCGTGCTCACGAAGGCGCCGTTCTCGGGCAAGAACTCGACGCCGTACGCTCCCGGCTCGGTGCACGACTACATGCACGCGAAGATGACGGTCGCCGACGACGTCGTCTTCGTCGGCAGCTTCAACCTCTCGCACTCGGGC
>JBOGZQ010000002.1:0-5229 GCA_050697375.1 Gaiellaceae bacterium | reverse complement strand
ACGTGGACGAGCCCACGGATCGGGAGGCCCTCCTGGCTATCCTGACCTCGGTTCAGTACGCGCAGGTGAAGCTGGACCACATCCTCGACCTTCTCGGAGACGATGGCGAAGAGGAAGAAGACGAAGCTGACGGCTGAGTTCTGGCGGAAGGACGCCGAGCAGCGCGCAAACGCGGACAGGCTCATCGCGCTTCTGCAGAAGGAGCGCGAGCAGAGCCAACAGGCCTCGGGCTAGGTTCGCGCGTCCTCGAAGCGGAGCTTCGCGTACTCGGCCGGCACGTCGGTCGGGTACTGACGCGTCAGGCACGCGCGGCAGAGATCCGACTCCGGTCGCCGCGTCGCTTCCACGAGGCCGTCGTGCGAGAGGTACGCGAGCGACGTGGCGCCGATGTAGTCGCGCACCTCGTCGACCGTCTTCCCGGCCGCGACCATCTCCTCCGGATCGGCGAGGTCGATGCCGTAGAAGCACTGCCCGATGACCGGCGGCGACGAGATGCGCACGTGCACCTCCGCCGCGCCCGCGTCGAACAGCATCTTCACGATCGCGCGCGTCGTGTTCCCGCGCACGATCGAGTCGTCGACGACGACGAGGCGCTTCCCCGCGACCTCGGCGAGCGGGTTGAACTTCAGCCGCACGCCCTGGCGCCGCAGCTCCTGGTCGGGCTGGATGAACGTCCGACCGATGTAGCGGTTCTTGATCAGCCCCTCGCTGAACGGGATGCCGAGCGCGCGCGAGAAACCGATCGCGGCAGGCGTGCCCGAGTCGGGAATCGGCAGGACGAGGTCGGCATCCGCGGGCGCCTCATGTGCGAGCCGCTCGCCCATGCGCACGCGTGCGCCGTGCACCTCGATGCCGGCGAGCTGCGTGTCCGGCCGCGCGAGATAGAAGAACTCGAAGATGCAGAGCGCGCCCGCGTCGGGCGGCTCGACCGCCTGCACCGAGCGCATCCCTTCGCCGTCGACGAGGATGACCTCGCCGCGGTCGACCTCGCGCACGAGCTCCGCGCCGACGAGGTCGAGCGCGCACGTCTCGGAAGCGACGACCCAGTCGTCGTGGATGCGTCCGAGAACGAGCGGACGGAAACCGTGCGGGTCGCGGAACGCGACGAGCGTCCCCTCCGAGAGCGCCACGACGGAGTACGCGCCCTTGAGCCGGCGCATCGCGCCCGCCACCGCCTCGTCGAGTGACGTGTCGGCGTTCGCGATCAGCGCGGCGATCACCTCGCTGTCGGATGTGCCGCGCAGCGTCGCGCCTTCGGCGTGCAGCTCCTTGCGCAGCTCGTCGGCGTTGACGAGGTTCCCGTTGTGGCCGAACGCGACGGTCCGGTGCTTGCCGTGCTGCACGAGCGGTTGCGCGTTCGACCACTGCGACGATCCCGTCGTCGAGTAGCGCGTGTGCCCGATCGCCACCTGCCCACGAAGACCGTGCAGCTTCTGCTCGTCGAAGACCTGCGTGACGAGGCCGAGGTCGCGTAGCGCCGTCAGCCGTCCCGCCTCCGAGACGGCGATGCCCGCCGACTCCTGGCCGCGATGCTGGAGCGAGAAGAGCCCGAAGTACGCGAGCCGCGCGACGTCGCGCTCGGGCGCGTACACGCCGAACACGCCGCACATCAGCGAACGCTCCCGATCTCGACGAAGCCGCGCGAGCCGAGACGCGGAACGTTCTCGCGCGCGCACGCGAGGATGGCAGCGCCGCCCTCAGGCTCCGCCGGCAGCTCGACGTCGGCCTCGCGACCGCTCCAGCGCGCCGCCTCCTCGAGCGACGCTGCGAGGCCGCGCGCGCCGACGTCGTGGCAGACCGAAAGAAGCGGCGCGGCCTTCCATAGGAAGCGGACGAGCGCAGCCTCCGCGGCGAGGCTCTCCTCCGGCGCCGTCGCGAGCAGGACGACGTCGCCCTTCTGCCAGCCGGAGGGCACGAGCCGCACGTCGTCGACGACACCGACGCAGCCGACGACCGGCGTCGGCGGGATCGACCGGCCGTCGGTGTCGTTGTAGAGCGACACGTTCCCCGAGACGACGGGGATGCCGAGCGCTTCCGCCGCCTGCGCGATGCCCTCGACCGCCTGCGCGAGCTCGTAGCCGATCTCCGGCTTCTCGGGGTTGCCGAAGTTGAGGCAGTCCGTGAGGCCGATGGGCTCGCCGCCGGTGCACGCGACGTTGCGCGCCGCGCCGAGCACCGCCTGCACGCCGGCTGCGAACGGGTCCATCTCGCCGGGCCGGGGGCCTTGGAGCGAGACGGCGAGACCGCGCAGCGACGGGCGCAGCCGCAGCACGGCGGCGTCGAGCCCGGGGCGGCGCACCGTGCGCGAGCCGACGAGCTGGTCGTATTGCTCGAACACCTCGGCGAGCGACGCGCGCGGCTGCTCGTCCGTCGTCTTCGGCATGACCCACGAGTCGGGCTTGCGCTGCTCGACCTCGTAGCGCGGGCAGTCGTCCGTGAGGAAGCGCGCGGGAATGTCTCCGACGACTTCGCCTCGATAGTGCGCACGCAATTGATCGCCTGGCGTCACTTCGCCGATGGCCTCGCACTCGAGCTCCCACGTCACGCACAGCGCGCGCACCGCGTCGAGCATCTGCGGCCGCACGATCGCGACCATTCGCTCCTGCGACTCCGAGATCATGATCTCCCACGGCTCCATGCCCTCTTCGCGCAACGGCACGCGGTCGAGGTGGACGTCGATGCCGGCGCCGTCGCTCGCCATCTCCGAGAGGGCGGACGCGAGCCCGGCGGCCCCGCAGTCCTGGAGCGACTCGACGAGGCCCGACTCGACGAGCTCCACCGAGACCTCGATGAGCTTCTTGCCCGCGAACGGGTCGCCGACCTGCACCGACGGGCGCTTGTCGGGATCGTCCTCGCCGAGCTCCTGGCTTGCGAGGACGGACGCGCCGCCGATGCCGTCGCGGCCCGTCGTCGCGCCGAAGAGGACGACAACGTTGCCCGGCCCTTGGGCCTTCGCGGTCTGCAGCCGGTGCGCGTCGACGAGCCCGACGCACATCGCGTTGACGAGGCAGTTGCCGCGGTACGCCTCGTCCCAGACGGTCTGGCCGCCGACGGTGGGGACGCCGACGCAGTTGCCGTAGTGCCCGATGCCGGCGACGGCCCGGTCGAAGTCGTGGTCGGGCGCGCCGAACCAGAGCCCGTCGAGGAGCGCGATCGGCCGCGCGCCCATGGCGACGATGTCGCGCAGGATGCCGCCGATCCCGGTCGCCGCGCCCTGGAAGGGCTCGACCGCGGACGGATGGTTGTGCGACTCGACCTTGAACGCGACCGCGAGGCCGTCGCCGAGGTCGAGGACGCCCGCGTTCTCGCCCGGGCCTTGGAGGACGCGGGCGCCGGACGAGGGCAGGCGGCGCAGCAGCGGCGCCGAGTGCTTGTAGCCGCAGTGCTCGGACCAGAGCAGCGAGAAGACCGCGAGCTCGAAGTGGTTCGGGTCGCGGCCGAGAAGCTCCCGGATTCGATCGGCCTCCCAGTCGGTGAGACCGAGGGCGCGATGGAGCGGCTGATCCACGACCTGCGTCAGGTGATTCAGTCTAGCCTCCCTCTGAGATGGCCTCGTGAGTCGCCGGTACGTCTTCCTCCTCGTCGTCCTCGGGGCGATCTGGGGGTCGTCGTACCTGTTCATCAAGATCGGCGTTCGCGAGCTCTCGCCGGCAGTGCTCATCGAGGTGCGGCTGCTGTTCGCGGCGCCGATCCTCGTCGCGTTCGCGTGGAGCCGGTACGGCGGCGAGGCGCTCCTTCGCGCCTGGCGGCCCGGCCTCGTCCTCGCCGCGCTCAACGCCGCGATCCCGTTCACACTCATCGCGTGGGGCGAGCGCTGGGTGGACTCCGGAACGGCGGCGGTGGCGAACTCGTCGGTGCCGATCTTCCTTGCGCTCCTGGCCTTCTTCTTCGTGCCGAGCGAGCGCTCGACCGGCTGGCGGCTCGTCGGCGTGCTGCTCGGCCTTGCCGGCGTCGCCATCCTCGCCGGAGTCCATCCGCAGGGCGGCTGGCACGGGACGATCGGCATCGGCGCGGTCGTCGTCGCGTCCATCTCGTACGCGGCGGCGAACCTCTACGCGGGACGGCGCATCAGCGCAGGCGGCCCGGTCCTGGCCGCCGTGTCGATGACGGGCGCGTTCGTCTTGCTCCTTCCGCTTGCGCTCGCGACGCTGCCGTCGCACGTCCCGAGCTGGAAGTCCGTCGGCTCGGGCGCGGTGCTCGGCCTGCTCGGCACGGCGATCGCGCAGATCCTGTCGTACCGGATGATCGGCATGTACGGGTCGTCGCGGTCCGTGCTCGTCGCGTACATGCTCCCCGCCTTCGCCCTGCTGTACGGCGCGCTCTTCCTCAGCGAGGGCGTGACGCTGCAGAAGCTCGCGGGCCTCGTCCTCATCTCGGGCGGCGTCGCGCTCGGCTCGGGCGCGCTTCGGGTAGCGTCGCGGCGTGTCCGTCGAGCTCCGGCGCGCCAACCGCTCTGACGCGGAGTTCCTCTTCGAGCTCGTCACCGCCGACGACACGCGCGAGTTCCTCGGCTTGCCGGCCGAGACGATCGCGGAAGTGCTCGCCGACATCGAGCGTTCCGAGCGCGAGCCGGAGAGCTTCGGCTGGCTCGTCGCGGAGACGGACGGCGAGCGCGTCGGCTGCGCGGCATACAGCGTGTCGAGCCCGCGCAATCGCATCGTCGAGGGGCGGAGGCTCGCCGTCCATCCGAGCGCGCGCGGCCGCAAGCTGGGCGACGACATCGCGCGCGCCTTCCAGCGGCTCGTGCTCGGCGAGCTCGGCTTCCACCGGCTCGAGCTCCAGATCTACGGCTTCAACGAGCGCGCGATCGCGCACGCCGAGCGGGTGGGCTACGTCCGCGAGGGCGTCAAGCGGAAGGCGTACCTCAAGGGCGGCAAATGGCAGGACGCGGTGGTCTACTCGATGCTTCAGGACGAGCTGCCCTGAGCAGGTCGAGCGGGACGAACGTCTCGAAGTCCCAGCTCCACCGGACGCGGCACACCGCCGTTCCCGGGCGGCCGAGGATGGCGACGCCGCAACCGTGTTTTCCCGTAGCCTCCGAGGCATCGCCGAATTCCTCCACACGATGGTGCGCATCACCGATCCCGAGCGAAGCCGCGCGTTCTACGAGGCCCTCGGGTTCGAGTTCGAGCGGGACATGGACATCGTCCGCGACGGCGAGCTCGAGGCGACGAACTACTTCTACGGGATCGGCGACAGCCGCTCCGTGCTCGAGCTGACGTACAACCA
>JBOGZQ010000001.1:0-16130 GCA_050697375.1 Gaiellaceae bacterium | reverse complement strand
CTGCATCGCGATGCCGACGACGCCGGTGTACTGCGACGGGGGCGCGGGCGGGATGAGCCCCGTGCTGAGGTCGAGCGTCGGCGTGGGGCCCGGCTGATACGTCGCCAGCCGCGCCTGCGCCTCGCGCTCGAGCGCCAGCTGCCGCGCGTGCTGCATCGCGACGAGGTGCGCGATCTCACCCTTGATCGAGTTGTAGAGGCGCTGCTGCTGCCCGAGCTGTGAGGAGATGCGCGCCTTCGCGGCCGCGCGCTCGTGAACGAGCGCAACCTGCGAGCGGCGATCGTGGACGAGCGTGTGCTGGCGCACGGTCACCTCGTGCTTGAAGGCGACGACCTGATGCACGACGGCGACGTCCTGGGAGGAGACCGACTGCTCCGACTCGATGCGGTTGACGAGATCGTCGATGCTCGTCGCTCCGAGCATCACGCCGAGGGTCGACTCGGTGTCGCGTGACGTGTAGATGTTGACGAGCCGCGCGGAGAGATTGTTCTGCGCGAGGACGAGGTTCTTGCGCGCGACGTTCAGTCCGATGCGATTGATCTTCAGGCTGTGCTCGATCTGGCCCAGCTTTTGCGTCGCGGAGTCGTACCTGTTGCGCGCGCGCTCGAGGCTCGAGTCGAGGACCTGAATCTGTCCCATGACGCGCTGCGCTTCCGCCTGCTTCGCACTGACCGAGGGGTCGGCGGTCGCCGCACCGGCCGCGACGCAAGCCGCAACGAGGGCGATGACGATGACCGGAGCGTGTCGCTTCAGTGTCTGGATGACGTCTCCCGACGTTCACCCGGCGTGTCTGCACCGGGCCTCCCCAACGTCACAAGGTGGGGACGCTACCAGGGCTTTCGGATGCTGGCAACCGACTTACCTCATGAAAGTTGCCGCAAATTGGCACGTGCGACACAACAGGAACCGACAAAACACGCCGCACAAACTCGCCGAAAGCCGCTTGAAACCTATGGTACGGTCCTGCCTCCGTGAGCGCCCGAAGGACACGATCCGCGGCGCTGCTCGCAGGCGTATCTGCGGTGATCGCCCTCGCCGCCGGCTCGCCGGCGGCCGCCGGTCCCACCTCTCCCGGGCGCTTGCGTGCCGAGGAGAACGCGCTCGCCGCACGATTGCACGGCGCGACGCTCGATCTGTACGCACTCGATTCGCGTCTCGGCGCCGCGCAGGCGAGGCTCGCGAGCCTGCAACGCGAGGCTGCGAGCCTGCGGGCACAACAGGGGCAGCTCGCGCAGCAGATCGCAGCGACGAGACGCACGCTGCTCGTCTCGCAGCAGAACCTCGGCGCGAATCTCCGCACGTTGTACGAGCAAGGCGACACCGATCCGATCGCCGTCATCCTTGGCGCCGAGTCGCTGAACGACGCGGTGAACACGCTCGACAGCCTCAAGCACGTCACCGACCAGAGCAATCGATTCGTCGTGGCATCGCTTGTGGCGCAGCGCCACCTGCACGAGCTGCGCGCCCTGCTGTCGTCGCACCGAGCGCGCGTCGCCGCCGCGGTGCGCGCGGCGGCGCAGACGACGCGCACGCTCGCGTCCGCGCGCGCCGGCCGCCTCTCGTTCATCACCGGGTTGCGCTCGCAGCAGCAGCTGAAGGCGTCGCAGATCCAGCAGCTCGAAGCAGCGGTGCAGCGGGCCGAGACGAAGTCGCAGCAGCTCACCGCCGCGGTGGCGGCGAGCGGGCCCGTCCCGTCCGTCGTCGGTGACCCGAGCCCATCCGCTCCCGCGCCGCCGGCTGCGCCCGCCCAAGGCGGGCGGACGCTCACGGTGTCGGCGACGGGCTATTCGCTCCCCGGCCGCACCGCGACGGGCCTCCCGGTCGGCCCCGGCATCGTCGCCGTCGACCCGACCGTGATCCCGCTGGGGACGCGGATGACGATCCCGGGTTACGGCGAGGGGGTCGCGGCCGACGTCGGCAGCGGCATCCGCGGCGCGATGATCGACCTCTGGTTCCCGACCGTGGCGCAGGCATTCGCCTGGGGGCGCCGGACGGTCACGATCACCCTCCACTAGACTGGGCGGTACGTAAGGGGGGTGAGAGATCTGACTGAGCCGCTTCAGGCTGACGACGAGCGCGGTCTCGAGATGCTGCGGGTGCTGATCGTCGACGATCACGACCTGTTCCGCACGGGTCTCCGCAACCTGCTCGAGGAGCAAGGCGTCCAGATCTCGGGCGAAGCGGCGACCGGCACCGACGCGGTTCGCATCGTGCGGGAGGACGCACCCGACGTCGTCGTGATGGATCTCAACATGCCGGGGATGGGCGGCGTCGAGGCGACGCGGCACATCGCCGCGATCGCCCCGCTCACGCGCGTCGTCGTGCTGACGATCTCCGACGAGGACGCCGACGTGATGGACGCGATCCTTGCCGGCGCGTGCGGCTACCTGCTGAAGGACTCGTCGATCGACGAGCTGATGGCGGGCATTCGCGCGGCGTGGCGGGGCGAGTCGCTCATCTCGCCGGGCATCGCCGCGAAAGTGCTCCAGCGCGTGCGCGCGACGAGCGCGTCGCCGGAGATCGCGGACACGATCCGCTCGGAGCTCTCCGACCGCGAGATCGAGGTGCTGAAGCTGATCGCGAACGGCAAGGACAACGCCGTCATCGCCGCCGAGCTGCACATCAGCCCGAAGACGGTGAAGAACCACATCTCCAACATCCTCATGAAGCTGCAGATCGACAACAGGATTCAGGCGGCGGTCTATGCAGTGAGGAGCGGAATCGTCTAGCCGCTACGCGTGCCGCAGCGCGCGCGTGCGTGCGTGCAGCCGCCGCAGCATCGCCCGCAGGTGCCCGAGCTCGCCCTCGGCGTGCGTCAGCCGCCGCGCGAGCGAGACGATCTCCTCGGTGACGCCGGACGCCGCCGGCTCGTCGACGCGCCCGGCGACCTCGCCGATCCGCCGTTCGATGCGAGAGCGCTCCGCCTCGAGCGCGAGCGCCTCGGCGTACCCCTCGGTCAGGGTCTCCTCCATGCGCGCCAGGGTCGGCGCGGCCTCGCCGCTCGCAGGAGCGTCGAGCAGCTCTTCGATTCGCTGTTGCAGCATTAGTCGATCGTCTCCGCCCACGGGATATCGATTATCGGGGCAGGCCGAGGCGATCCGGAAGGGCCGCTCGACCCATTTTTGCGGCGGATCCGGCCCATTTCCCTTAACGATCTCCGTACCTGCCCAAACAATGAAACGGCACGTGCTCGCCCGTCTTCTCGCCGCACTGGGGATCCTCGCCGCCGCGCTCGTCCTCGCCGCTCCCGGCGGCGCCGCGGACGGATCTCTGCCGTCCCGGCTCACCGGGGCGCTGCACGCGCCCTTTGTCAGCTTCGCCGCCTCCGGCGCGTTCGTGCTCGACCTCGACACGGGGCAGATCGTCTACTCGCACAACGCGACCCTCCCGCTCCGGCCGGCATCGAACCAGAAGCTCGCGGTCACGTACGCGGCCCTGACGGCGCTCGGACCGGACTTCCGGATCGAGACGGACGTGCTTGGGGAAGGTGCCCAGGACGGCGCGGCGTGGGACGGCGACCTCGTCCTCAAGGGGTATGGGGACCCGACGCTCTCGTCGGTAGACCTCGCCGACCTCGCCCGCGAAGTCCGCACGGACGGCATCACCACCGTCAGCGGCCGCGTGCTCGGCGACGAGACGTGGTTCGACGCACACCGGACCGCGCCGGGCTGGAAGGCGGAGTTCTACGTCAACGAGTCGCCGCCGCTGTCGGCGCTGATCGTGAACCGCGGCCTCGTCGGGAGGTTCACCTCGCGCAATCCCGCCCTCTCCGCCGCGCAGCTCTTCACGAAAGCGCTCGCGCGCGCGGGCGTGCACGTGACGGGCGCCGCATCGCTTGGAGCTGCTGACGACGAAGGCGTCGACCTCGCGTCGATCGACTCCCCGACGCTCGAGTCGATCGTGCACTCGATGGACCAGGTGAGCGACAACTTCACCGCCGAGATGCTGACGAAGGAGCTTGGCGCCGTTCAGGCCGGCAACGGCACGACTGCGGCAGGGCTCGGCATCGTCCGCAGCCTGCTCGCACAGGCGGGCGTCCCCCTCGCGGGCGTCCGCATGGCAGACGGTTCGGGGCTCTCGCTCCTCGACCGGCAGACGCCGGCAGCGCTCGTCTCGCTCCTCCACGTGATGTGGAGCGACCCGGAGCTGCGGCCGGAGCTCGTCGCCGCGCTCCCGCTTGCGGGAAGAACGGGGACGCTGCACGACCGCATGCGCGGCACCGCCGCAGCCGGCGTCGTGCGCGCGAAGACCGGGACGACCGACGACTCGACCGCGCTCTCGGGCTTCGTCGGGGACCGCTATGTCTTCTCGGTGATCGTCAACGGCAGCCCCGTCTCCTGGCTCTGGTCCCGCGTCGCCGAGGATCGCTTCGCTACTGCCTTAGCAGCTTCTTGAGGTCGTCTTCCGTGAGCAGCGGCACGCCCGCCTTCTCCGCCTTCGCCAGCTTCGAGCGGCCGGGCTCCTCGCCGACGACGAGGCCGGTCGTCTTCGACGACACCGAGGCGGAGACCTTCGCGCCTAGCGCCTCGAGGGCCGCCTCGGCCTGCTCGCGCGTCATGCTCTCGAGCGTCCCCGTGACGACGTAGCGCGTGCCGGTCAGCGGACCCTCGACCGGCTTCGCCTCCTCGCCCGCCTCGAAGCGCAGACCCAGCGAGCGCAGATCCTCGACGAGCCTGCGGTTGTCGTCGTCGCGGAACCACTCGGCGATGCCCTCCGCCCGCTCGGGGCCGATGCCCTCCGCCTCGACGAGCTCCTCCTGCGTCGCGTCCATCAGCCGGTCGACGGTCCCGAAGTGGGCGGCGAGGCGCTGCGCGGTCACCCAGCCGACGTCGGGGATGTTCAAGCCGTAGAGCACGCGCGAGAACGGGATCGCCTTCGACGCCTCGATCGCGGCGACGGCGTTGCCGGCGCTCACCTCGCCGTACCCCTCGAGGGCCGTCAAGTTCTCGCGCGTCAACCTATAGAGCTCGGGAATCGACCGGACGATCTCGAGCTCCCAGAGCCGCCGCACCGACTGCTCGCCGACGCCGTCGATGTCCGCGGCCGAGCCGACCCAGTTGATGAGCGTCTCGAGCCCGCGCGACGGGCACGCGCGGTTCGGGCACCGGTGCATCGCCTCGCCCTCGGGCTTCACGACCTCGGTGCCGCAGAGCGGGCAGTGCGTCGGCATCCGGAATCGCTTCGTCCCCTTCCGGTGCGGCCCCGCCGGCCCGACGATCTGCGGGATGACGTCGCCGGCGCGCTGGACGATGACGTCGTCGCCCTGGCGGATCTCCTTCCGGTTGATGTCCTCCTCGTTGTGGAGCGTCGCCCGCGAGATGGTCACGCCGCCGACCTCGACGGGCGCGAGAATCGCCCACGGGTTGAGCGCGCCCGTGCGCCCGACGCGGATGGCGATCTTCTCGAGCCGCGTGACCGCCGTCATCGGCGCCCACTTGAAGGCGCGCGCCCACCGTGGCCGCTCGTGCAGCGCCCCGAGCCGCGCCTGCTGGTCGTACGAGTCGACCTTGATGACGATCCCGTCGATCTCGTAGTCGAGCTCGGCGCGGCGCAGCTCCCACGCACGGCAGCGTTCGGCCACCTCCTCGACCGTCTCGACGCGCTCGGCGAACGGATTGATCGGGAAGCCGTGGCCCTTCAGCCACTGGAGCGTCTCCCAGTGCGTGACGAGCTCGACGCCGTTGTGCGCTCCGACGCCGTACGCCCAGAATGAGAGCGGGCGCGAAGCGGTGACCGACGAGTCCTTCTGGCGCAGCGACCCTGCGGCGGCGTTGCGCGGGTTCGGCGTCGGCTTCTTCTCCTCGGCGACGAGACGCTCGTTCAACGACCTGAACCCGGAGAGCGGCATGTACACCTCGCCGCGCACCTCGATCGTTCCGGCGACGTCGCCGCCGACCATCGCGAGCGGGATCGTCTTGATCGTGCGGAGGTTCGGGGAGACGTCCTCCCCCTCGACGCCGTCGCCGCGCGTCGCCCCCTGCGCGAACACCTTGTCCACGTACGTGAGGTTGATCGCGAGCCCGTCGATCTTCGGCTCGAGGACGTACGCGACGGGCTCGTCGCCGCCGAGCCGCTTGCGCATGTCGTCGGCCCACTTCGCGATCGCCTCGTCGGTCGTCACCTTCTCGAGCGAGCCCATCGGCGTGAGATGGCGCACCTTCCGGAACCGGTCGGAGACCGGCGCGCCGACGCGTTGTGTCGGCGAGTCGGGGGTGACGAGCTCGGGGCGCTCGGCCTCGAGCGCGACGAGCTCGTCGTAGAGGACGTCGTAGGCGGCGTCCTCCATGATCGGGTCGTCGTCGACGTGGTACGCGATGAGCGCGCGATTGAGGAGCTCGCGCAGCTCGGCCGCCCGGGCAGCGCCCTCAGACTGCGGCAAGCAGCTCCTCCGCGGTGTCGACGATCACGTCCGGCTGCTCGCGCTCGAGCCGGGAGCGGTCGTGGATCCGGCCCCAGGTGACGGCGACCGAGCCCATCCCGGCGGCCTTGGCGGCGCGCACGTCGAAGGGCGAGTCGCCGACGTACACCGTCTCGTCCGGGCTCGCGCCGAGCCGCTCGGCCGCAAGAAGGAGCGGCTCCGGGTCGGGCTTCTGCCGGGTCGTCTCGTCGCCGCCCACGACCGCCTCGAACAGGTGCCCGAGCGGCACGTGCTGGAAGGCGAGCTCGACGGTTTGGCGGCGCTTGGCGGTGACGACGCCGAGGCGCCGCCCGTCGGCCTGGAGCCGCTTCAGGGCGTCCCCCATGCCGGCGCAGCAGACGAGCTCCTCGTGCAGCGGCTCGTTGTGTGTTCGGTAGACGGTCACGAGCTCGTCCACCCGCTCCGGGTCGAGCGCCGCCATCTGGGCTTCGAGACCCGGGCCGCCGACGGCCCGCATGAGCACCTCGTCCGGATAGTCCCGGCCGAGCACCTCCCGGGTGGCGTGCCGCATGGAGGCGAGGATGATCCCGCCGGAGTCGATCACGGTGCCGTCGAGATCGAACAGAACGACCGGGTACCTCATTCGAGCGATCCTACCCGGGTCATACCTAGATCCCCCATTCGGGGGGCGCTTCGGTACGCGGCGGCACGAGAGGATGCGCAACGCAGGGACTGCGGCTACTACACCTTGGAGGTGAACCTGCAATGGTTCGTTGGCATTCTGCGGCGCTCAAGTCCGTTATCGCACTCGGCGCACTGACCTCGCTTCTCGTCGGTTCGGGAGCAGGCGTCCGTTGGGGCGATCTCACGTCGATCATCTCTGGTCTGCTCGGTCTGCTCTAGACGGGTCATAGCGTGAGCCGGCGTGGCGCCGGCTCCCGCTGATCCCTCGCGGCGACATGGCCTCGACCGAGAAAACAATCATCGGGCTTCCTCCACGGCTCGTCGCGTACGTCGGGACGGTCGTGGTCGCGGCCGGCGGGGCGCTCGGCGTTGCCGTCGGGCATCTCGCGTTCGAGCCCCCGCGGCTCACGACCTGGGCCGGCATGGGCCTGTTCCTCGCGTTCGGGATTGTCGCCGAGCTCCATCCGGTCCCGCTCGACGAGAAGGGAAGCTCGGTTTCGCTTGGCTTCGTGTTCAACATCGCCGCACTGCTCATCTTCGGGTGGGCGGCGGCGATCCCCATCGCAGCCCTGAGCATCTGCCTGCCGATGCTCATCCAGCGGAATCCGGTCGTCAAGGCGACCTTCAACGGCGGGGCGTACGCGATCGCCGCCGCCGTCGCGTCGACGCCCCGGATCCTCGGCATGGTGCCCAGCCACACCGCTCACGACGTAGTGGCCGTGAGCGTCTACGCGTTCGTCGGCGGCATGATCTTCGTCCTCGTCAACGTCGGTCTCGTCGCGGGGGCGGTCGCCCTCGCGGAGCGCATCCGCTATCGCGAGACGCTCACGTCCCTCCTTCGCTACTCGGGGCCGGCGCTCGCGATCATGGCCTTCCTCGCAGCCCTCGCCGCGAACCTCTGGACGATCAAGCCCGCGCTGCTCGTCCTCCTCGCCGGGCCGCTGTTCGCACTCTCCCTCTACCAGCGCACCGCGCTCAAGTCGAGGCTGGCGCTGCGCGACGCGCTCACCGACAACCTCACGGGCCTCGGCAACCACCGCGGCTACCAGGCGGCCCTGCGCGAGCGGATCGCGCACGCGAAGCACGATCACACCGAGTTCTCGCTGTGCATCGTCGACGTCGACGACTTCAAGCGGATCAACGACACCTACGGCCACCAGGTCGGCGACGACGTCCTCGTCGCCCTGGCCGAGATTCTCCGGAACGCGCGCGAGGGCGAGGCCTTCCGCTGCGGCGGTGACGAGTTCGCGCTGATCTTCGCCGGCGACGGCACGACCGCGTTCGAGCGGATCACCGACGTGCAGGATGCCGTTGCCGGCCTCGGGCTCACGCCGGTGACGATCAGCGTGGGCATCGCGAGCTATCCCGGGCAGGCCCAGGAGGCCGACGGGCTCCAGCGCATGGCCGACGGTGCGCTCTATTGGTCGAAGCACCACGGCAAAAACCGGTCGTTCGTCTACAGCCCGAAGGTCGTGCGCATCCACTCGGCGAAGGATCTCGAGTGGGAGACCGAGCGGATGGCGCGGCTGCGCGCGGCGAAGAACATCGTGCGCTTCGTCGACGCGAAGGATGCGACGACGGCCAACCACTCCGAGACCGTCTCCCGCCTCGCCGCCGCCATCGGGACGGAGCTCGGCCTCGACGAGAGCATCGTCGACCAGCTTGCACTCGCCGGCCTGCTGCACGACATCGGCAAGATCGGCATCGCCGACTCGCTGCTCCAGGCGCCGCGGGGTCTGACGCACGAGGAGATGGAGGCCGTCAAGGCGCACCCGGCGCTCGGCTACTCGCTCCTCGAGGGCCTCGGCATCGCACCGATCGACGAGTGGATCCTCCACCACCACGAGAATCTCGACGGCACCGGCTATCCGGATCGGCTCGTCGGGGACGAGATCCCCCTCGGCGCGCGCATCATCCGCGTCGCCGACGCGTTCGAGGCGATGACGTCCGATCGCCCGTACCGCGAGGGGCAGAGCATCGAGTACGCACTGACCGAGCTGCGCATGTTCGCCGGCGAGCAATTCGACCCTGTGTCCGTCGCCGCCGTCGAGGCGCATCTCGCCAAGACCGCGCAGCTCGCGTTCGCCTGATGGTCCTCGCGCTCCCGTTCCTCATCGGCGTCCTCGTGGCGCTTCCCTTCGGCGGCCGCCTACGGACGCTCGCAACCATGCGGCTGCACTGGCTCTGGCTCGCGTACGTTGCGCTCGCGTTCCAGATCGCCGCGTTCCCGGGAAGCTCGTTCCCGTGGCACACGCCGGACGGCGCCGCCGTCGCGCTCTGGATCGCGTCCGATCTCCTGCTCGTAGCCGTCGTCGTGCGGAACGTCCGCCTCCCCGGCGTGGCGCTCGTCGCCGTCGGCCTCGGCTCGAACCTCATCGCCGTCGTCGCCAACGGCGGCCACATGCCGGCGCTGCCGCGCGCGCTCGCCGGCGCAGGCCTCCACTACACACGCTCGATGAACAGCGAGGCGATGGCGCACCCGGCGCTCCCGTGGCTCGTCGACCGCTGGGCCGCCCCGCACTGGATCCCGCTCGCGAACATCTTCTCCGTCGGCGACGTCGCCATCGCCGTCGGAGGCTTCGTCCTCGCGCTCGCCGTCACCGGCGCGCGCGTCCCCGGTCGCAAGCCGCGGCCGGCGACGACCTGATTCACTAGACCGATCCGCTTCCTCGTCGTCCCCCACACGCACTGGGACCGTGAGTGGTACGTCCCGTTCGAGGTCTTCCGCCTGCGCCTCGGCGTCGTCGTGGACGAGGTGCTCGACACGCTCGAGGCTGACGAGTCGTTCACCTCGTTCACGCTCGACGGCCAAGCGCTCGTGCTCGAGGACTACGCGGAGATCCGCCCGGAGAACGTCGACCGGCTGCGCGCCCTCTTGGCCGCGGGCCGCCTCGAGGCGGGGCCGTGGTACGTCCTGCCCGACGAGATCCTCGTCGGCGGCGAGTCGCTCGTCCGCAACCTGCTGCTCGGCCGCCGCGTGTGTCGCCGCTTCGGCGTCGAGCCGACGTCCGCCGGCTACGAGCCCGACAGCTTCGGCCACCCGGCGCAACTGCCGCAGGTGCTCGCCGGCTTCGGCCTCCACACGTTCCTCTTCTCACGCGGGCTCGGCGACCAGATCGACGACGTCGGCGTCCGCTTCCGCTGGCGCGCCGCCGGCGCCGAGGTGGTCGCGTCCCAGTTCCTGCCGCACTACGACAACTTCGCGCGGCTGACGACCGCCGAGGAGGCGCGCGAGCGCGTCGACGCGATCCTCGCGCGCTTCGGCGACCTGCTCGAGCCCGGGTGGACGATCCTGCTCGCGAACGGCTCCGACCACCTGCACATCCAGCCGCACCTGCCGGAGATCTGCCGCGAGCTCGGCCCGAACTTCCGCATCGGCCGGTACTCCGACTTCCGGCCCGAGGCGGACGGGTTGCCCGTCTACGAGGGCGAGCTCGTCGGCGCCCGGCTCCAGAACATCCTCCGCGGCGTCAATTCCGCGCGCATGTACCTGAAGCAGGCGAACGAGCGTGCGGAACGGCGACTGCTCGGCGTCGAGACCGTCGCCGCCCTGCGGTCGCTGCGCGAGGGGACGCGCTTCCCGCACGAGGACGTCCGCCTCGCGTGGCGCGACATCCTCCGCAACCACCCGCACGACTCCATCTGCGGCTGCTCGTGCGACGAGGTGCACCGCGACATGCTCGTCCGCTACGAGCAGCTCGACCGAACGCTCGAGATCGTCGAGCGCGAGGCGCTCGGCGTCGGCGGCGCGCTCGTCAACACGCTCCCGTACGCGCGCGCACGGCTCGTCGACGGGAGCGTCGTCGAGCTCGGCGGCTTCGAGGGCCGCCGTGTCGGCGCCGCGGCGCCCGCGCCGGAGCCGCTCGACGGGCTCGAGCTCGTCTTCGAGGACGAGCCCGACCTCGGCGACCTGTACACGTTCTGCACCGGCGGCCCCGTTCGGCGCGCCGAGCTCGTCGAGTCGAGGCGGGACCCGAACGGCAGCCTCGTCCTCGAGCACGAGCTGCCCGGGATTCGGATCACGACGGTCGCGCGCGCGTGGCTCGGCCGCATCGAGCTGCACACGACGGTCGAGAACGAGGCGTCCGACCACCGGCTCCGCGTCCACGTCGCCGGAGCCGGTGACGAGGTGCGCGCCGAAAGCCAGTTCGCCGTCGTCCACCGCCCGGTCGTCGTGCCGCCGCCGCGCGTCCGGTGGGTCGAGCCGCCCGTCGCGGCGCAGCACATGCTCGGCGCCGTCGCCCTCGGCCCGCTCGCCCTCTTCACGAAGGGCCTCCCGGAGTACGAGGCGGCCGCCGACGGCCTGCGGCTGACGCTCCTCCGCTGCGTCGGGACGATCTCGCGGCCGGTCGGCCTGCCGACCCGGCCGGTCGACGCCGGTCCGGACATCGCCACTCCGGACGGCCAGTGCCTCGGGCGCCACGTCTTCGAGTACGCCATCCGGCGCGATGCCGACCGGCTCTCCGACGCGGCCCTCGTGCGGGCCGGACAGGACTACCGCACCGACTTCCTCCTCGGCGACCCCTTCGCCGCCCCGCTCACCGTCGCGGGCGACGTCGTCTTCTCCTGCCTCAAGGGCGCCGAGGACGGCGAGGGCGCGATCCTCCGGGTGTTCAATCCGAACGGCGGGCCCGAGGAGGTTCGGATCGACGGCGTAGAGGCCGTCCGCGTCCGCCTGGACGAGGAAGGCAGCGCAGCCGCCGGGGCCGTGCTCGGTCCCGGCGAGATCGCCACATTCCGCTTGGAATGAGGCCGGTATGAACCCCTCGTTCGCGCTCCGATGCTCCCCCTTCCTGGGGATGCAATCCCCCCCGAAATCGCGAGGATTCGACCTGCGAAACGGGACTTACTGCGGACATCTCCTGGGAGGTGAAGATCTCGTGATTCGGTGGTATACACGCGCACTCGATGCGGCAACGCTCCTGAAGGGAGCAGTGGCTCTGGCCGCTCTCGTCGCGCTCGTCGTTGGTGTCGGCGCTGACTGGCGCTGGGACTGACATCCAGCCGGCTTTAGACGGGGCCGACCGCGCGGCGGTCGGCCCCGTTCTCGGCTCTCGTATCGGCGTCAACGAGTTCACATGAACGAAAAGCTCATCTGCGGCCTACCAGTTCGACTCTTCGCCTACATCGCGGCGACGTCGGCTCTTGCCGCACCCCTGATCGGCCTCTCGCTCGTCAAGATCGCGGTCGACCCGCCGACGGTCGGCCGGGCCGCGAGCGTGGCTCTCTTCTTCGCGCTCGCCCTCCTCGCCGACCTCCAGCCCATGCCGATGGGCGAGGGCGGCAAGACCGACCTCTCGATCACCACGGTCTTCATCGTCACCGCGGCCGTTCTCTTCGGCTGGCAATACGCGGTGCCGGCCGCGGCGCTCAGCATCGCCATCACGATGGTCTCGACCCACCGCCCGTTCGAGCGCATCGTGTTCAACGTCTCGAGCTATGCGCTGTTTGCATTCGCTGCGAGCACGCCGGCCGTCGTCTTCGGCTCCTCCGACGGCGTCGGCGCCGGCCGCCTGACCGGGTACATCCTCGGCGGCGCCGCGCTCCACGTCTGCACCAATGTCGTGGTCGTCTCCGGCGTCATCGCGGTCGCGCAGCGCGTCCGCTTCCGCGACGTCGTCCTTCCCAGCCTGAGGCGCAACGGCCTCGTCTACATGATGATGGCCGTCCTCGCCGCGCTCGCCGCGAACCTGTGGGCGGCGCATCCGTGGATGCTGCTGCTCCTCGCCGGCCCGCTCTTCACCCTCACGCTGTACCAGCGGAGCCTCTACCACTCCCATCAGGCCGCGAAGGACGCCCGGACGGACAATCTCAGCGGTCTCGGCAACCACCGCGCATACCAGGCGGCGCTTCGGATGGCGATCGAGGACGCCGAGCGTGAGGGCTCGGAGTTCTCGCTCTGCATCGTCGACGTCGACGACTTCAAGCGCATCAACGACACCTACGGCCACCAGGTCGGCGACGACGTCCTCGTCGCGCTCGCCGAGATCCTCTGTAGCGCACGCGACGGCGAGGCGTTCCGCTGCGGCGGCGACGAGTTCGCGATCCTCTTCGGCGGCGACGGCACGCTCGCGTTCGAGCGCATCACCGACATCCAGGAGGCCGTTGCCGGCCTGGGCCTCACGCCGGTGACGATCAGCGTCGGCATCGCGAGCTTCCCGAGCCAGGCGGACGACGCCGACGGCCTCCAGCGCATGGCCGACGGCGCGCTGTACTGGTCGAAGCACCACGGCAAAAACCGGTCGTTCGTCTACAGCCCGAAGGTCGTGCGCATCCACTCGGCGAAGGAGCTCGAGTGGGAGACGGAGCGCGTTGCCCGCCTCCGCGCCGCGAAGAACATCGTGCGCTTCGTCGACGCGAAGGACCCCTCGACGGCGAACCATTCCGAGACGGTGTCGGCCTTGGCGGCGGCGATCGGCGCGGAGCTCGGCCTCGACGAGAACACCGTCGACCAGCTCGCCCTCGGCGGCCTGCTGCACGACATCGGCAAGATCGGCATTCCCGACTCGCTCCTCCAGGCGCCGCGCGCGCTCACGCCGATCGAGTTCGAGACGATCAAGGCGCACCCGGCGCTCGGCTTCTCGCTGCTCGAGGGCCTTGGGATCGCACCGATCGACGAGTGGATCCTCCATCATCACGAGAACTGGGACGGCACCGGGTATCCCGACGGGCTTGCCGGCGAGGACATCCCGCTCGGCGCGCGCATCATTCGCGTCGCCGACGCGTTCGAGGCGATGACGGCCAACCGCCCGTACCGCGTCGCACAGTCGGTCGAGTACGCGCTCGCGGAGCTGCGCGCGAACGCGGGCACGCAGTTCGAGGCAACCGCGGTCGCCGCCGTCGAGGCGTGCGTGGCCCAGGCCGCGCCGGAGCGGCGGAAAACCGCGACCCTGGCGTTCGCATAGGCCGATGGCACTCGCGCTGCCCCTGATCGGAGGGTTCTTCCTCGCGCCGCTCATCGGCGGGCGGTGGAGCCGGCTCGCGAAGCTCCGCCTTCGCGCGGTATGGCTGTTCTACGTCGCCATCGCCATGCAGCTCGTCGCATTCCCGGTGAAGGTCATGCCGTGGCACACGTCCGACCGGATCGGCGTCGTGCTCTGGCTCATCTCGTACGGCCTCTTCGCCGCCGCGATCGCCGGCAACTTCCGCATGCCGGGGATCCCGCTGATCGCGCTCGGGCTCGTGTCAAACCTGTCGGCGATCGTTGCGAACGGCGGGCACATGCCGGCGCTTCCGTCGGCGCTTCGCGGCGCCGGGCTCCACTTCACGAAGAGCCGCAACAGCGCCGAGCTCGCGTCTCCCCATCTTGCGTGGCTCGTCGACCGGTGGGCGGCGCCGAGCTGGATCCCGTGGGCGAACGTCTTCTCCGTCGGCGATGTGCTGATCGCTACCGGCGGGCTCGTATTCGTGCTCGGTGCGACGGGCGCGCTGCGGCTTCGGCGAAGACACGCAGATCACGGGCGCGAGTACGCGACCGCGACGAGGTAGAGCCCCCAGGGCGGGGCCGTCTGTCCGGCCGACGCGCGGTCGGCGCCGGCGAGCAGCGGCGCGAGGTCGATCGCGTCCACCATCGTTCCGACGAGCGTCCGCACCATGTGGCGGAGATAGCTGCCGGCGGTGATCTCGAAGTCGAGGTGGTCGCCGCGCCGGATCCACTCGGCGCGCTCGACGACGCGGACGAAGACCTCGTGCTGGGTCTCGGTCGGCGTGAACGCGCGGAAGTCGTGCTCGCCGGGAAGGAACGCGGCGGCCGTGTTGAGCGCGTCGAGGTCGAGGGAGTGCGGCAGCCACCAGCTCCGTCGGAGCTCGAAGGGCGACGTCGTCGCGCGCGTGTAGATGCGGTAGCGGTACGAGCGCGCCGTCGCGGAATGGCGCGCGTGAAAGCCCGGCGCCGCCTCCGAGGCGGCGACGACGGCGATCTCGTCCGGAAGACGGGTGTTGAGAGCGGCGGCCGCGCGCTCCGGCGGCGGGCCGCCTTCGACGTCGACACTGACGACGTTGCCGAGCGCGTGGACGCCGGTGTCGGTGCGTCCGGCGACCGCGAGGCGGTCGACGGACGAGAAGGTGGCGTCGAGCGCCGCGCGGAGCGCGGCCTCGACGGTCGGCTGGCCCGGCTGCGCGGCCCAGCCGCGGAAGGGGGTGCCGTCGTACTCGATCGTCAGTCTGATGCGCACGTCAGGCACCCCTGACGCGATTTGTCAGGACTGCCTTATGCTCTACCGACTTGCACATCAGATGATACACTCTAGTTGATGTCCGACGAGCACGTTTTCCTCCTCCAGCGCGTCCAGCCGGCGATGGTCGGGCTGATCGACGGCTCGCTGTCGACGCTGGCGCCGATCTTCGCAGTCGTGCTCGCGTCGCACGACACGCGCTACGCGTTCATCGCCGGCCTCGCGACGTCGCTCGGCGCGGCGATCAGCATGGGCTTCTCCGAGGGGCTCTCGGACACGGGCGAGCTCACCGGCCGCGGCAGCCCGTGGGCGCGGGGCTCGATCACAGGCGGCGGGACGTTCCTCGGCGGGATCCTCCACTCGTTGCCGTTCCTCATCGCGAACTACCACGCGGCGCTCATTGTCGCGGTCGCCGTCGTCGCGTTCGAGCTGCTGATGCTCGCCTACTTCCGCTGGCGCTTCTTCTCGGACACGTTCGTCCGCGCGCTCGGGATCGTCACCTTCGCCGGCGTCCTCATCGCGGCGATCGCCGCGGGCCTCGGCAGCCTCCTCGGCGCACCGGTCGGAAGCTAGGCCGGAACGGACACGCGCGGGGCCAGACCCCGTTACGAGAGCGTCACAACTTCGTCAACGGGGACTGTCCCCCGTCATGTCCCTACGGGACGTAGTCGACGAGCTCGAGGTAGACCATGTCGGCCGCGTCGCCCTGGCGGGGGCCGAGCTTGACGATGCGCGAGTAGCCGCCGGGCCGGTCGGCCATGCGCGGGCCGACGTCGGAGAAGAGCTTGTGCACGATCTCCTGCGACCGAAGCTCGGCGAGCGCCTGCCGGCGCGCGTGCAGGTCGCCGCGCCGGCCGAGCGTGATCATCTGCTCGGCGAACGGCTTCACCGCCTTCGCCTTCGCCTCGGTCGTC